>DATECU010000242.1:0-5668 GCA_035286745.1 Vicinamibacteria bacterium | reverse complement strand
TCGTCCGAACAGCCGCAGCTCTCCGCTATGCGCACTCCCAGCCGTGGGCAGCATCCCGCTGCCCTCGGCGCCCACGAGCGGAGGGCTCCAGCAGGCCAGGAGCGCGACCAAGGGGGCCCAGCGCTTGCTACTCGGCAAGAGTGGCATCCGCCCACACGGCGCGATGATCGCTGGCGCCCCGCACGTCCAGAACGGTACCCGCGCTGTCCGCCCAGGAGATCTCGAGCCCCTTGAAGAAGATGTGGTCCCAGCGGCCGAAGCGGGTCGTGCGCGGGCCATGCTCGGTGGGCCAGAGATACCCGCGCTCCCGGCACAGACGGCCGACGCCGTGGCTGTTCATGTCGCCTCCGATCACCACGCGCTCGTAGAGCCCCGCATCGGCGAGGATGACGCCCAACTGTGCGCGCCGGCCCGCGGCGGTGGCGCCGACCATGGTGCTGAGATGCGCAGAGTAGACGCGCACGAGCGATCCCGCCACGCGAATGGTCGCCGCGGTCGCCGTGCGCTGCAATCGTCCGATGAACCCCAAGTGGGGGAGCAGGATCTTGGCATCGTCCACGATGGGCCAGCGCGACAGCACGGCGTTCCCGAAGTCCCGGTGCGTCCGCAGGTGCCTGGTCGCAGGGTAGTACACGTACGCCATCCCGAGGGCGCCCGCCACGCGCCGGGTGCCCGGTTCGTCCATCTCCTGGAGCAGCACCACGTCGGCCTGGCGCAGGAAGGGGTCCGACTCGATCACCGCGATCGCCCTGTCCACTCGCCTCGCGAAAGCGATGTTGAAGGTCGCGACTCGCAGCCTGGGGCCGGCATCCGGGCCTGAGGAGAGGGTCGCCGCGCCACCCGCATGGCGCGGACCTGCCAGGTCGGTGTAGTTGCTGCCGGTTCGGCAGGCGGCGAAGCCGACCAGGATCAGGGCCAACGCTGCGTGTTTCAGCATGCGTCTGCCAGTCTATGCCACCTGCCGGAGAGAGAAGCCAAGGATTCGCCAAGCGATTCCCAAGGCTCGGCCGCACTCCCTGGGTCGTGGTCGGAACGAGGCGGCAGGCGGCGGTGTCCAAGGGTCGAGGTGGAGGCAACCAAAGGAGCGAGCCATGGCCATAAACGTCCGAGGAAGCCGGAAGGGTGCGATCGCGGACATCAACGTCACGCCCATGGCAGACGTGATGATCGTGCTGCTCATCATCTTCATGGTGATGACGCCGCTCCTTGCCAGCTCGCCGGTGCCGTTGCCACCGGCCGCTCATTCGAAAGAGCGCGGTGGCGAAGCCCTCACGGTGGTGGTGAAGGCGAGCGGCGAGATTGGAGTTGGCGAGACGTCATTCGCCGGGGCCGATGCCTTCGCCGAGTACATGAAGGCACGTATGGGCCCAGGCGATGCGACTCCCTTGCTCTTGCTCCAAGGCGATCGCGACGCCGCCTATGCCACGGTGGCACGGGTCCTGGAAGCGTGTCGCCGGTCCGGCCTGGAGGAGATCGCTCTGGCCGTCGCCCCCGAGGTCCACAACTGAATGACTCAAACGCGTTTGTCGATCCTGCTGCTTGGCGATTGCGGCACCAGTGATGACGAGGACTCCGCGGGGGCGGGCCGGCCACCAGCCCGGCCTGACTGGGCCTCCCGGAACTGGCGGGGCGTCATCCCCACCGTGGCCTTGAACTGGCGGCTGAACGCGCTCTGGTCGGTGTAGCCGCAGGCGAGCGCCAGCTCGGCCAGGCTCATCTTGGAGTCCAAGAGCAGGCGGGCGGCGGCGGCGATTCGTGTCTTCACCAGCAGTTGGCGTGGCGTTAGGTGGAAGACCCGATGCACCAGGCGCTTGAAGCGCCCCACCGGAAGCCGGGCCAGCGACGCCAGTTGGTCGATCCGTAAGGCCCGATCGTAGTGGGCCTGAAGATGATCGACCGCACGGGCCAGCGCCTGGTACCCGGCACGGCTTTCGTCGGGTCGGTGGAGGTCGCGGGAGAGGCCCACCATGCCAGACACGCGTCGCTCGGGACCGAAGAGCGGGAGCTTGGTGGTGAGGCAGAAGCCGCGGGTCCCGTCGTCGTACAGATGCAACTCCATGCGATCTCGGATCTCCCGGCCCGAGAGCACAAAACGATCCTGGGCGTGGTAGGCGGCCCCCAGCGGCGGAGGAAAGACCTCCCGGGCGGTCCGGCCCAGGAGATCGCTCTTGGCTCGCAGACCGCAGCGCCTGACCAGGGTCTGGTTGACCGCGGTGTAGCGACCAGCCGTGTCCTTCAGAAAGAAGACCACGTCGGGCAGGCAGTCGAAGAGCGTCTCCGCGAGGCCGGCGAGCGGCCACCCATCCCGGTCCAGTCGTCCCTCGGGCGCCTTTGTGCCGTTTCGGCTGGCCATGCTGGTCGAATGTTACAAGACGCGCCGTCCGGGTTCCGCCACACTGCCCCCTGTTGAGGTGCCCCATGAACGCTATCGCCCTGCCGCTGCTGCTGCTCCTGTCAGATCCGGCGCCGGACCAGCGACCGCGGCCCGAGCCCGCGACCACCCTCCACGCCCTGTTCCGCGAGGCCTGGGAGTTTCGCCTGCGGGAAGACCCGCTGCTGGCCACTGCCGTCGGCGACCCGCGCGGGGCCGACCGCCTGCCCTCGGTGAAGCCGGCCGACCTCGAGCGCCGAGCCATGGCGACGCGGGACTACCTGGCACGGCTCAAGAAGATCGATCCTGCGCACCTGGCTCGGCAGGACCGCATCAGCTACCACATGTTCGCACGCGAGCTTGGCGACGACCTGGCCGAGCACGAGTTCGGCGCCTACCGCCTTCCACTCACCGCCGACTGGGGCTTCCATATCGGCATCGCCCAGTTGCCGAGCCAGGTCCCGCTGGCCACCACTCGCGACTACGAGAACTACCTGGCGCGCCTGCGCGCGGTTCCCGCCTACTTCGCCGACCACATCGCCCTGCTCCGAGAGGGCCTGCGAACCGGCTTCACCCTACCCCGGGCGGTCCTCTCCGGCTATGACGGCACCATCCGCGCCCAGGTCGTGGAGGATCCCGAGAAGAGTGTCTTCATGCGGCCCTTCCAGTCCTTTCCGATCGGCGTGCCCGAGACCGATCGCCCGCGCTTCCGGGAGGCCGGTCGGGCCGCGATCACAGAGGCCGTGGTCCCCGCCTACCGCGCCTTCCTCGACTTCATGGTTCGGGAGTACCTGCCGGAGGCCCGGCAGACCCTTGGTGCCTCGGAGCTGCCGAGGGGGCGCGAATACTACGCTCATCGGGTCAAGAGCTTCACCACCCTCGAGGTCACACCCCGAGAGGTCCACGAGATCGGCGTCCGGGAGGTGGCGCGCATTCGCGAGGAGATGGAGGCCGTAAGGCGCCAGGTCGGCTTTGAGGGCGCCCTCCCGGCCTTTCTGCAGGACCTGCGCAGGGATCCCCGCTTCTACGCCAAGACGCCGGAAGAGCTGCTGAAGGAGGCTTCCTTCATCGCCAAGAAGATGGACGGCCAGTTGCCCCGGCTGTTCGGCAAGCTGCCGCGGCTTCCCTACGGGGTGGAGCCGGTGCCGGCGGACCTGGCGCCCAAGTTCACAGGCGGCCGTTATGTGGAGGCCCCGATCGGCAGCACCCGCGCCGGCACCTACTGGGTCAACACCTACGCCCTCGACAAGCGCCCGCTCTACGTCCTGGAGGCGCTGACCCTGCACGAGGCGGTGCCCGGCCATCACCTGCAGATCGCGCTGCAGCAGGAGCTGGCGGATCTGCCCGAGTTCCGCCGGGTTTCCGGAGTCGCCGCTTTCGTGGAGGGCTGGGCTCTCTACGCCGAACGCTTGGGATTGGAGGCGGGCTTCTACCGGAATCCTTACAGCAACTTCGGCCGCCTCACCTACGAGATGTGGCGCGCCTGCCGGCTGGTCGTGGACACCGGCCTCCACGAGTCGGGCTGGTCCCGGCAGCAGACCATGGACTTCCTGGCCCAGCACACCGCCCTCTCCCTGCACGAGATCGAGACCGAGACAGATCGCTACATCTCCTGGCCCGGCCAGGCGCTCGCCTACAAGATGGGCGAGCTAAGACTCCGGGAGCTCAGGACCAAGGCGGAGCTGGCGTTAGGCGCGCGCTTCGACGTCCGCCGATTCCACGATGCGGTTCTGGCCAACGGCCCGGTGCCCCTCTCGATCCTGGAGGCGGAGATCGACGCCTTCATCGCCGCCGAGCGAAAGCCGTGAGCGCGCTGACCGGCGACCACTTCATCGGGGGCACCGCGTCTCGCCAGGGCAAGCCCTCGCTCAGAGCCGTAGACCCCTCAAGCGGCGAGACCCTGGACCCCGCCTACGCCGAGGCCACGGCCCCGGAGGTCGACGCGGCCGCCCGCGCTGCCGAGTCGGCTGTCGATCGCTATGCGGCGCTGCCGGTGGAGGCGCGGGTGGCCTTTCTCCGGGCCATCGCCCAGAGCCTGCTCGATCTGGGTCCGCAGCTCCTGGAGCGGGCCCACGCCGAGACCGGGCTGCCACTGGCCCGTCTGGAGTCGGAGCGCGGCCGCACCGTCAACCAGATCCGCCTGTTCGCCGATCTGGTGGAGGAGGGGTCCTGGGTAGACGCACGCATCGATCCGGCTCTTCCCACCCGCACCCCCCAGCCGCGCCCCGACCTGCGCCGGATTCTGGTACCGCTAGGCGCGGTGTCGGTCTTCGGCGCCTCCAACTTTCCGCTCGCCTTCTCGGTGGCGGGAGGGGATACCGTCTCGGCCCTGGCCGCCGGCTGCCCGGTCGTGGTCAAGGCTCACCCGGGTCACCCAGGAACCTCGGAGCTGGCGGCCCGCGCCGTCATCGAGGCGGCCGAGCGAACCCAGATGCCAGGCGGCGTCTTCTCGCTGCTCCACGGAGGCTCGCCGGAAGTGGGCCGGGAGCTGGTCACTCATCCGCTGATTCGGGCGGTCGGTTTCACGGGCTCCCTGCGGGGCGGGCGTGCTCTGTTCGACGCCGCAGCGGCACGGCCGGAGCCCATTCCGGTCTACGCCGAGATGGGCTCCCAGAACCCGGTGTTCGTGCTCCCGGGGGCCCTTGCCGAGCGGGGCCCGGCCATCGCCCAGGGTCTGGCCGCCTCGGTGACGCTAGGCGTGGGCCAGTTCTGCACCAGCCCCGGTCTCACCGTCCTCATCGACTCCGAGGCGGCAGCGGCTTTTCTGGGGGATCTGGCCCGCCTCTTGGCCTCGGCTCCCGCCGGCACCATGGTCCACGCCGGGATCAAGAGCAGCTACTGCGCCGGCCTGTCCGCGGCCGCCGCCGTCCCGGGAGTACGGTGGGAAGGGCGGAGCACTGCGGCCGCGCCTAATCACTGCCAGGCTCGAGCTGCGCTCCTGGAGACCGATGCCGCCACCTGGCTGCGCGAGCCCGGGCTGGCCGAGGAGATCTTCGGTCCGGCCACGCTGGCGGTGCGGTGCCGCGACCGGGTCGAGCTCTCGGCGGTGGCGCATGCTCTTCACGGTCAGCTCACCGCCACCGTCCAGGGCACCGCCGCCGATCTGATCGAGTTGGCCGGTCTCCTCGGTGCTCTTCGTCGTAAGGTCGGCCGCCTGATCGTCAACGGCTTCCCCACCGGGGTGGAGGTCGGCCACGCCATGCACCACGGGGGGCCCTACCCCGCGACCACCGACTCGCGGTCGACGTCGGTGGGAACGGCGGCGATCCAGCGTTTTGCGCGGCCGGTGTGTTTCCA
>DATECU010000241.1:0-2942 GCA_035286745.1 Vicinamibacteria bacterium | reverse complement strand
CCGATGGCAATCGCGCGACTAGAACCCGTCTTCGAAGATCAGGTCCGACGGCGTGGCGGCGACGCAAGCGCCGGCGGTCGAGAAGCAGGCGCTGGAGGTCCCCACGGCCACCACATTGTATGAGTAGGTCCTATCGTTAGCCACCTGGGTGTCGGTGTGGCTGGTGCCCGTCAGGTCGGCGATCAGGACCTTGCCGAAATCGCAGCCCGCGTAGCCTTCGGTACGGAAGAGCCAGTAGCGGCTGGCTCCCGGCACGGGGAGCCAGGAGAGAGCGACCGAGTTGTAGCTGCCGTTGGCGCTGAGCGCAGGCGCGGCCGGGGTGCCGGCACACCCGGCGTTCTGGACGGTGGGCGTGCTGCACGCGATGCCGTGGCGGTTGTAGGCGCCATAGATGGCGGTCATGTGCGGCGTGCCGTCGGCCAGGTTGCCGTTGTCGTCGTCGGCGGTGATCCACTGCATGTAGCCGTTGGCCGCGGCGCAGCCAGTGGAGGAGCCGGCGCAAGTGCAGGAGTGCCAGGCGCCCACGTTGCCGCTGCCGTGGTAGAAGAGCTTGTTGCCCACCAGGAAGGCGGACTGGCTGTCCAGGCTGAAGGGAGGCGAGGTGAGATCGCGGGCCACCAGGTCCCACGCCGCCTGACGCACCGGGGCGGCCGAGCAATGGGTCTGCCGGCCGCAGGGACCGCTGCCTGAGTTGCAGGAGCTGCATACGAAGCCCAGTGCGGTGTCGGGCTGGTGGTCGGCGTGGCGGTCCCAGTCGGCGTCGCGCACACCCGAGCAGTCGAGGTCGCAATGGGTGGGCCCCGTCTGGGCCTCGTTCTTGTTGTAGCCGGTGCCGTCGACCGTCATGCCGCAGCCCCTGTCCAGAGTCCAGTAGAAGCCGTAGCCGACGCAGGAGGCCTGCAATCGGTAGATGGCGGCGATGTCGGCATAGGCCTCGCCCGAGTTGCTGATGGAGCCGTTGGCATCGTTGTCGTCCATGCCGTGGCCCCACTCGTGGTCGAACACGGCCGCGATCTCGCCGGTGTTCCGGCAGCCGCCGCCGGAGCGGTAGAAGTTGATGGTGGAGCCGTTCCAGAAACCGTTGCAGGTCTGGTTGATGTTGACGTTGGCGGTGAGCGTGCCCTGGAGCCAGGTGTTGCCGGGGAGCCAGCCCCGCGCCTGTTCGGCGATCCGGTTCACCTCGTAGAAGGCCGAGCGCGAGGCGGGGGTGTCGCCGGCGGAGACGCCGGCGCTGGTGCAGTCGTGCTGGCCGTTGCTGCCGCCGAGGTTGATACCGCCCGAAGCGCTCTCGCTCATGGCGCCGCAGTTGTCATTGATGCGGACGTACTTCCCGTTGAAGGTGGTGGTGACGGTGCCGCCCAGGTAGTCGAACACGCCGGCCGAGTTGGTGTAGTTGTTCGGTGCGGCCAGGCCGGTGTTGGCCCAGGGCATGGGTTGGTCCAGTTGCATGGCGCCACAGCGACGGAGATCCGGGCACTGCTCGGTGCTGGTCAAGGGGTAGACGCCGCCCTTGATCTGCTGGTCGGCACTCTGGTTGGTGTCCTGGAAGGCGATGACCTCGCCGGAGTGAGCGTCGACCAGCACCTCCCAGCGAGCATCTTCCGAGGAGCGCTGGAAGACGAAGCTCCACACCAAACGATGGTCGTAGCCCTTGCCGACCGGCCCCGCGAAAGCCTCGCCCGCCTGGTACTGGGCGGGCGCGAAGGGAACCACCTCGAGTCGTGGCGCTTGCAGGATCTGGTCGTCGGCCAGCCGGCCCCCGGCATAGGCGAAGCCGGCGGCGAGCCCGCTGTCGCCGGTCACCTTGGGTCGGGTGTCGAGCCGGACGTTGCCCCAGCTCTCGGTGCCCACCACAACCAGGTTGCCGTGGCTGATGGATGCCGCGATGCGGCCGTGGCGCACCGGCACCCCGTTCGCCACCTGAGGGATGTGGATCTGCCAGAGGTCGGGATTGATCCAGGTGGCCTTCACCTCGCCGAGCTGCGAAGCGTCGATGCCCAGCAGGTCCTTGATCTGGCGGATGTGACCGAGCGCTGCGTCGGCCACAACCGCCTGGTCCACCGCCTGCACGCGCCGGCCCAATCGCCGCCCCAGGTCCGCCAGCGTGAGGCGGTTGCCGGCGCCCGATCCGGGGATGAGCGGCACCGCCTGGATGATGTTGACGGCGGTTCCGCCGCGGGGGTCCACGTAGACTTTGGCGTCAGCCGCACGGCGGAAGGCGCGCCAGGCGTCCTGGTTGGGCAGCTCGCCGAGGATGGTCTCCAGCGGGACCTGGCTGCTCGAGATGTACAGATCCGGTCTGAAGAACTCCTTCTCATCCAGCCGGGTCGCCGTTTCCTTGGGCTCCTGAGCCCAGGCGGCCGAGGCCAAGAGGCCCCAGGCGAGTCCCCAACATGCCGCGTGACAACCTCGCTTCGCCATCGCTGAGAGCACTCCGCACCTCCTCGAACCGGCCGCCCTGACCGCGGCCCGCGCCAACGGCCGGTACGCTATCACGAACGGCGGCGCCAGGGTCCGCAACGGACGGGAAACCACAGAGGCACGGAGGCACAGAGAAGAACGAGGAAGACGGAGGCGCCGGCAGGTCGGCCCTGAGTGGTGTCGGGTGCTGGTGGGGGCGGATCCACCTCGCCAGACTGGTGGTGGGGGTCGAGTGGCGCGCGAAGCGCCTACCGCTCCTAGCTCTCGTCCTCGCCAGCCTCTCCCCGAGGGCCCCGTGATCCGTCGGCGGGAACTCGGCGGGGTGGGCGGTCGGTCGGCGCCGGCTCGGCGTGCGCCCGAGGGTTGCGCCCAACTCGAGCGCTGGGTACCTCTCCGAGGCCTTCGCGCGCCTGATCGCCGGCCTGCCGGTGGCGTCGGCCACGACGCCACCGGAGCCACCATCTTGGCTCCCATGGCCTCCACCGAGGGCCAACATCCCCACCGCCAGGGTTCGAACAACC
>DATECU010000240.1:0-6838 GCA_035286745.1 Vicinamibacteria bacterium | reverse complement strand
GCTGGGATGTCCCCTACGAAGACGAGTTCGCCCTCTGCGCCACCACCTTCCGGTCGCCGTATCTGGCCTGGATCTTCTCCCGCCGCTACGACCACTACCGGCGCTACCTCACCTTTCGCGGTGTCCCCCAAGCCGAGGTTGCCGAGTGGCAGGCCGGCCTGCTCCACTTCGCTCGCAAGCTCACCGTCAAGTACGGCCGGCCCCTGGTCCTCAAGTCGCCACCCCACACCGCCCGCATCAAACTCATTCTCGAGGTCTTTCCCGACGCCCGCTTCGTTCACATCCACCGGGACCCCTACGCCGTCTTCCTGTCCACCCGCCGCATGGTCGAAGTGGCGGGTTCGCTGATGAAGCTGCAGCGGCTGGATCGTGACCGACTCGACCAACGCGTCCTTGCCCGTTATGTGGAGCTGTATGACGCGTTCTTCGAAGAGCGACACCTGATCCCCGCCGGTCGTCTTCACGAGATGGGCTACCAGGCTCTGGAAGGGGACCCGCTCGCGGAGCTCGGCCGCATGTACGAGGCGCTGGATCTCCCGGGCTTCCCCGCCTTCCTGCCCCGTCTCCAGGCCTACCGGGAGAGCATTCTCAACTACCGGAAGAACGCCCATCCTGACCTGCCCGAGCCCCTGCGAGCCGAGATCCGCCAGCGCTGGCAGCGCAGCTTCCAGGAATGGGGCTATCCCGCCTGAGCGCTACCTCCGGGCCCCGGCGCCGGCTGGGCCGACCGCCCTTCGAACCCACGTCGCCTTCCAGTGGTAGTAGGGCCTCTCTCCTCCGGAGCGCGTCAGACCCTCCGCTCATTACCGAGGCTCGGGCTCGGCTCGCAAACCCAGCCTTCAGCTTCCACCGGAACCTGCCACGAGGCACGAGACCGCGCTCAGGGCTTGATGAAGCGGACGCCGGCGGCGAAGGGGTCGTCCTCCTCGGTCAGGGCTTCGATCTGGCGGACCACATCGCCGATCGACATCGCACGGTGGTAGCGCTGCGACCAGACGAGCATGCCCTTGAAGGGCCTGCCCTCCCGTTGCCAGGCAGCCGGATGCGCGACCGCCGCCTCGTCGCGCGACAGCCAAACCCAGCCCCGCTCAGCCGCGTACGCGAAGACCTTGTCGTCGAGCTTCGCCCTTGCCAAGCCCCAGCTCATCCTCCACACGGTGGACAAGCCATCCGGCTTTCCTGAGGGCTTCGACCAGGGCGCAGGGGACATGCTCGTCGGTGAGGATGACGAAGCGGCCGTGACCGGCCACTACCGGCCTGGGGCCTTGCGCTGCTCGCGCTCGTACTGCGCCGCCAGGACCTCGGCTTCCTTCAGGTCCGCTTCGATCTCGGCCTTGTGGTCGTGGTAGTAGAGCAGCGCGGCGTAGACGTCGGCGGGCCCGCTGAGAGTCGGAAACTCCTTGACCATCTGCTCGGGCGTGAGCCCGGCCTGGTGCAGGGCCAGGATGTCCACGACGCGCACCCGCGTTCCTTCCACACAGGGCCTCCCGCTGCACACCCCGGGGTACTTGGTGATGTGGGGATAGACCGGGTTTGCCGCAGTCGCCATGACAAGGCCCATCTTACTGCTTCCCCCGCTCCCGAGGGTGGCTCCGCCTCAGCATGCGCCCTAGATCGTCCACCTCGACCTCCAGGTGGACCCCGGTGGAGAGCGGCGTCTCGTGCCCGAGCAGGCTCTTGATGACCAGGATGGGAGCGCCATTTCGGAGCAGGTGCGTGGCGTGCCTGTGTCGCAGCCGGTGCGGGGAAACCGGCCGGTCCAGGCCGGCCCGCCGAGCGGCACGGCGGAGCATGCTCCCGAGAGTCCCTCTCCCCAGCGGCTGCCCGGCCTGGGTCAGGAAGAGCCGCCCCGGAAGTCGGGCCCTCCCCGCAAGGTGCGCTTGAAGCGCTGCCGCCAGGTGCTCCCCCATGGGCACCAGGCGGTCCTTGCCCCGCTTGCCCTGGCGCACCAGGATCACCCTCTCGGAGAAGCACACGTCCTCGACCCCAAGCCGCGCCACTTCCGAGGCTCTGAGACCGGTACCGTAGAGCAGCTCCAGAATGGCCCGGTCCCGAACCGCGTTATGAGACCCGGGCCCGCTTTCCATGAGCCACACCACCTCTGCCTCTGGAAGGGAACGCGGTAGGTGCTGAAGCCTCGGGAAGCGAAGACAAGCTGTGAGGTCCAGGACCACAGGCCTTGCTGTACAGGGAGAAGGGGCGGCAGAGCCGGCGGGGGCCGGCAGGTCGGCCCACCAGGTCTCGCGCTGGCTGATCACCATTCAGTGTGCTCGATGATGCTCCTTGCGGCCGCGGCGAGGCCCGGATCCGGCCGAGTGTCGATCGCGTCAGCAACCCGATTCATGGCCTCGGTCACAGCCGTCGCATCGTGGCGTGCGACGTACTCGTCGGTGGCTTCCTTGAGGACGGTCCGTCGGGCCTTCTTCAGTCGTCGCGCGAGGCCCTCGACCTTCGTTTCCGACGTCCTGGGCAGCGGGGACGGCGATCTCATAGCCTCAGTATAGTCTGCAAGTCCGCCGGCACACCTACCGAGGTAGTGTTGGCGCTCACGCTTCTTGGCAGGCCTCGCCCGGGTTGAGCGTCCGTGCCTGGTCCGAGTTGCGACCGACTAACGACTCACTGGCGGCACCGGGTCCCGGCGGAGGATCCGAGGGGGCGGCCCCCCCAAGACCGACTACCCGGCACTGCTGCGCGGCGACCATGAGCGGCGCTCACAGGCCGAAGTCGCCGACCTGCGCATCGCCCCCACTCCCCAGGCGAGCGCTGGCTGGCTTCGGGTTCACAGGCTACCGCGCATCGCGCGGGCTGCGTCGCCGGAACCACGGTCCACAGATACGTCAAGGCATCCAGGCCCCCCTGATTCCGCCCTATCGCGGCAACCCGGTGATTGGTCGGGGGAGCGGAGACCATCCGGGCGGCGTGGCAAACGGACGGGACACGTTCACGTGCACGGCCGCAATCCTTCGGCAAAGACCTTGCTGCGGGATTGCAGGCCCCCGAGCCCAGGATCCCAAGGCCCGGAAGCACCAAGCCGGCCATAACCTCGACCCCGGGAACCACGGCCGAAAGCGAGGTGCCGTAGAGCCTTCGGTGTCTGGAGGGCCCGCCGTGGGAGGAGATGAGGATCCACTCGCCCGCTACCGCGCGGTTGCGGAGCGAGGCCGGGGCGATGGCCAGGGCCTGGGAGCTCCCGCTCCGGTCCTGAACCCGCCGAGCCGCTACTCGCCCAGTTCCCGGAGCAGGCCCCGCGACTGCGCCTCTCTCTTCTCCCTGCCGTGCCGCAAACCCCGGTGCGCTGCCGTAGCGGCCAGGCGCCTATGCCACCGGCCCCGAGTCGTCCTCACCTCCGGTGGAATCCTCCTCGTCGAACTGGGTCATGAAGGCCTGCAACTTGTTCTTCTCCCAGCCCCAGTCGAACAACGTCTGCGAGACCTCGATGCGGGTGGTCCCATCCAGCGGGTCGAAGCGCAGGGCATCGCGGTACCCTTCCACCGCTTCCTCCCGCCGACCCAGGAGCGCCAGAGTGCTGGCGCGGAGCCGGAGTAGGATCCCGTAGGCGCCCCGCGACAGTGCACGATCCAAGACGGCGAGGGCCCGAACCGGACGCCGCAGGTACAGCCACGCCAGGGCTCGGCACATCGCCACCACGGCTCGCAGCAGGGACACGACGCTAGGCGTCTCCGGCGGTTCCGCTGCCCGCCCCGCAGAAACGGTGGGCATCCCTACATCCCTACTAGCCTCGCTTGCCGGCCGTCATCGACCATGGCAGCATCCGCGGGCTCGCCGCGGCGCTGCCGCAGGCAAGCCTGACCATGCCAGCCCCAACACCCCCCACCCGGAGCCAACCATGACCCCTGCCGTCCTCGACGCCACACCCAACACCTTCGCCGAACGCCTGTTCCTCCGCGCGCTCAGGCGCAAGCCCCTCGACAAGGTCGTGCTGCGAGCCCTGATGACCAGCTCCCGCCTGCTGGCCCTGACCTTCGGCCAGCAACTCATGGAACTGCGCACCAGTGAAGACGGCCTGGAGCGCGCTCTCGCGGGCATCGACGCCAGCGCCATCCAGATCTCCCTGCTGCAACAGCAGGTGGAGCTGTTCGGGGTGCGGCTCGACAAGGTGCCACCACGCAAGCGGCCACACTACACGCCGGTCCAGCGCTTCATGATCCTGATGCAAATGCAGCTCGCCGGCATGGCCCAGCCCGAAGCCGCAGCCCGCTTCCGCGTCTCGGTCGGTACCATCTCGGACTGGAACGCCTCCGCTAACCCCGACACCAAGACCGTGGGCTCCACCGTCAAGCCCACCCCGCCCGTGCGCCGCTACAACGACACCGTGCAGCACCTGACCCAGCTCATGGCTGGCTTCGGGTTCACAGGCTACGGGGACATCGCGCGGCACCTGGCACGCGCGGGCTGGCGCGTCGCCAGAACCACGGTCCGCAGATACGTCAAGGCACCCAGGCCCCCGAGCCCAGGATCCCAAGGCCCGGAAGCACCAAGCCGGCCCGTGGTGGCCCGCTACCCCCATCACGTCTGGCACCTGGACCTGACCGAGATCCCGGCCTTCCTCGGCACCGCACCGCGACTGCTGGCCGTGCTGCTCGACAGCGCTTCGCGCCTTACGCTCACCGCCAGGCTGTTCCTCAAGAAGCCTAACGCCGAAGACATGCTGGCCTTTGTCGAACGTGCCTTCGCCCGCCTGGGCAAGCCCAGGTACCTGATCGTGGACCAGGACGGCTGCTTCACCGCCACCGCCTTCAAGGAACGCATCGAGGCCTGGCGCGTCCGCCTGCGGTTCTGCTCCGCGGACCACCACCGCGCCAACGCCAAGCTCGAACGCTTCTGGGGCACACTCAAGAACACCCTGCTTCGTCTCGACCCGCCCGTCGAGCTGCTCGCCCCCAAGGAACTCGAAGCCGTGATCGACCGAGCACTGCGCTACTACGCCTTCCACCGCCCGCACTGCGGCCTGGACGGGGCGACGCCCGCCGAGGCGTATCACGGACTCGACCCCGAACATCTCACCGCCGAGCAGCCTCCCCGCGGACGCAGGGGTGACCCGTCCGTACCCTTGCCTGCCACCATCGAGCACTTCGAGGGCGACCCTCGACTGCCGTTCCTGCGCAAGGCCGCGTAGCCGCAGTTCGCGACGCGTAGACCAGGTCGCCGAACGAGCGGACGAGGTCCGCCCGGCCACGCGCCGCAGCGCCCCGATCGCCCCGTCCCCGACGAATCCCGCGCCCTCGATCACGAATTCAGCCCCCAACCTCGGCCCGGCAACCCCGGCTCGGCCCTTCGTTTGCCCTCTCGAACTCCCAAAGGAACAGCACCGGCCCGGGCCTTGCCGCCGTTCGTGGCCATCCTGCAAGGCCCGGGTACTCCCTGGGGCGTGCCGCGGTTTAGTTGACGATGGCCGCACGGCGCGGCCTGTGCTGCCGGCCGTTGGTCAGTGAGCACAGGCCGTGACGGGCGGCCCTCGTGCTCAAGGCCAGACCGCCTTCGATGAAGCCGCCGCGATGTAGGGTGACGCCCAGCCCTTCCTGCTGGCCTGCCCCTTGCCGTGCAGTCCCCACCATCAGCCGCACTCGGCAGAATCAGCGTCGTTCCTGAATCCGCATCACGAGACCCCACACGAGCCCAGCCAAGAAGCCACCAGCGTGTGCGGAGTAGGCAATGCCCTGTTCTGCCGGGACGCTCACGAGCTGAATCAGGAGCCACCACCCGAGATAGACAACAGCCGGGACCTTGAGCACCATGAAGAACAGCGAGATCCCGACCATTCGTCCGGGGAAGAGAGCGAAGTAACAGCCGAGGATTCCAGATACCGCGCCGGACGCTCCTCCGAGCGCTCGCTCCTGGCCGGTGTGAACCGCCCAGAAAGCCATGGCAGCAGCAACGGCGCTACTCGCGAAAAGGGACAAGGTGAGGCCGGTGCCCAGTTGCCGCTCAAGGAAGCGCCCGAACGCATAGAGGAAGTACATGTTGGCAAGAAGATGGATCAGATCGAAATGAACCAAGACACTCGTCAGCAGCCCGATCGCCATGTGTAGGTAGCCGTGAGCGGTGGAGAAGACCAGCACGGATCTCAGCCCGCCATCGCTCAGCACATCAGCAGCAAACGCCAGGGTGCATCCACTCACGAGCGCCGCCACTCCGATCGGCACGGTATCGCGCGGCTCCGAGAGCTCGAGCGGCAAGGCGAGAAGGAACGCGAAGACCCGGTCGCGCTCATCGACCTTCGGTGGCGGTGGTTTGGGTGGCTCTCTGGGTATCGAGGGCCTGGCGGGGCGTGAGCGCGGGAAGGCCTCCAGTAGCTTCGGCAGCGGAAAGACGAGCACGCGACAGGCGGAGCAGTGGGATGCTGCCACCAGGCCGTGAGGCATCATCACTGTCCGTTCAGACTGTTCTCCGCCACAGGACAGACACCGTTGGGACGACGGCGAGCGATGGGGATGAAGACGAGCCCCTTGACCCTTGAGGTCGTCCTCGAGCAGCCACGCGAACTGGCAGGGCGGGCAGACCAGGAAGGACGTCCTGTCGCGGGTGTTGCGGGCGAGGGCCCCTCGGCAAAGGGGGCAGCGGCTCACGACGAGAGGAAGGCGATCGCGACAACCAGTGCGAGCTCCGTGAAGAAGAACCAACGGAGCTCGCTCCAATCACGGTAGAAGAGCCACAAAGCGTAGGGCGCAAAGACCAGGCAAATCACTGCATCCAGAATGCCGATCTTCGTGAATACATAGAAGAGGAAGAAGACGTGCACGGCAAGCAGTAGCAAGATCATCGTCAGACTCCCATTTGGATGCTACAGGGTCCACTTCACGGACCGTCGCAGTGCCCT
>DATECU010000239.1:0-2634 GCA_035286745.1 Vicinamibacteria bacterium | reverse complement strand
CGCCCCGGTAGTTGAGCTTGATGGAGGACACCCCGAGGTCGGCGCACTGCTGGATCAGCCGCCCGTAGAGGATGGGGTCCATGAACCCGCGCTGGAACGTGTACTCCTCCAGACCCTGCTTGCGGATGTGCTCGTGGGTCCAGATCTGGCAGAAGCCCTGAGGGTCGTCCTCGGAGCTGCCGCAGCGAAGGTCGCAGGTGGCCACGCTCTCCAGATCCACGTGGACGGGGTGATCCGAGGCGTCGCACTCGACCTCCCGGCGGTCCCATTCTTGGCGGTAGGCCTGGTAGCGCCGGCTGCGGCTGGGGAGGTCGCCCAAGACACGAAAGGTCGGATCCTTGCTCATGCAGGCACTAGCATTCCTCTCTCAGCGGATGAGGTCCAGTGTAGCCCGAAATCCGCGAGGGCGGGATGGGTCAGTAGGTCCCCAGGCAGCAGCGAATGAGCGACAGCAGATCCGGAATCGCGTAGGGCTTCTGGATGAACCCGGCCAGGCCCAGGCCGCCGAAGTGGCGGGTGGCTTCGGCCTCCGAGAAGCCCGAGGTCAGGACGACTTGCACCTCGGGATCGAGCTGGCGCATGTGCTTGAACGCCTCCTCTCCCCCCATGCCGGGCATCGAGAGGTCGAGGAGCACCAGGGCCACAGCGGACGGGTCGGGGGCGAAGAGATCGAGGGCCTCCTGGCCCTCGCTGGCCTCCCAGACCGGATAGCCTTCGGTCTCCAGCACCTCGCGCACCACCTCGCGTAGCACCGCCTCGTCGTCCACCACCAGGATGGCGCCGGAGCGAGGTCGCCCCGTCGGGCGCGGCGCCGCCGCCCGGGCGGCCTTGGCGAGTGGGAAGACCAACGTGAACACGCTCCCCTGGCCGGGAACGCTCTCGACCCGAATCCCACCCTGATGTCCCCGCACCACGCCCAGGGTCGCCGCCAGTCCCAATCCTCGGCCCACGAACTTGGTGGAGAAGAAGGGGTCGAAGATGCGCGGGATGGTCTCGGCATCCATGCCGCCGCCGTTGTCGCGGACCTCGACGCTCACATAACGACCCGGTGCCAGGGGCTGGCCAGTGTGCCGCCACAGGGCCTCGTCCAGGGCGCCGACCTTCGCGGTTCCGGTGGTTACCCGAACCGTGCCCGCCGCTTCGCCGATGGCCTCCGCCCCGTTCAGGATCAAGCTCATGAGGACCTGGCGGATCTGCCCGGCGTCGGCGTCCACCGGCGGCAGGTCGTCCGGGAGGTCCAGGACCAGGCTCACGTTCTTGGGGACCGCGGCCTGGTAGAGCGACTGCCCCTCGCGGATCAGGGCCGAGAGATCGAGCTGTTTGATCTCGAAGTGGCCCTTGCCCGAGTAGGACAGCATCTTGCCGGCCAGATCGGCCGCGCGGTTGACGGCGGTGATCGCCTTTTCCAGGTTGCCGCGGGCGCCGTGGCCGGGGGGCAGCTTGCCCAGGGCCAGGGAGTTCTGGCCCAAGATCACCGCCAGCAGGTTGTTGAAGTCGTGGGCCACCCCGCCCGCCAGCACGCCCAGGCTCTCCAGCTTCTGCGCCTGACGCAGGGCTTCCTCGGATCGCTTGTGGTCGCTGATGTCGGCGATCAGGTTGACGACACCCGCATAGCGACCGCCCCGGTCGGTCACCGGGCTGGTGGAAACCAGCGCCCACAGCTCGCTGCCGTCCTTCCTGCGGAAGCGGAGCTGATGGCGGCTGGTGGCCCCCGGAGGAAGGTCGTCGAGCGCGGTCTGGGCCAGCGCCAGGCCCGCCTCGTCCATGAAGTCGAAGAGGGTCTTGCCGGCCATCTCCTCCGTGCTGTAGCCGAGGATCTCTCCCATCCGCGGATTCACGAAGCCGGTGTTGCCCTCGGGGTCCACTACCCAGATGCCCTCATTGGCGGTCTCTACGATCTCGCGAAAACGCCGCTCGCTCTCCCGCAGCGCTTCTTCTGCCCTCCGCGCCCGGGAGACGTCCCGGTTCACGGACAGAATGGCGGCCTTTCCCTCGTACTCGATGACGGAGGCGTTGACCACCAAGGGGATGGGGGTTCCGTCCTTTCTGAGGTGGATGGTCTCGAAGTCCCGGCAGGTTCCTCCTCGCAACAGCTCGACGATCTGTTTCTCCCCTCGCGCCACGTCATAGGTGAAGGACTTGAGGCTGGCCCCGATCAGCTCCTCTCGGGGCCGCCCGTAGGTCAGGGTGGCCTCTTGGTTGACCTCCAGGATCCGTTCGGTTTCGGGCTCGATGATGGTGATGGCGTCGCTGGTGTCTTCGAAGATCTGGCGGTACTTGGCCTCGGATTGCCGCAATGCCTGCTGGCCCTGTTTGCGCTCCGTGAGGTCGCGCACCACGCACACCAGGCCGCCGTCCGCGAGCCGGGTCAGGGACACGTCTTGCGGAAAGCGCGAGCCGTCCTGCTTCTTGCCCACGGCCTCGCCCTGCCAGCGGCCGGACCGCGCCAGGGTGGGCTGGACGTCAGCCTTGAAGCGGCGGAGCTCGTCGTCGTGGTAGAGCACCGTCCAGGGCTTGCCTTCGAGATCCTGGGGTCCTTCATAGCCGTAGATGCGCGCGTGGGCGTCGTTCAGGTACACCAGAACCCCGGAACCGTCCAGGATCGCCATGCCGTCAGGGGCTGCGCCGAACGCA
>DATECU010000238.1:0-6497 GCA_035286745.1 Vicinamibacteria bacterium | reverse complement strand
CTCGCCGGGACAGCCTGGTCGAGATCGACTGAGGAGCGGGAGCCGGCCCCTGGGGACCGCTTACGCCTAACCCAGATGCGGGGTGATGAAGCCCAGCAGCTTGTCCTTGGACATGAGTCCCACCCGCTGTTCCGCGACCTGGCCGCCCTTGATCAGGAGCAGCGTGGGCAAGCTGGTGATGTTGTAGCGGAAGGGCACGTCCGAGTTCTCCTCCACGTTCATCTTGCCGACCTTGAGTCGGCCGGCCAGCTCCCCGGCCACCGCCTCGACGCTGGGCGCCAGGGTCTTGCAGGGAACGCACCAGTCGGCCCAGAAGTCCACCAGGACCGGCTGCTCGGCCGACAGCACCTCGGCCGACCAGTTTCCATCGGTAAGCGTCAACACCTTCTCCGACATCGATCGGTCTCCTTTCTGGGGCCGCCCCCGAAAGCGCTCAGACGCGGGTGACGGCCCGCCGGTACATCTCCTGGTACAGCCTGGCCGACCGTTCCCAGGAGAAGTCCTGCTTCATGCCGTTCGCCATCAGGCGCTCCCAGGCCGGGCGGTCCGTGAATAACGACAAAGCCTGATCCAGGGCCCACATCATCCCGGTCCCGTCTGCCTGGTCGAAACGGAAGCCGGTGCCGGTGCCGGTGGCGAACTGGTAGGGCTCCACGGTGTCGATCAGACCCCCGGTCGATCGCACCACGGGCACCGTCCCGTAGCGCAGGCTGTACATCTGGGTCAGGCCGCAGGGTTCGAAGCGGGACGGCATCAGGAACAAGTCGGCCCCGGCCTCGATCTTGTGGGCCAGCACCGGGTCGTAGCGGAAGCGGACCGCGAAGCGGTCGGGAGCGCGGGCGGCCAGCGCGGCCAGGCCGTCCTGGATTGCCGGCTCCCCGGTGCCCAGGACCACCATGCGCAGATCCCGCTGGAGCAGGTCCCACCACGCTTCCGCCACTACGTCGAAGCCCTTTTGGGGAATCAGGCGCGAGATGATCCCCACCACCGGATGGTCGGGAAACTCGGGCAGGCCGAAGGTCCGCAGCAGGTCGGCCTTGCACTCGGCCTTTCCCGAGAGGTCTCGAGCCGAGTAGCGTTTGGCGATGTGAGAGTCCTGCTCCGGACTCCACTCCTCGTAGTCGACGCCGTTCAGGATGCCCCACAGGTCCTGGGCCCGCGAGCGCAGGACGCCATCGAAGCCGGCGCCCTGCTCGGGGCTCTGGATCTCACGGGCGTACTGGGGGGAAACCGTGTTGATGAGCTCGGAGAACAGGACGCCGCCCTTCAGGTAGCTGATGCCCCCGTGGTATTCGAGGGCGCCGGGATGAGCCAGGTTCCAGGGCAGGCCCAGCACCCCTAACGTATCGCGTCCGAAGTTCCCTTGGTAGGCCAGGTTGTGAATGGTGAAGACGGTGGGCAACCGGTTGAGCGTCGGGTCGTCCCCGTAGAACGACTTCAGGTAGACCGGCACCAGGCCGGTCTGCCAGTCATGGGCGTGGAACAGGTCCGGCCGCTCACCGCGGCTTCTGAAGTACTCCAGGCAGGCCCGCGAGAAGAAAGCGAAACGGAGGTGGTTGTCGGAGTAGTCGGCATTGCCCAGGCCGTAGGGCGAGGGCCGGTCGAAGAAGGGCGGGTGCTCGACGAAGATGACGCGGACACCCTCCTGCAGATCCCGGCGGTAGAAGCCGGCGCTCCGGGTCTGTCCATCCACCGGGACGTGCACCGAGCCCACGAACTCGCCGGCCGGGAAGGGCACCGAGCCATAGCGAGGCAGGAACACGGTGACCCGGTGGCCCAGGCGGGCGAGCGCCTTGGGCAGCGACGCCGCCACGTCCGCCAGACCTCCGGTCTTGACGAAGGGCACCGACTCGGAGACCGGAAAAGCAACGTGAAGCCCGTTGGCCATGGCCCCAGACAGTAGCATGGCCCCTCGGCGGCCGGGAACCGGGCCGCGGTTTCGTCTAAGCTCTGGGCCCATGCCCAGGCGACTCGGCCAGCACTTCCTCCGACCGGCGTCTGTCGAGCGCCTGCTGGCGATCCTGGCTCCCAGGCCCCAGGACGTGTTCCTGGAGATCGGCGCTGGCGCCGGCGCCCTCACGCTTCCCCTGGCGGCTCGCTCGGGCCGGGTCGTCGGCGTGGAGCTGGACCCGGCCCTGGCCTCGCGGTTGCGAATCCAGGCCCCCGCCAATCTGGAGATCGTTCAAGGCGACGCGTTAGCCGTCGAGCTGGGTCCGCTGGTGCCAGCCGGCGGACGCGTCTGCGGCAACCTGCCCTACTACATCTCCAGTCCCTTGTTGCGGCGCCTGCTCGAGCTGCGCCAGCGGGTGTGCGACCTGCACCTGATGCTGCAAGAGGAGGTGGCGCGCCGGGTCGCCTCGCCGCCAGGAGGCCGCCAGTACGGGATCCTGTCGGTGCTCTACGCGCTGTACGCCGAGGTGGACATCCCGTTGGTCTTCCCGCCCGACTGCTTCTCACCACCGCCCCGGGTCTCTTCGGCCCTGCTCCGGGTGCGCTTCCTACCCGCACCGCGGGCCGAGGTCCCGGACCTCTTGGCCTTCGAGCGCCTGCTCCAGGCCGCCTTTGCCCGGCGCAGAAGAACCCTTGAAAACAACCTGCAAGATAGCTATGCTAACCTCAAGCAACACTTGAGGTTGCTCAACATCGAGGGCTCGCGCCGGGCGGAGACGCTAGGGGTTGTGGAGTTCGCTGCCCTTGCTCGAGCCTTGACCAGTCCCCGAGGGGAGGTCTCTCGGGGGCGAGGCGGGCATGATCATCGAGGCTGACGACGACGTCCGGCTGGTACCGTTAGGGGGCTTGGGCGAGTTCGGCTTGAACGCCATGGTCCTGGAATGGCGCGAGCACCGCCTGCTGATCGATGCCGGCGTGATGTTCGCGAGCGCCGAGCTGCCGGGCGTCGACCTCATCGTCCCCGACTTCGCCTACCTGGCCGAAGAACCGGGCACCCTGCACGGGGTGCTGCTGACGCATGGCCACGAGGATCACATCGGCGCCCTGTCCTTCGCCCTGCAGGCGGCCCCGGCGCCCGTCTACGGCACTCGCCTGACCCTGGGGTTCGTTCGCCGCCGGTTGCGGGACCGAGGCACCGTCGCCGACCTCCGGGAGCTCTCGGCCGGCCGGCCGATCGAGATCGGGCCCTTTCGGGTCCACCCCATCCGCGTCGCCCACAGCGTCCTCGACAGCGTGGCGCTGGCCATCGAGACCCCGGCCGGGGTCATCCTCGCCAGCGGCGACTTCAAGGTCGATCCCACGGCACCGGCGGAGGAGCGGACCGACCTGGAAGCGCTGTCGGCCTGGGGCGATCGCGGGGTGCTGGCGCTGCTGGCCGACAGCACCAACGCCGAACGAGAGGGCTGGACGGAAGGCGAGGACGCGGTGGGGCCCGCCTTTGAGGAGGTCTTCGAGCGCACGCCGGGCCGGGTGCTGGTTTCTTGCTTTGCCACCTCCATCCCCCGCATCAAACGAGTGGCCGAGATCGCGCGCCGCCGGGGGCGGACCATCGCCTTCGTCGGCCGGCGCATGGCCGACAACGCCGAGGTGGCGCAGGATCTGGGATTGCTGTCCATTCCCTCGTCCTCGCTGATCGCCTCGCATGCGGTGGCCACGCTGCCCCCCGACCAGGTCCTGGCCTTCGTCTCGGGAAGCCAGGGCGAGCCCCTCTCGGCCCTCTCGCTGCTGAGCGTGGCTGAGCACCCGTCGCTGGCGGTGGGCCCCGGCGACACCGTCGTGCTCTCGGCCCGGGTGATCCCCGGCAACGAACGGACGGTGTCTCGACTCATCGGCAACCTGTTCAGGCGCGGCGCCGAGGTGGTTCACGCGGGCACCGCCAAGGTGCACGTCTCCGGCCACGGCAGCCGCGCCGACCTGGTGGAGCTCTTGGCCCGGGTGCGGCCGCGCTATCTGGTGCCCCTCCACGGCGAGTACCGCATGCTGGTCCAGCACGCCCGGCTGGCGATCCGGACCGGCCTGCCGGCCGATCGCGTGCTGCTGGCCGAGGACGGCGAGGTGCTGGCCCTGGGTCCCGGCGGCGCCCGCAAGAGCCACCGGGTCGCAGCCGGCCGCGTTCTTCTCGATCGTTCGGCGGGTGATGAGATCGAGGCGGTGGTGGTTCGCGATCGCCGCCACCTCTCGGCCCAGGGGGTGGTGGTGCCGGTCCTGGTCCTGGACAAGCAGACGGGCCGTCTCGAGTCCCCGCCGGAGATCGTCACCCGCGGCTTCGTCGACGGTTCCGAGCGCAGCGCCGGACTCCTGGAAGATGCCGGGCGCTTCCTGGTGGAGGCGGTGGATGCGCGGTCCCGGGAGGAGCGCTTCGATCCGGCGCTGACCCGGGAGCGGGTGCGGGTGGAGTTGCGCCGTTTCTTCAAGAAGCGTACCCAACGCCGGCCGTTGGTGATCCCGGTGGTGATGGAGGTCTGAGGTTGGCCAGCGACAGCCGATCCACGCGTTGGGCGGAGTTCCTGGGCCTTTGCTGCTTTGCGGCGGCCTTGATGCTGCTGATCAGCCTGGCCACCTACAACCCGGCGGATCCCGCCCTCTACTTCAAGGCCGGCGCCTCTGGGCCGGCCCACAACTTCATCGGCCCCATGGGGGCCTTCCTGGCCGAGATCCTGATCCCCCAGCTCTTCGGCATGGCTGCCATCCTGCTGCCCCTGCTGCTCGGCTTGCTGGGCTGGAGGCTGTTTTGGTGCAAGCCGCTCCTGGCTCCCTACACCAAGGCCGCCGGCCTGCTGCTGCTGCTCTCCTCCTCCACCACCTTCCTGACACTAACGTTAGGCACGGTGAACCTCGAGGGCCAGCCGGTGAGGGCAGGGGGGGCGGTCGGTAGCCTGCTCACCGACTTGCTCACCGCCAGCTTCAACCGGCCGGGGGCCTACATCGTGGTGGCCACCGCCCTGTTCGTGTCCATCATCCTGGCCACCCAGTTCTCCTTCGCCAGCCTGCTCAGAGGGTTGGGCGACCGCCTGGGCGATCGCCTGCGCGCATTGCGCACCGCCTGGACCCACTTCCGAGAGACCCGGCGCAAGGAGAAGATGCGCCGCGAGGTGGTCAAGAAGCACTCCCAGCAGAAGGAGCTGGGGAGCGACTCCTCGGTGCCCCGGGTGCGCAAGGTCAGAACCAGCTTGAGCGACGAGGAGCCGGAGGAATCGGGCATCCTGGTGGAGGAGGAACCGGCCCCCACCGCGGCCCGCCCCCGGCAGTTCGAGTTGCCCTTCGTCACCCCTAACCCGTCAGCCGACCAGGAGACGGAGCCAGCCAGCCGGCGCCCGAGCCGCCGGTCCTCTCGCCGGGCGGCCGCCCTCCAGGTGCCCGAGGTTGACGGAGCCTTGCCTCCGGTCTCCATCCTCGACGAACCCAGGCCCAGCGGCGGCATGGACAAGGACCGCCTGCTGGAGAAGGGCCGCATCCTGCAAGCCAAGTGCGGGGAGTTCGGCGTGCTGGGAGCGGTGAAGGAGATCCATCCCGGACCAGTGGTGACCACGTACGAGTTCAAGCCGGACGCCGGCATCAAGTACTCCAAGATCGTGGGGCTGGCCGACGACCTGGCCCTGGCCCTGGAAGCCGACTCGATCCGCGTCGATCGGGTGAGCGGCAAGGGCACGGTCGGGATCGAGATCCCCAACGAGATCAGGGAGACCATCTACCTCCGCGAGATCCTGGAGTCCGACGCCTTCCGCAAGGCGCCGGGGCGTCTCACCCTGGCCCTGGGCAAGACGGTGAACGGCGACACCCAGATCACCGACTTGGCCGGCATGCCCCACCTGCTCATCGCCGGCTCCACCGGCACCGGCAAGAGCGTGGGCCTCAACTGCATGATCGCCAGCATCCTCTACAAGTCCACGCCGGACGAGGTGCGGCTGATTCTGATCGATCCCAAGCGCCTGGAATTGGGCGTCTACGAGGACATCCCCCACCTGCTCACCCCGGTAGTGACCGACCCCAAGATCGCCTCCAACGTGCTGCGCTGGGCGGTGGGGGAGATGGAGAAGCGCATCCGCAAGCTGGCCTCGGAGGGCGTTCGCAACATCGAGCAGTTCAACAACATCATCCGGGCCGAGAAGGGCAGCGGACGCGGCGAGAACGACGAGGATCTCGCGCCGCTCCACTACATCGTGATCGTGATCGACGAGCTGGCCGACCTGATGATGGTGTCTTCGCACGAGGTGGAGGAGTCCATCACCCGCCTGGCGCAGATGGCGCGAGCGGTGGGCATCCACCTGATCCTGGCCACCCAGCGCCCCTCGGTGGATGTGCTCACCGGCCTCATCAAGGCCAACTTCCCTTCCCGCATCTCCTTCCGGGTGGCGGCCCGCGTCGACAGCCGCACCATCCTCGATTCCATCGGCGCCGAGCACCTGCTGGGCCGCGGCGACATGCTGTTCCTGCCGCCGGGCAGCGCGCGCCTACTCCGCATCCACGGCGCCTACGTGACCGAACACGAGATCGCACGCTTGACCACCTACCTGCGCAAGACGGCCAAGCCGACCTACGACGAGACC
>DATECU010000237.1:0-12871 GCA_035286745.1 Vicinamibacteria bacterium | reverse complement strand
GGAGCGGCCAGCCGGCGAAGGCGGGATGGGACGCATAACGGTGAGCGGCCTGGGGGTCGTTGGTGAACGACGGGCCCCCGATGACCAGGCAGCCGCCGGCGAAGACCCGGATCCCGAAGGCGTCATTCGGCGGTGGCACTTGGGGTGCGAACTCCCGGGGTAGCTCGCGCACCGGATCGCCGAGTCCCAGCAGCACACCCTTCGAGCCCTCGTTGACCTTGGGCCCCGTGTAGTCGAGCGTGTCCATGGACAGGTTGGCGAAGACGAACAGGTCGGTCTCGGGCTGGGTGCGGGCCAGCACGTGCTCCAGGGTGGCGCGGAAGTCGCGGAGGTCGACCGAGCGATCGGTGACCAGCAGGAACTTGGTGAGGCCGAGCTGGCCCTCGCCCAGGATGCGGAAGGCGCTGGCGATGGCCTCGCGACGGTAGCGCTCGCGGACCACCGCCGCCGCCAGCGAGTGATAGCCGGTCTCGCCGTAGGACCACAGGTCGCGCACCGCGGGCATGACCAGCGGGAAGAGCGGCGACAGCAACTCTTGCAGCAGGTCGCCGATGAAGAAGTCCTCCTGCCGCGGCTTGCCCACCACGGTGGCTGGGAAGACGGCGTCCTTGCGATGGGCCAGCCACTCCACCTCGAACACCGGGTAGTCGTGCCGAAGCGAGTAGTAGCCGTAGTGGTCGCCGAACGGGCCCTCGGGATGGCGGATCCGCGGCGGGACCTTGCCCATGAGCGCGAACTCGGCGGCGGTGGGCAGCGGATGGCCGGCCGCGCCTTCCACAATCGGTAGGCGCTCACCCGCGATCAGCGAGGCCAGCATCAGCTCGGGGACGTTCTCGGGAAGGGGGGCGATGGCCGCCAGCGTCAGCGCCGGAGGCCCGCCCAAGAAGACGGTGACGGGCAGGGCCTGGTCTTGGGCCTCGGCCGCGGCGTAGTGGAAGCCGCCGCCCTTGCCGATCTGCCAGTGCATGCCGGTGCTGCGCGGACCGTGCACCTGCATGCGGTACATGCCGAGGTTAGGGGCTCCGTGCCCGTCGGGATGCTGGGTGTAGACCAGCGGTAGCGTGAGGAAGGATCCGCCGTCCTGGGGCCAACAAGTGAGGGCCGGGAGGCGATCGAGCCGGACCTCGCGGGTCAGGACCTCGGTAACCGCCGCCGCACCCACGCGCCGGGTGCCCATGCGCAGCAGGTCGAAGGCGACATCCCGCGCGCCCCAGAGCTTGCCCAGGCTGGGGGGTAGCAGGGTCTCGGCCAGCTCGACCAGGCGGCGGATCAGGCGCAGGGGTCGGGCGCCAAACGCCATCTCCGCCCGGTGCCGGGTGCCGAAGAGGTTGGTGACGACGGGGAAGTCGGCGCCGGTGGGTCGGGTGAAGAGCAGCGCCGGCCCCCCCGCGGCAATCACCCGGCGATGGATCTCGGCGATCTCCAGCCGAGGGTCGACCGGAATCTCGACCACGGCCAGATCGCCCTGGCGGCGGAGCTGATCGAGGAAGGCGCGCAGGTCGGGGAAGCTTGAGTGACTCTCGGTCATGGGGTCGGGGGGCATTCTGGCCGCGTCGACAGGCGATCGCAAGCTGGTTTGCCCTGGCCCCGCCCTCGGTTGTACGCTCATTATTTCGCCGACAGGAGCAGCATGTCTCTGGCAGAAGCGCGCATCAACGACACGGCTCTGGAACCCATCCGGGACAAGGTGATGACCGGGCACCGCTTGTCGTTCGAGGACGGGGTGGCCCTCTACCGGAGCCACGATCTCCTCGCCATCGGTCAGCTCGCCAACCACGTCCGCGAGCAGCGCCATGGCGACGCGGCCTACTTCGTGTGGAACACCCACATCAACCACACCAACGTCTGTGCCGCCACCTGCGACTTCTGCGCCTTCGCCGCCAAGAAGGACGAGAGCCGGGCTTACACCATGGCCCTGGACGAGGTCGTGAAGAACGTGGCGGGCTTGCCCAAGACGGTGCGCGAGGTCCACATCGTGGGCGGCCTGCACCCCGATCTGCCCTTCTCCTACTTCACCGACATGCTGCGGGGGATCAAGCAGGTTCGGTCCGACATCCATCTGAAGGCCTTCACGGCGGTGGAGGTCTTCTTCTTCCACAAGCTCTATCGAATGAGCGTCGAGAATGTGCTGGCGGAGCTGAAGCAGGCCGGCCTGGACTCGATGCCGGGCGGGGGCGCGGAGATCTTCGCCAAAGAGACGCGCAGCAAGATCGTCAGGGGCAAGGCCGACGGGCCGCAGTGGTTAGGCGTGATGCGGGAGGCCCACCGCCAGGGCATCCCCAGCAACGCCACCATGCTCTACGGCCACCTCGAATCGGTCGAGGACCGGGTGGACCACCTGATCCAGCTTCGCAATCTTCAGGACGAGACCGGCGGCTTCGTGACCTACATCCCGCTGGCTTTCCAGCCCTGGGAGGCCCCGGCCATGAACCTGCCCGAGACCACCGGCTTCGAGGATCTGAAGGCGATCGCGGTGGGCCGGCTGATGCTCGACAACTTCCCCCACATCAAGTCCTACTGGATCATGATCGGCCCCCGTTTGGCCCAGGTGGGCCTGTCGTTTGGTGCCGACGACCTGGACGGGACGGTGACCGAGGAGAAGATCGCTCACGACGCCGGCGCCCAGACCGCCCAGTCGCTGACCGTCCACGAGCTGTGCCGGCTAATCCGCGAGGCCGGGCGGCGGCCGGTGGAGCGGGACACCGTCTTCAACGTGGTGAAGGAGTGGTAGCCGTGAAGCCGCTCAGGCTCGGCGTCGTCTCCTACCTGAACGCGGTTCCCCTGGTCCACGGTCTGGACGGCGATCCGGGCTTCCGGCTGCTGCGCGACCTGCCCTCGCGGGTGGCCGAGCGCCTGCACGCCGGCGAGCTGGACCTGGGCATGATCCCCTCCATCGAGTACGCGGCGGGCGACTACGCCATCGTGCCGGGTGTCGGTATCGCCTGCCGGGGGACCGTGCGCTCGGTGCGGCTGTTCTACCGGGGCGCGTTGGAGGCGGTGGGCACAGTGGCGTTAGACGCCTCCAGCCGCACCAGCGTGGCCCTCACCAAGATCCTGCTGCGGGAGCGGCTGGGCCGCGACCCGGAGTACCTGGTGCGGCCGCCGTCCGTCCCCGACATGCTGGCCGAGGCCGATGCCGCCCTGCTCATCGGCGACCCGGCGCTCTACTTCGAGGGCGAGGTGGCGCGCTTGGACCTGGGCGAGGAGTGGACGCGACAGACCGGCCTGCCCTTCGTCTTCGCCTTCTGGGCGGGGAAGCCGGGGGTGGTGGGGCCGGTCGAAGTGGCCCGGCTGCAGCGGACGCTGGGCTCGGGCCTTCTGGCGCTTGGTGACATCGCCGCGACGTATAACGGGTATGGCGCAGGTCACGCCGCCGAGAGCGAAGCCTACCTGCGCCATCACATCGTCTACCGGCTCGGAGACGCCGAGCTTCAGGGCCTGCGCGAGTTCTACCGCCGGGCCCACGCGCTGGGTCTCATTCCCCGGCTGCCCGAGCTGAGGTTTCATGCGAGTTCCTAGGCACGTCGAGGACAAGGTGCGGGCGGGGGAGCGGTTGAGCCGCGAGGAGGGCATCGCCCTGCTCCGGGACGGCGAGCTGCTGGAGCTGGGGATGCTGGCGGACCTGGTGCGGCAGCGATTGCACCCGGAGGGTGTCGTCACCTACATCATCGACCGCAACATCAACTACTCGAACGTCTGCACCGCCCAGTGCGCGTTTTGCGCCTTCTACCGCGACCTCCCCTCGAGCGAAGGCTACGTGCTCTCCAAGGAGGAGCTGGCCCAGAAGATCGAAGAGACGATCGCGCTGGGGGGCAACCAGATCCTGTTGCAGGGCGGGCTCCACCCCGACCTGGGCATCGAGTACTACGAGGAGCTGTTCCGCTGGATCAAGGCCAGCTACCCGATCTGGATCCATGGCCTCTCGCCGGCCGAGGTCATGCACGTGGCCAAGGTGTCGAAGCTCAGCATCGAGGTGACGCTGCAGCGGATGATGGATGCGGGCCTGGGGTCGATTCCCGGAGCCGGGGCCGAGATCCTCTCCGATCGGGTGCGGCGCCTGGTGGGGATCGCCAAGGGCACCACGGCCGAGTGGTTGAAGGTGATGGAGGTCGCGCATAACCTGGGCATGCGCACCACCGCCACCATGATGTTCGGCCACGTGGAGACGCTGGAGGAACGCATCGACCACTACCTCCACCTGCGCGAGCTGCAGGATCGGACCGGCGGCTTCACCGCCTTCATCGGCTGGACCTTCCAGCCCGCCCACACCGCCCTGGCCGCCGAGGAGCTGACGTCGTTTCAGTACCTGCGCACGCTAGCGGTGGCCAGGCTGATGCTCGACAACTTCTCGAACGTGCAGGCCTCCTGGGTGACGCAAGGGGCCAAGATCGGCCAGGTGTCGCTCCGTTTCGGGGCCAACGACTTCGGCAGCCTGATGATCGAGGAGAACGTCGTCTCGGCCGCCGGCTCTCACTTCTGCCTGACCGAGGCCCAGATCGCCCGCAACATCCAGGACGCTGGCTTCATCCCCAAGCGGCGGACCATGCTCTACGAGATCGTGGGCGACCCGTACTGCTGGACCTCGCCGAACGGCACCGAAACCACAGACGCGCAGAGGCACAGAGGGCAGCCCGAGGCCCGTGTAGGGTGAGGGGAGCCGCGCACCTATCGGTGCTGCTTCAAGCGCCGACGCGTCGTTCCGTGGCCGGTCGTCTGCCCTGCCAGCTGGCCGACGGCCGCGCGACAGTCACGACACGCTGGCCATACGCATACGCGTGCGATGCGGAGAGAGCGGTCTGCGTACCGTCTCTCCGTGCCTCTGAGTCTCTGTGGTTGCATTCCGTTGGCCGCACAGCCTCGGCCGCGCCCGTCAGGGGTTGGGCGGGAAGTGGCGGTCGTACCAGTCGAGGCTGCGCTTCAGGGCGTCGACGACGTGGCCGGTCTCGCGAAAGCCGTGGCCCTCACGCGGATAGCGCACCAGCGCAGTCTCCACACCCACGTCCTTCAAGGCGATGAAGAACTGCTCCGCCTCGGCGATGGGCACGTCGTTGTCGTGCTCGCCGTGAAGCAGCAGGACCGGCGTCTTGACCTTGGCCACCTGGCGGAGCGGTGAGCGCTCCCACAGCCGGTCCATCACGCCGTTCTGGTGGGGGTAGGCGCCGAACTCCACGGCCAGGTAGTCGTGGTAGTAGGCCAGGTAGTTGAAGCTCACCAGGTTGGCGATCCCGGCGCTGGAGACGGCGGCCTTGAAGCGGGTGGTCCGGGTGACCAGCCAGTTGGTGAGCTGGCCGCCGTAGCTGCCGCCCTCCACACCCATGCGTTCTGCGTCGAGCCAGGGGTAGCGGGCGAGGGCGGCCTCAAGCCCCGCCAGCACGTCCCTGGCCTCGCCGCCGTTCTGGTCGCCGAAGATGAGATCGGCGAGCTTCTGGCCGTAGCCCGTGGAGCCGCGGTAGTTGACCATGAGGGTGGCGAAGCCGTGGGCGGCATGGACTTGGGCCTTGGCGTTCCAGGCGGGCCCTTGCTGCGCGTGCGGGCCGCCGTGAAGGACGACGACGACGGGGTGCTTGGCTCTGGGGTTGAGGCGAAGCGGCTTGGTGAGGAAGGCCTCGATCTCGATCCCGTCGAAGCTCCTGAAGGTGAAGGCTTCGACCGGCGCCACGCCGGTCTCCGCCAGCAGCTCGCGATTGAGGTCGGCGAGGGTCACCGGGGCCGGGCCCTTGAGCAGATGGAGCGACGATGGGCCCGCGGGGGTGGCGAGCGCGAAGGCGACCGAGCCGTCCTGGGCGACCGACCACGCGCCTATCCAGCCGCGCTCGCCTCGGGGTGGCGCCAGGGGGACGGGGGGACCGCCGGCAGCCGCCAACCGGTACAGGCGAACGTCGCCGCGCTCCTGGACAGTGAACGAGAGCGATTGGCCGTCAGCGGACCAACGGGGTGGTCCCTGTCGGTTGTCGATCCCGGCCCCGACCTCCCTTCGGTTCCGCCCGTCGGCGTCCATGACGTAGACGTGCTCGTCCTCCATGGTGGTCTCGGACGAGGTGAGGGATCGTTGGGTGCCGAGGAAGGCGATCCGGCGTCCGTCAGCAGACCAGACCGGTGAGTACTCCGGGCTCTTGGTCTCGGTCAGACGTCGCACCGCCCGGTCGGCCACCCGGACCGCGAAGAGGTCGTCGTTGAAGACGCGATCGGGATCCGCCTCGCGGTTGGAGGCGAACGCGATCTCGTCGCCCCTCGGGGACCAGGCGAGCGAGTGCTCGTGGTGGGGACCGTCGGTGACCTGCTGGACGGCCCGGGTGTCGAGATCGACCACAAAGGCGTGAAGCCGGCGGCCGTCGCTGAAGCGGGGCCCAGTCGGGGGCTTGTAGAGGTAGCCCGTGATGACCACAGGGTCGGCATCGTTAGTGGCGGGGCCCCGGGGTCCGTCGGTGGCCGAGGTGAAGGCGAGCCGCCGCGAATCCGGAGACCAGGCGAGGGTTTCGCCGACTGCCGGCAACGGGCTGTTGGTGTCGGCGGCGGCGGCCAGGAGGCTCCCGGCCCAGACGCCGGCCTGAGCAATGCACACGCCCGGACCCTCGGGCGTCGCGCAGCGGTAGGCGAGTCGCGTGCTGTCGGGGGACCAGCGGAAGCCCCGGGGGGCTTGCCCGAGAGCAGTGAGCGGTGTGCGGTCGCCGGTCGCCAGGTCCCAGAGCCAGGGATCCGAACGTGGGGTCCCGGGCCCTTCGGTGATGCGGACCGAGTAGAGGACGCGGCGTCCGTCAGGTGCGATCTGGACCTCGCCGATCATCCTCAGCCGGTGCAGGTCCTGCGGTTGCAGCCCCCGCGGCGCCGGCGGGACCGGCGCGGCCAGCAGGGCGGCCAGGGTGAGCAGCAAGCCGCCCATCGGAGTCCTACTGCAGTTGCTCCAGGGCCTTCTTGGCGGTCTGGCCTTCGGCACCGTCAGGCGCCAGCTCCACCACCTTGCGGAAATCCGCCTTGGCCTCGGCGACCTTCTGCTGGCCGAAGTAGGTGAGGGCGCGCTGGAAGTAGCCGTCGGCGTACTTGGGGTCCAGGGTCACCGCCTTGCTGAAATAGACGATGGCGGCGTCGGCCTTGTCCTTGTTCCGGAAGGAGACGCCGATGTTGTAGAAGATGTCGGGGCTGGTCACCGCCGCATCGCTCACGGTGGCCAGCACCGCTACCGCCTTGTCGATCAGGTCACCCTCGATGGCCTCGCTGGCCAGCAGCATCTTGACGTCGGTGTTCTGGGGTTCCAGGTCGAGGATGGCTTGCAGGTGCTCGAGCTCCTGCGGGTAGTTCTTCTCGCGGCTCAGGCAGAAGGCGATCTGCCGGTGCAGGTTCACCCGCACCGCGGCCTCGGCGGTTTGCACGCTCGGGTCGGCCAGGGCCTTTTCGTACTCGGCGCGGGCTTCCGCATAACGACCGGCCTTGAAGGAAGCGTCACCCGCGTTCAGGGCAGCCATCAGTTCAGGGGGAGGACCGGCGGGCTTGTCGAGCTTCACCTCGACCGGCGGGATGCGGGTGACCTCGCTGGGCAGAGGCACCGAGATCCGCTTGCTCAGGAAGCCGGGGGCGGTGAAGTCGAGGGCCCAGACGCCGGCCGCGATACCGTCCAGGGCCCACTGCCCCTTCTTGTCGGTCTTCCCGGAAGTGCCGCCTCGGCCGGAAAGCGCGAACGTGATGCCGACGTCGGCGATGGGCTTGCCGTCCGCATCCATGACCTTGCCGGCCATGCGGCCCATTCCCTTCCAGTCCTGAGTGGCCGCGGGGCGGGCGAGACCGAGCACGGCGAGTGCAAGGACGGCGGTCTTGATCGACATGAGGGGCTCCCTGAGAACCCGGGGATTATAGTCGAACTGAAGTAGAATCACGCGTTTTGGCCACGGTTCTCAGAGCCTCCTGGGTGGTTCCGGCGACGCTTCCGCCGATCGCGGACGGTTGCGTCGTGGTCGAGGGAGGTCGCATCGTCTCGGTGGGACGGTTCGGTTCGGCGCCCCGCGAGCCGGTGGAGGATCTGGGCGACGGTGTGCTCTTGCCTGCGCTGGTGAACGCCCACACCCACCTGGAGCTTTCGCATCTCGGGCACCTGCGGACGTTGGGGGAGCAGGGCTTCGTGACCTGGATCGAGGCGGTGGTGGCGGCTCGCGGCACACCACCCGAGGAGATCCGGGCGCGGGCGAGTGGCGCCATCGCCGGCCTCCTGGCGTCAGGCACCGCCGCGGTTGGGGACACTTCGAACACGCTGGCCCACCTCGACCTCCTCGACGCTTGTGGACTCGAGGCGAGCGTGTTCCTGGAAGTGCTGGGCTGGGATCCGGCGCAGGCCGACGAGATCCTCGGCTGGGCCGACCGGCGCCTAACGGAGAGCAAGGGACACCAGACTCGCGTTCGCCTGGCTGCCCACGGCCCCCACTCGGTCTCGCCCCGGCTGTTCGAGGGGCTGAGAGCGCGCGGGGGGCCGGCGTCGGTCCATCTTGCCGAGTCGGTCGCCGAGACGCGTTTCCTGGCCTCCGGTGACGGTGAGTGGCCTGGGTTCTTGGCCCGGCGGGGACTGGCCGGGATCGGCTTCGAGCCGCCCGCCAGGAGCCCGGTCCAGTACCTTGATTCCCTGGGCGTGCTGGCGCCGGGGCTGCTGGCAGTCCACTGCGTCCAGACGACGGCTGACGATTGGGACCTGCTGGCTCGCCGCGGCGTGCGGGTCGTCCTCTGCCCGCGCAGCAACCGCAACCTCGGCCTGGGCCTGCCCCCGGTTACCGGGCTGCTGGCCGCTGGCGCTCGTCTGTGCCTGGGCACCGACAGCCTGGGCAGCGCCGAGAGCCTGAACGTCCTCGACGACGCCGCGCTCCTGCACCGTGCGTTTCCCGACCTCGACCCAGCCCTCCTGGTGGGCATGGCCACCGCCGCCGGCGCCGAGGCGCTGGGCCGTTCCGACCTCGGCACCCTGGAGCCCGGCAAGCGCGCCGTGCTCGCCTTCGCCGCCGCTGCCCCTGGACTCAGGGACCCCCTCGGCTTCCTGCTCTCGGGCGAAGCCATGACGGTCGGAGTCCGGCCTTGACCCTGCTGGCGCGGGCCACCAGCTACGGCCGGATGATCAAGCTTTCCCACTCCGTCTTCGCCTTCCCCTTTGCCCTGAGCTCGGCGGCGCTGGCCGCCCGATCGGGCTTCCGGTGGAGCCAGGTCTTCTGGATTCTGGTGGCCATGGTGGGGGCGCGCAGCGCGGCCATGGGCTTCAACCGTTTGGCGGACCAGACGATCGACGCCGAAAACCCGCGCACCGCCGGGAGGGAGCTGCCGCGAGGGGTGCTCTCGCGGGCCGAGGTCTGGGGCTTCGTCCTGCTGTCGGCCGCGGTGCTGGTGGGGGCGGCGGCCATGCTCAACCCTCTCTGCCTGTCCCTGTCGCCGCTGGCGCTTCTGATCGTCTTCGGCTACTCCTACACCAAACGCTTCACCGCGGTCTCGCATCTGGTGCTGGGTCTGGCCCTGAGCATGGCTCCCTTGGGGGCTTGGCTCGCCGTCCGGGGGGCCTTGGCTCCATCGCCCCTGATCCTGGCCGGGGCGGTGCTCTTCTGGGTGGCTGGCTTCGACACCATCTACTCCTGCCAGGACGCCGACTTCGACCGGGCGTCGGGCCTGCACTCCCTCCCGGCGCGGCTGGGGGTGGCCCGGGCTCTCACCCTGGCCCGGGTCTTTCACCTGGCGGCGGTGGCCCTGCTGGCGGCCCTGTTTCTGGTGGAGTCGCTTCACGTCGTCTACCTTCCGGGAGTACTTGCGGTGGCCCTGCTGCTGGTCTATGAGCACTCCCTGGTCAAGGCGGACGACCTCTCGAGGGTGAACGCCGCCTTCTTCACCGTCAACGGTTGGATCAGCCTGGGCTACCTCGCCGTCACCCTGGCGGCGCTGGCACTGGCCTGACGCTATAATCACCGTCCCCATGGCGGCCAGCGAAATCCTGATGCCTGCTTCCTTGCCCACCGCCGGCGCCCCCGAGAAGCTGGCGGTGCGCGCCATGTTCGACCGCATCGCACCCCGCTACGATCTGCTGAACCGCCTGCTGTCGGGCGGCACCGACGTGCGCTGGCGGCGTGCTTGCGTGAACCAACTGGCGCTGCCACCCGGCTCCCGGGTGTTGGACCTGTGCACCGGAACCGCCGATCTGCTGATCGAGGCCCTGGGCCGCGACCCGCGCCATCGCGGCGTGGGCATCGACCTCTCGGAGGCGATGCTGACTCGGGGCGCAGCCAAGCTGACGCGGCGGGTTGGAGCCGGGCGAGGTTCTGTGTTGGCGGGGGATGCCGAGAGGCTGCCCCTGCGGGCCGGCACCTTTGACGGGGCCATGGTGGCGTTCGGCATTCGCAACGTGGGCGACCCTTCGGCCGCGCTTCGCGAAGTCAGCCGCGTGCTTCGACCGGGGGGCCGGTTGGTGGTGCTGGAGTTCTCGATGCCGCCGGGGCTTGCGGGCCGCGTCTATCGCCTGTACTTCGGGTGGGTGCTGCCCCGGCTGGGCGGACTGGTGAGCGGCGACCGCGGCGCCTACTCGTACCTGCCGGCTTCGGTCGGCAAGTTCCCCGATCCCGCGGCCTTCCGCGAGATGATGAGCCGCGCCGGCTTCGGGGATGTCCGCTCCCGACCCCTGACGGCGGGGATCGCCCACCTGCACAGCGGAGACCGGAGACCATGATCTCGCCCTTTGCCCGTTCCTTGCAGCAGGTGGCGGCCTTCCTCGATTCGCAGCGGGCCGACCTGGCACAGGCCTGGTACCTGGCGCTGGTGGAGTCCGACGCTGCGCCCGAGTCCGACGGCAGGAAGCGTTGCGTCGAGGAGGTGGACCGACTGCTCGGCGGACTCTCCCGGGGCGAGCCTGAGGAGCTGCTGGCGGAAGACGCGGTGAGTGCTTCGGAAGCCGCTCAGGCCGGGGAGAGCCTGAAGCGGCAAGCCGCCGGCATCCGGCTCTTCGACCGCTGCTGTCTGCCCTTCCTGCTCAGGGCCTGTCCGGGGGCCCGGGAGCTGGCGGATGCCCTGCTCGCCCTTAACGAGTTGGGGGACAGGCGGCTGGAAGTGCTGCTGGCCGCTCAAGAGGAGGAGGCCGGGAGGCGGCTGGTCGAGGCCCAGGAGCAAGCCGCCCAGGCCGCCGAGCGAGCCCGGGAGCTGGCCCGCGCCAACGAGGCGCTCCGCAAGTCCGAGGCCGGGAGCCAGCGCCGGGCCGACCAGCTCGGCCTGCTCAACTCGGTGGCCCGCCGGCTGGCTTCGGTGCTGGAGCCGGAGCGTTTGCTGCAGGAAGCCGCCGACACCATTCGGGCGCGCATGAACCACACCTTCGCGGCGGTGGTGGTGTTGGACCACGAGGGGGTCCTGGTGGGGCGCTGGGCCGGCCGGCAGGGCATCGACCGGCGGAGCGCCGGCCGGACCCAGGGGCCGGTGCGGGGTGTGATCGGCCGCGCCTTACGGACCAAGGCCCCGCAGGTGGTGCCGGAGGTGGCGGTGGATCCCGACTACCACGCGGACGTGGAGTCGACCCGCTCCGAGATGGTGATCCCGCTGCTCGAAGACGGTGAGGCGGTAGGTGCCATCGACCTCCAGAGCGAAGAGCCCGGGCACTTCGGTCTGGACGACGTGGCGGCCGGCGAGACGCTGGCCGAGTTCCTGGTGGTGGCCCTGCGCAACGCCCGCCTGTTCGCAGAGGCTCGCCGCTCAGCCGCCGGCTAGCGGCGGCTCGACCTGTCGTTCGAGCACGGTGGCGAAGTGGGCGGTGATGCGGTCCATCACCTCGGCCAGCGCGACGGGACGGCCGAGCTTGTGCTCCAGGCTGGTCACGCCTCGATTCCTGATCCCGCAGGGGACGATCATCCGGAAGGGCGTGAGGTCGGTGGTCACGTTGAAGGCGAAGCCGTGGGAGGTCACCCAGCGGGCGATGCGCACGCCGATGGCCCCGATCTTGTCCTCTCCCAGCCAGCAGCCGGTGAGGCCGGGGATCCGGCCGGCGCTCAGGCCGTAGTCGGCCGAGGTGCGGATCATCACCTCCTCCAAATCCCGCACATAACGATGGACGTCGCGGCGGTCGGGGGAGAGGTCCAGGATGGGGTAGCCGACCAGTTGGCCCGGGCCGTGGTAGGTCACGTCGCCGCCGCGACCGCTCTCGAAGACGTCGAAGCCGCGGGCCCGCAGAGCCTCGGCGGGAAAGAGCACGTTCTCCTCTTTGGCGTTGCGGCCCAGGGTGAAGACCGGGTCGTGCTCCAGGAGCAGCAGGGTGTCGGGGATCGCCCCCGCTTGGCGATCGGTCACCAACTGGGCCTGGACCTCAAGGCCCTGGGCGTAGGAGATCCGCCCCAGCCGCTGGACCCTCAGCGGCCGCACGTCGGGCCCCTCGATGCTCAACCTGCGCGGGCCGATCGACGTCCCTTGCACTTCGACTTCCGCTCTTCGTGTCCTTGTGGTTCCGCGTCCGTAGCTGACTGCTGATCGCTGACCGCCTCCGTGCCTCCGTGCCTCTGTGGTTGCGTTGCCGTTCGGTCCCCGGATCACAGCGCGGATTCGTCGAACTCCTGCAAGCTCTTCTTGATGTGGGCCATGAAGCGGTCGGCGTCGGAGCCGTCCACGATCCGATGGTCGAAGGTGAGGGCGAAGTAGGCCATGGTGCGCACGGCGATGGCGTCGTCGCGCACCACCGGGCGCTTCTCGATGGTCCCCACCCCCAGAATGGCCACCTGCGGCTGGTTGATGACGGGGGTCCCGAAAAGGCTGCCGAAGACACCGGGATTGGTGATGGTGAAGGTGCCGCCCTGGACCTCCTCGACCTTGAGCCGCTTGTTGCGGGCCCGGTCGGCCAGGTCGTTGACGGCGCGGGCCAGGCCCAGGATGTTCTTCTCGTCGGCCCCTC
>DATECU010000236.1:0-17837 GCA_035286745.1 Vicinamibacteria bacterium | reverse complement strand
CGGCGCCCGAAGTGAATTCGGGGCGCCGCTATTGAGCGGGGGGCTCCCGCCCCCCGAGCCCCCGGACACGAAACGCTGGCGCCACGTACGCGTATGGTGCCTCGGGCCGGTTCTGCTTCGGCGACGCCAGCAACGTGAGCTTCTCGCCTGAGCACGAGACGGCAACGCTGGTCGGCCTACTCGAGCTGGCCCTCCAAGGAATGGTCGTGATCGGCCCGTTGCGGCGCAGGTAGTAGCGATCAGCGATCAGCTTTCAGCCACGGCTGGCGACGAGAGGGCGGAGCGCCGCGTGCCCTGTGCCTCTGCGCCTCGATGGTTTTGTCCGTTCGTCAGTCATCATCGTCGTCGTCGCGGCCGCCGCTCCATCCGATGCCCAGGGAGATCGCAACGGTGGCGGGGCGGAAGGTCGAGGTCTTGGGGCCGGGTGCGCCGGGATCCCAACCCCTCCAGTCCGTCCACTCGGTCCGCGTCACGTCGTAGGTGGGGATGATCCCGTCGGCCTGGATGAAGAGCCGCAGGTTGCTGGCGCGTAACATCTCGTAGCCGAGGCAGAGCCGAACATCGAGACCCTTGCCCTGGCCCGACTGCCACCGGGTGTAGCCGAGTCCCACGCCCGCGTACGGCGTGCTGTTGGCGAGCGGGCGGAAGTTGTAGTTGACGCCCAGTGCGACCAGGGTGAACGAGCCGCCGTCGAACGGGCCGCTGCTGTAGCTTCCGTCCGGTTCGCTCAGGACGCGCAGGTCCGCGAACGCCACGTCCAGCGCGACGCGGTTCAGCTCCTTCCGCCAACCGAACCCCAGGAGTGGCCCTCCTCCGTCGCCAGGGCCCGAGGTGACGCCGTAGCCCAGCCGCACGAAGAAGACGCTGTCCGAGCTTACGCGTTTGACGTCCACCTGGGCCGAGGTGACGTTGGCGCGGTCGACGACGCCGGCCAGCTCGTTGGCGGGATCCCGTCCCGTCAGAAGCGCCCTGATGCTCTGGCTGTACTGAGCCGGGAACTCCTCGACCGAACGCACGCGGTCGGAGCGGCGTCCGCGGGGACTCGCGACGACGACCGTGATCGAGTCGCCGAGGCGGACGTGGGACAGCACCCACTCCTCGTCGCAGCCAACCCGGTCGAGGGTTCGCCCCTCCCTGGTCAGGGCTTCCTCGAAGAGGAGCGTCGCGGCCTTCTGTTCCTCCGGGGCCAGGGTGTCCCGCGCGGCGTCGAGCCGAACGCAGCTCCCGGCCCGAGCGCTCGGTGCACTCGCACTCGCGAGGACCGCCACGACCAGAGCGACCTGTGCCCATTCCCGCCTTGCCCTCAGGGTGATCTTCATAGGCTCCTCCATTCCTCCGCAGCGTTCGCCTGTCCGGTTGCGGGAGACGAACGGCTGCTTGGAGCATAGGCGTGCGGTTCTCCGGGGTCCCTTGGGAGTCCCAAGGCTCTTCCAAGGGAAACCCAAGTCGGCCGCCTCGCCCCGGAAACACGATACGCGAGGGGCTGTCCCCAGCGCCGGCGCGCTGTGACACTTCCTTCACCTGTCACAGGGACGGCGCGCTACAATTGCGAATCCCGATCAGAGCCGTACCGATGCAAGCGGGGAGGAGTCCCGATGATGCAGGCCTTCGTGGTCTTTGCGCTGCTGGCTGTTGCCGTGCTGCCTCCGCCGGTTCCCGAGACGCCCGACCCATGGGCTCCGGTCCGCTTCCTGGTCGGGCACTTCAAGGGCTCGGCCGAGGGCGAGGCCGGCGCCGGCACAGTCGTGCGCAGCTACGAGTTCGTGCTGGAGAACCGGTACCTGCACGAGCGCAACACCTCCACCTATCTGCCCCAGGAGAAGAACCCCAAGGGCGAGATCCACCGGCACTGGAGCTTCTTCAGCTACGACCGGGCCCGCAAGCTGATCGTGCTTCGTCAGTTCCATCAGGAGGGGTTCGTGAACGTCTACGCCATGCTCCCGCCGGCCGAGCCGGGCGTCGTGGTGTTCGAGAGCGAGGGCTTCGAGAACCTGCCCGCCGGCTGGAAGGCTCGGGAGACCTATCGTATTCTCTCGCCTACCGACTTCGGCGAGACCTTCGAGCTGGCGGCCCCCGGCAAGCCCTTCGAGGTCTACAGCCGCACCCGGCTCAGGCGCACGGAGTAGCTCCCGGCTGGCCGGCCGCGCGCCGATCGAGCCCCACCCACCGAACGATCGGTAGGGATGGGGCCTCGGACGCCTACCTCGGGTATCCTTTGCCATGGTCCTCCGGCCCGGGGCGGTTCTCTCGCTGCTGCTGGCCGCCGGGGCCACCCCGGCCCTCGCGGGGGACCCGGCCTCGATTGCGGAGAGCGGCCGCTCGGCCATCAAGATCTACAGCGACCAGGACGGGCTCCCCCAGAACTCCATCGAAGCCGTGAGCTTCGACCGCCAGGGCTACCTCTGGCTGGGCACCCAGGACGGCGCCGTGCGCTACAACGGTCGAGAATGGGTCTCGCTCTCCATGCCACGGCCCACCGTCGCCAACTGGGTGTCCTCCATCCTGCTGGACCAGGATGGCAGCCTCTGGTTCGGCACCCGCGGCGATGGCGTACACCGCTATAGGGACGGCCGCTTCCACTCGTTTGGTGTGGACGAGGGCTTCCCCGATCCCCAGGTGCTGGCGCTCCAGCAGACGCTGGAGCGTGGGCGCCCGGTGGTCTGGGCAGGCACCGCCGACCACGGGCTGATCCGGATCGCCGAGGACAAGGTGGAACAAGTGGAGGCCCCGGCCGACACTCCGTTCGTCCGGGTGAACGCCTTGGCCACCGCCGGCGGGGAGGAGGGTGCTCCTGGCCTCTGGGTGGGCACCGAGCGTGGCCTGCTGCACCTTTCCGGCCGCAGTTGGACCGCCTGGGACCGGCGCGACTTCGGCCTGCCCAGCGATCACGTGCTCTCGGTCCTGGAGACGGAGGCGCCGGGCGGCTCGCGCGCACTCTGGGTCGGAACCGAGCATGGCCTTGCGGTTCGTGAGCACGGGACCTGGCGGGTCGTCCCCCTGAGCAACGGGATGAAGAACGACTACGTCTACCGCCTTGCCGCAACCCGCACGCTGGCGGGCGAGCCGGTAGTGTGGATGGGCACTGAGGGCGGCTTGAGCCGCCTGGAGGCCGGGCGCTGGCGTTTCTGGAACATGGCTCGCGGCCTGCCTTCGAACGTGATCCGAACCCTGACCCCGGTAGCTTCCGCGAACGGGCCGACCACCCTGTGGATCGGCAGCTTCGGCGGCCTGGTGCGGCTCACCGAGGGCAAGTGGACGAGCTACACGCACAACACCGGTCTGGCGGAGAACGCCGTCTTCTCGATCCAGGAGTTCGCGCCTGACGACATGTGGTTTGGTACGCTAGGCGGCGGCCTGTCGCGGCTCCGGGACGGGCGCTGGTCCCAGGTGTCGCGCTATCGAGAGCGGCCCATCCCGGCGGTGATGAGCCTGCTCAAGGCCCGCGGCCCGCAGGGCGGCGCCGAGTTGTGGGTGGGAACCCGCGGCTCCGGGTTGCTGCGCTTCGACGGCGGCTCCTGGAGCGAGATCCTGCCCCTGGAGGCGTTGCCCGACACCTGGATCTACGCCCTGCTGGAGACCGGATCCGCCGAGCGAGGGCTGACCCGTTGGGTGGGGACCCGGAAGGGCCTGCTGCGGCTGCAAGGGAGAGAGCGGCGAGTCTACACCAAAGACTCGGGGCTGCCCCACGATCACGTGGTGGCGCTCTTGGCCAGCCACGACGCCCAGGGCCGGCCCACCTTGTGGATCGGCACCCGGGGCGGCGGCGTCGCCTGCCTGGATCTCGAGAGCGGCCGCTTCTCCACCTACGACCCCCAGCACAGCGTGGGGGGATTGCGGGTCGGCAGCCTGCTCGAAACGTCGGGCCCCGGGAGTCGGCGCTTCCTGTGGATCAGCTCCAACGGCGCCGGTGTCTATCGCCTCGACCTGGCCGATCCCGCGGCCGGCTTCGTTAACTTTTCGGAGAGCAGCCTGCCGGCCTTGCCCAGCGATCTCATCTACCAGATGCGGGAGGACGCGGCGGGTCGCCTCTACTTCTTCACCAGGCGAGGAGTCGCCCGCTTCACGCCGCGGCAACCGGACGCGACCAATCCCGCCGAGTACGCGGTCTTCACCTACACCTCGGGGGACGGGCTGCCCAGCAACGGGTGCACTCAGGGCTCTTCCTTCGTGGACCATCTCGGCCGGTTGTGGACCGGCACCGTCGCCGGAGCCGCCATGTTCGATCCCGCCGAGGAACGGGAGGATCGGCTGGGCAAGCCGCTCTACCTGGAATCGGCGACCCGGGTCGGCTCGGGACGAGCCCTGTCGCCGGGTGCTGTGCTGGAGTACGGGGAGAACCACCTCGTCTTTCGTTATGCGCTCCTCAGCTATCACCGGGAGGGCGATACCCGCTACCAGGTGCAACTCGCGGGACTGGACGCCGCTCCCTCGGACTGGATCGCCGACGGGCGAAAGGAGTACACGACATTGCCCCCGGGCACCTACCTCTTCCGGGTCTGGGGTCGCGACTACGCCGGCAACCAGAGCGGACCGGTGGAGCTGGCCTTCCGCATCCGGCCCGCCTTCTGGCAGACCTGGTGGGCCTTCCTGGCCTACGCCTTGTTGGCGGCGGCCGGGGTGGCCCTGGTTTTTCGGCTGCGCTTGCATCACCTGAAGGCTCGCGCCGCGCAACTGGAAGCGCGGGTTGCCGAGCGGACCGCCGAGCTGGAGGCCGCCAACCGGGCCCTCGAGGAGCAGAGCCTCACCGACCCGCTGACCGGGGTGAGGAATCGCCGCTTTGTGGCCGCCACCCTTCCCCTGGACGTGGCCCAGGTGGTCCGCACCTACCGTGAACGTCTCGCCCTCCACAAGCGCGACGGGGACGCCAACCTGGACCTGGTCTTCTTGCTGGTGGACATGGACCACTTCAAGTCGGTGAACGACGGCTTCGGGCACCTGGGCGGCGACTCGGTCTTGCAGCAGGTGGTGGAGCGGCTCAAGGCAGCCGTCCGCCAGACCGACACCGTGGTGCGCTGGGGAGGCGAGGAGTTCCTGGTGCTGGCCCGCCAGAGCAACCGGCGCGAGGCGCCGGCGGTGGCCGAGCGCATCCGCGCCACCATGGCCGAGCGGTCCTTCGAACCGCTGGCGGGCGAGAGGGTGACCTGCACCTGCTCGGTCGGCTTCGCCGCCTTTCCCTTCCTTCCCGGAGCCCCCGAGGTGGTGCCCTGGGAGCAGGTGGTCCACCTGGCCGACCATGCCCTCTATGCCGCCAAACGGGGAGGTCGCGACGCCTGGGTGGGTCTCGAGGCCGCGTCGGACGTCGATCCGGCTCGGCTGGGGGAGAGTCCCTTTCTGCGTATCCCCGAGCTTCTGAGCCAGGGGCTCCTGGAGGTGCGTTCTTCACTGCCTGCCGGATCTGCCTTGGACTGGGGTTCCAGCCCTTCGCGGCGCTGAAAGCCGCCGTCAGGGGCGGTCTCGCGCGGCCAGTCGCTCCCCCCCGGCCGTCATGCCGGGGGCCAGGCCGAACAGGTCAGGGGCACTTGCAGGGCGGACACCCCTTGTCGAAGATGATCCGCCAGCGGCCGTCGGCCTCCAGCCGCCAGATGGAGCTGAAGGTGCCCACGCGCTGACCCTTGGGGTCGTGCACCGGGCCGGTGCTGAGCGCCAGCGTCCCCGAGTCCAGGACCTCGACCCGCTCCGGCTCCCAGGAGAAGGGCGCTGCCGGCCCCTCGTAGTATCGCTTCCAGCCCTCAGCCACCTGCTCCTTGCCCCGGTAGGTGCGGACTTCACCCATGAACACGGTCTCCGCAGCCAGGAAGGACACGAAGGCCTTGTGATCGCGGTCGGCCATGGTCTTGGCGAAGGCGCGCTCGGTCTCGGTGACCTGCCGCTGTAGGTCGGCCAGGCCGGCTCCCCCGGAAGCCGTGACGGCCGGTCTCGCGGCAAAGAGGCCGATCGTCAGTGCGACACCCAACGCTTGGGGTTTCATGCGGTGCTCCTTCTGAAGGCGCGGCCGGAGCCGCTGGACACCCATGATGCCCCAAGCCAAGCTGGCTTGCTCGGCGACCCGGTCGTGGGGCCGTGGTCGCCGGGGCCGGAAGAGGGGCGAGCTCGGGGGATACGCCCCCGAGCTTCGCTCGCCTGTTGACGGCGCTAGGGGCAGGAACTCTCGAAACCGTCGGCGAAGATCTGGTCCCCCGGCGTGCCGAAGACTCCCACCTCACGATACGGCCCCAAGGCACTGCTGCGACCGAAGATGGTCCCCACTGGTTGCGGCCCCAGCACCATGAAGGCCGGCGACACCACCGTGTGAACGCCGCTAGGCGCGCCGGAGCGGCTCAGGCAGCCGTTGGCGGCGGGCAGCGCGTCGCCGGAAGTGACGGCCAGCGGCGGCCCGCCGGAGCCGGTTCTGCTGGCGGCCATGGTATGGGCCACGCTGACCCCCGCCAGCTCCGAGCCCTGGACCGTGGGGTCGTAGCTCATGAGGGGCAGCCCGCCCGGTTGGACCTCCACCGTCGGACAGCAGGGGGAGATGCCCACGATGCCGTATAGGTTAGACGGCGTCAGGATGGGCCCGCCCGCAAACACCTCGATGATGCCCCGAGTCTCCCCGATGGAGCCACCCCCGGGCTTCATCACCTCGGTGACCGTGCAGCACGGCGACAGCGTCTCGATGACGTGGGTGCCGGTCGCGGTCCACAGCGTGGGCCGGCCCGCCAGCAGGACGGCACCCCGGATGCCGGCGAGCGGCACGTCGGTGACCCCGCAGCAAGGAGCCAGGGTGTCGATCACGTGGACCTCGGTGGAAGTCCAGGCCAGCATGAATCCCGCCGTGCTCAACACGCCGCGGGCTCCCACGATGGAGCCACCGGCCTGCTGGGGGACCTCGACCACGGTGCAGCAGGGGGCCAGGATGGTCACGGCGCTCACCTTGGTGTCGGTCCAGAGGGCAAGAGCGCCCCCCAACTCGACGGCCCCCCGCACGCCGGTCATGGGGCCGCCGCCGGGATCGGGCACCTCGCTCACGGTGCAGCAGGGCGAGGCGGCGACAACCGTGAGAACCTGGTTAGGCGTCCACAGCACCGGCACCCCGGCGGCGTCGACGATGCCGCGGGTGTCCACGATGGCGCCCCCGCCGGGCTTGGGGATTTCGGCCACCGTGCAACAAGGGGAAGCGCTTTCCAGGAGATAGGCGTGGTCCGGGTTGTAGATGTGGGCTAGCCCGCCCACCACGGAGATGCCCCGCGTCTTGGCGATGGAGCCCCCGCCCGCCAGCACCTCGTCGACCGTGCAGCAAGGCGAGAAGGTCGAGAGCAGGAAGACCTTGAAGGGCGTCCACAGCAGCGGGCGTCCGAGGGCGTCGTACGGGATGGCCCCGACCACCTGACTCATCGGCCCGCCGCCTGGCGGCGTCAGCTCGCTGACCGTGCAACAGGGCGAGAGGGTGGTCCCCAGGTAGGCGTTGCCCGGCGTCCACACCAGGGCCCGCCCAGCCACGTCGATCACCCCGCGAGCCGCGGCAATGGAACCGCCGCCCGGCTTGGGAAGCTCCGCCACCGTGCAGCAGGGCGAGAGGGTCGACACCAGCAGCACCTTGCTGTCCGTCCAGATCACGGGGTAGATGCCCACGATGGCGATTCCCCGGGTACCGGTTATGGCCCCGCCTCCGGGGTCGACAAGCTCGGTGACCACCACGGGTACTAGCGACTCCACCTGATAGACGTGGCTCGCATTCCAGACCAGAAGCCGCCCCGACATGGGGATCTCCACCATGCCGGCCAGCGTGTGGACCTCGGCCGCGGCGGGACCTAAGGCCAAGAACGTCAACACCATAGCCCAGAGACCAACGCGCATACGGACCTCCCCTTCCGAAGAGTCGATCTGCCTCCGGTTGTGCGCCCCTGCTGTGACTTCCCTGGAACCTCTTAACTGGGTGAGAGTGCCAAGGAGACCGATTTGCTCACTGGTGGGGCGGGATTCTCGCCCGACCTGTGACGGCCGTCACAGGCGAGTCGGCTGCCTACCGGACCGTGAACTCGTCGCGGGGATAGAGGTCCAGGTTGTAGTCGCGAGCCAGGTAGCGCTGCTGCTTGTGGGGACGGGCCAGGGTGCTCAGTTGCTGCCGGACCAGACGACTCACTGGAGCGCCAAGGTAGGCGCTGACGTGCGGCGAATCCAGTCGGGCCAGCCAGGCACCGCGATCCTCGGGCAGGGGCGCCAGGCTGCCCACGAACACGGTGCGAGCGTCGTTCTTCAGGAGGTGAGGGAACACGGCGGAGAAGGAGGCCACCACCCGGGGCGTCGGCGCCCAGGTGCACATGATGCCGCCGGGCTTGAGCTTGCGCGCGCACTCTCGAAAGAACTCGACGGAGTAAAGGTTGCCGCTGTAGCCGACGTGGGGCCACAGCGCATCCGCCTCCAGGATGTCGTAGCGGGCGGTCCCGTGGGCGAGCGCGCTGCGTCCGTCAGCGATCACCACCCGCAGCCGCGGGTCGCTCAGGAAGGCACCCAGGTCGGCCAGCTCGGAACGCCGCCCCAGCCGGGCCAGCAGGCGCGGTTGCGGGGCCGAGATCTCGAAGACCGTGAGCGAGCCCGTCTCCGATCGGCAGGCCGAGGCCCAGGCGGTATCCCCCGAGCCTAACCCGATGATGGCCACGTCGCGGGGTGCCGGGTGGATGAGGGCCGGCATCGCTCCCAACTGGCTGTGGATGCCGCCGAAGGGCAGCCAACTGTGGGCCTTGCCGTTGACGTAGACACCCCAGCGCCCCGGCGCCAACTCCACCAGCGCGCTCACGCCGCTGGCGTCCTCCTCGACCAGAGCTTCGGGGGCCTCGGTTCCGTGCAGCCGCTTCCAGAAGCGCTCCTGGCCGGGCAAGCCGATGGCCAGCAGGCCGAGCATGGCTGCCGACGCTACGAAGACGCCGGGCCTTCGGCTCAGGCGCGCGCCCGTCACCGCGAACGCCACCCCCAACACCATCAAGAGCCGCAGCGAGCCGGTGCTCCCCAACCAACTGAGCCCCAGCAGGCCGACCAGCAGGCTGCCCGCCACGCAACCCGCGATGTTGGCCGCTTGCAGGATGCCCACCTTCCGGCCGCTGGTTCGGGCCTCATCGTGCACCGCCCTCTGCAAGATGGGGAAGGAAAACCCCATCAGCAGCGTGGGAAGGCCGAACAGGAAGAGCGGTAGGGCCACGTACAGGCGGAACACCCCTTCGCGGCCGTGGAGGCCGCCCGAGCCAAAGCCCCCCTGGGCCCAGTACGCGTAGAACGCGTCGAAGGGGCCGACGTCGACCGGGAAGTAGCCCAGGATGCAGATGGCAAGTCCCGCGCAGCCGAGGAGCAGGCACTGGAGGAACAGGAACGCACCTAGCGGTCGGACCAGGCGCGCTGCCAGCAGGGTTCCGGCCAGACAGCCGAGGGCCAGGCCCAGCAGGTACAGGGCCAGCAGGGTTCCGAAGGTGAAGGCGGTGGACTTGACGCCGAGGTCCAGCACCCGGAACCAGATCACCTCCAGGGAGAGGGCCGCGAAGCCGCTGAGCCCGTAGAGCGCGACCCAGAGAGTCCAGGGCTGCCCCGGCGAGGTTCCGCCTCCCACTTCGGCAGCCGGCTCCTGGCTCAGCGCCTCGTCCGAGGGCAGCGCGCCGGTGAGAGCAAGCGCGGTCAAGGCAGCCAGAGCGTTGCCGGCGGCGGCGGCCAGCACGGCCCCCCGAATGCCGCCCATCGGGATCAGGACCCAGGGCGTGAGATAGGCGCCCACGCTGGCACCCAGAGCGTTGACGCCGTAGAGCCATCCCACGGTGCGCCCCGCGGTTCGCCCGCTTTGGACCGTGGCCCGCACCAGGAAGGGCAGCGTCATCCCCATCAGCGCGGTGGGGAGCAGGAGACCGAAGAAGTGGAGCAGCCCCGCACGCCACAGCGGCGAATAGAGCCAGACCGCCTTGAGGTACAGCAGGTCGTAGTAGAGCCAGCAGCTCGCGGCCCCGAAGACGCCGATGCCCGCCTCCAGCAGGCCGAACACCAGAAGCGCTCGCCGGCGCGAGACGCGCGCGCTGAACGCGCCACCCGCCAGACTCCCGGCGCCGAGTCCGGCCATGAAGGCAGCCACGATCATGGCCACCGAGTAGATGCCGACGCCGCTGTGGAGCGCCAGGATGCGCTGCCAGGCCACCTGGTAGACAAGCCCCGCTCCGCCGCTCACCAGGAAGGCAAGGCCGACCAGGGGCAAGGGGAAGCGTTGCCAAGCCGGGCTACTCCCGCCGGGCGCGGGATGTGCGTGGCCTTCCGTGGCGCTCACGCGAGCCGCGTTCGTCGTCAGGCGGGGGCTTCCTCGCTGGGAACGCCGAGCGCGTCCGCCGGCGTGCGGGCGGGAGGTTGGCCGTTGGGCGTGTAGGTGGCGGCGCCGACCTGCGTCCTCTTCACCGGTAGTCACTCACGCCGGCCGACCCGAACGCACGCGAAGCACGCGCCAACCGCCCACCACCGCCGCGATCAGGGCGCCGATGCCGACGAACATCAGGACCGCCAAGAGGGCCATCATCGAGTTGGTGCGACTCATCGCAATCAGGGACAGCCCCACCACCCCGCCCACCATCAAGCCCAGACCCGCGCCTACCGCGACGATCACCAGGAAGTGAAGGCGGGTTCTGGCGGCCATGACGCCGGCGACGCCACCCACCACGGCGCCACCGGGCGAGCTCATCACCCCCAACACCATCGCCCAGGCGGCGGCCTCCCCGGTGTGAGCCGGCCGCAGCTCTCCGAGCAGGAGGCCGAAGAGCAGAACAGCCAGCAGGACCAACACCAGGTTCAGCACCCCGCCCCCCACCATCCCCAGCAACAGGTTTCGCGCCAAGCCTTGGTGCGCCATGGCCCGCTATATACCACGCCCAGCCTGGGTCCGTGGCATCCCCTTGCATGGGCTCCCCACGCGAGTTCAGCGGCCGGAAGCGAGCTGGCAGCCCGGGCAAGCGACTGCGGCAGCGATGCCAGGTCCAGGTGTGGACTTGGAGGGCCTTCCGCTCCAGAATGCCTTACGAGGAAGGAGACGCGGATGACCACGGCGGATCTCATCGCCCAGAAGACATCGGCGCTGTCGCCCGAAAGGCAACAGGAAGTCCTCGACTTCGTCGAGTTCCTGGAAGTGCGCGAAGCACGCAGGCCTCCACTGTGCAGTGTCGAGGGTCTTTGGCGAGGGCTTGACCTGTCCTCAGGTGACATCGAGGAGGCGCGGCGGGAGCTGTGGGGCAGTTTCCCGCGCACCGGTTTGTGATGTCCTCGTTTGTCGTGGATACGCATGCATTCGTTTGGTATGTGTCAGGATCACCGCGACTCTCGGCACGGGCCTTGGATGTCATGCAAACCTCCGTCGCGGCCGGCTTCCCCATCCTGGTGCCCGCCATCTCCCTGGTCGAGATCGTCTACTTGGTGGAGAAGGGGCGCATTACCCGTCGCTGACTGGGAGCGGCTGGACCAGATGCTCCTCCGCCCTGACGCGTCCGCCCGCGTTGTCCCCCTTGAGTGAGAGCATCGCCCGCTGCGTGGCTCTCATCCCCCGCGAGAGCGTACCCGACATGCCGGACCGCATCATCGCCGCCACCGCGCTTCAGGTCGGAGTTCCCCTGGTCACCAGGGACGGCAGGATCCGAGCGTCCGGACTCGACGTCGTCTGGTAGGCCCCGGCCATTCGGGCTGGCCCGCCGCCTGAGATCTCCGCAGTTCCTGCGGGCGAGGCGACCTTGACAGAGTGTCCTTCTAACACTATCTGTACTGTTGAGACGACACTAGCGAAGGAGCCCCGATGCCGCACAGCTACCGGTACCCCCGAGCCGCCCTGACCGTGGATTGCGTCATCTTCGGCTACGACACCGAGGACCTCAAGGTCCTGCTGATCCAGCGCGACTCCCCGCCCTTCGAGGGCCGCTGGGCCCTCCCCGGCGGCTTCGTCGACGTCGGCGAGCCGCTGGAGGAAGCTGCCCGCCGCGAGCTGAAGGAGGAGACCGGAGTCGAGAAGGTCTACCTGGAGCAGCTCTACACCTTCGGCGATGACGTGAAGCGCGATCCGCGAGAGCGGGTGGTGAGCGTCGCCTACTACGCCCTGGCCAAGCTCTCCGATCACCGGGTGCAGGCGGCCACCGACGCCCGCAACGCGGCCTGGTTCCAGGTCGCCGACGCCCCCAGCCTGGCCTTCGATCACGACCAGGTCCTGGAGATGGCACTGACGCGCCTCAAGGGTAAGGTGCGCTACCAGCCCATCGGCTTCGAGCTGCTGCCGCCGAAGTTCACGCTCACCCAGCTCCAGCGCCTCTACGAGACCCTGCTCGAAGCGAGCCTCGACAAGCGCAACTTCCGCAAGAAGCTCCTGGCCATGGGCCTGCTCGAAGAGTTGGACGAGATCGAGCAAGACGTGGCTCACCGGGCGGCGCGACTCTATCGCTTCGACAAGCGGGCCTACCGCGACCTCCAGAAGCGGGGCCTCCACTTCGAGCTCTGAGCGGAGGCACAAACCAGGAGGAGACCATGGGCCGCCTAACGCCACACCGACTCCCCGTTCCCGACTTCTACGACGCTTCCAACGCGGGCTCCTGGAGCTACCGGCCCGACGCCGGCAAGCTCTTCGAGGAAGCTGGGGCCTTCCGAACCCAGCACGGCGTGCGCCCTGCCGGCTCCGACAAGAAGAGGCTCCACCTCCTGCTGATCGACGTGCAGAGGGACTTCTGCTTCCCCGAGGGCACGCTCTACGTGGGCGGCCGCAGCGGCCGCGGAGCCATCGACGACAGCGATCGCGTCGCCCGCTTCATCTACCAGAACCTCGACCTCCTGACCGAGGTGACCTGCACCTTGGACACCCACTTCCCCTACCAGATCTTCTTCCCCTCGTTCTGGCTGGATGGCAACGATCGCCCGCTGGGGCCGCACCGCGAAATCACCACCGACGACATCCGGAAGGGCACGGTCAAGCCGAACCCGGCGGTGACCTGGTGGGTCTGCAACGGCGACTACCCCTGGCTGCTCCGCCAGGTTGAGTTCTACTGCTCCGAGTTGGAGAAGACCGGCAAGTACAAGCTTTACCTGTGGCCCCCCCACTGCCTGCTGGGCGGCGACGGTCACGCGTTAGCCGGCGTGGTTCAGGAAGCCCGGCTCTTCCACGCCTTCGTGCGCGGTTCCAAGAACTGGATCGAGGTGAAGGGCGGCAACCCCCTGACCGAGAACTACTCGGTCTTGGCGCCGGAGGTGCTGATGCGCCACGACGGCCAGCCGCTGGCCCAGCGGAACGCCCCGTTCATCAAGACCTTGCTGGACGCCGACGCCGTGATCATCGCAGGGCAGGCGGCCAGCCACTGCGTCAAGAGCTCCATCGACGACCTGCTCTCCGAGATCAGGGCCAGGGACGCCAAGCTGGCCAGCAGGGTCTATATCCTGGCGGACTGCATGTCGGCGGTGACGGTGCCCGACGCCTCGCGTCCCGGCAGCTTCCTCTTCGACTTCACACCCCAGGCGGAGGCCGCGCTCCAGCGCTTCGCGGCCGAGGGCATGAACGTCGTTCGCTCCACCGATCCCATCGCCGCCTGGCCCGGCATGCGCATCTAGGCCGGTCGAGCCGCTCAAAGGCCCGCCTCGCCGGCGTGAGCTTGACGGGGAGCCGGGCCGCGACGTAAACAGGGCACGCGCCGAGCGCTTGCGGATCCGCCGCAGGGCGAGGAGGATTCGTCTCTTGAGCTATCGCATCGGGGACCGCGTGCGCCGGGCGGTGCCGGCCCTGGCCCTGCTCACGTTCGGCCTCGCCGTGGCCTTGACGATCGGCGAGACCGGCCTGCGCATCGCCAAATTCAAGTACCGGACCTTCCCCACCGTCCAGTTCGGCTGGCCGGAGCCGGAGAAGCTCGCCGAGCTGTTCGTCCCCGACCGCGACCTCTTCTGGGTCCCTCGCGGCTACCACCGGACCCTGGCAGCGGCCCAGGAGAGACGGCCGGCGGTCGCCTTCCTTGGCGACTCCTGCACCCAATTCGGCACCTATCCCGAGCGCACACTTGATCGCCTGCGTGCCGTGAGCCCAAGCCTGGCCCACGGGATCAACCTCGGCGTCGGGGGCTGGTCCTCGGTCCAGGGCCTGGCCCAACTCCAGCGCGACGTGCTGCCGCTCAGGCCCCAGGTGGCCACCTTCTACTTCGGCTGGAACGACCACTGGGCCGCGCTGGGCTCGCCCGACGATGCGGCCAGGCCGGGGGCGCTCACCTTCTGGCTCTCCCAGAACTCCCGGCTCTTCCAGCTCCTGCTCAAGGCGCGTTTGGCGATAGGCCTCCGGCTCGATTCCGCGCGGCCCAACCGGGTGGATCTCGACGCCTATCGACGCAACCTCCGCGACATGGCGTGCCTGTCCCAGAGGGCGGGCATCCGCCCCGTGTTCATCACCGCCGGCTCCAACCACCGTCTGGGGCACGAGCCCGAGTATCTGGCCGAGCGGCACCTGCGCAAGCTCGAAGAGCTGGTCCCGCTGCACAACGCCTACCTGGCGGTCACCCGCGAGGTGGCCCAGCAGACCGACTCCACCTTGTGCGATGCGGCCCACACCTTCGAACAGGCGGGAGAGGATCGAGATCGCTTCTTCAAGAAGGACGGCATCCACCTGACCGACGACGGCAACCAGGCGCTGGCGGACCTGGTGGCCGGCTGCATCCTGGCCGCCCTCGCACCGCGGCCGCTGTCGGCCGCCTGCACGCCCTGAGGTCACACCGTCGCCATGGACCTTCGAGGCATCCTCACTCGCTATGCCGAGCTGGCGCCGGGGGCGGTTCCCGGCGCGGTGGCCCTGACCTTGGCGCTGGTGTTGGTGGCGGCAGCAGGCCGGCGCCTGGCGCGGCGGGAGCCCCGACTGGCTCGCTGGGGGCCGGTCCTGCTGGTCCTGTTCGCGATCCTGGTCGGGCTGTCCCGGGCCTGGTCCCGCCTGTGGCTGGCCGACGACGCCTTCATCTCCTTCCGCTATGCGCAGAACCTGCTGGCGGGCCACGGCCTGGTGTTCAACGTCGGAGAGCGCGTCGAGGGCTACACCAACTTCCTGTGGACCATGCTGCTGGCGGCCCTCATGAAGCTCTCGGTGCGCGCCGAGCACGCGGCTATCGCCCTCGGCATCGCCTCCTATCTGGGGGCGGTCCTGGCCACGGCTCGGGTTCGCCGCGCCATCCTGCCCGAAGGCGGCGCCCTGCCCGGTGCTCACCTGTTCCTGGCGGTCCAGGGGTTGTTCGCGACCTACGCCACCTCGGGCCTCGAGACCATGATGTGCACCGCCCTGGTGCTGGCGGGGGCGGCGTGTCGCTTCGGGCTCGGCGGTTCACGGGGCCTGCTCCTGGCTTCGACCTGCCTGACGCTGGCCACCCTGGGCCGTCCCGATCACGTCCTGTTCTACGCGGCCCTGGGCATCGAGCTGGTGACGACTGCGTCGCGTGCGGGCGGGGGGGGCGCTCAGGGTCTGGCCCGGGTGCTGCGCACGGAACGCAGAAGCCTCGCCTTCTATCTCGCCCCCATGCTCCTGCTGTACCTTCCCTACTTCGCCTGGCGCTTCAACTACTACGGCTTTCTGCTTCCCAACACGTTCTACGTCAAGTCCGGTGGGGGGGCCTACTACTCCCAGGGTCTCACCTACGTCCTGGTCTTCTTGTTGGCGACTCACTTCTGGCTGCTGCTGCCCTGGGTCGTGCGGGGTGTGGGCCGCGGGATGCGCAGCCCTCGAGCGCATGGCTTCGTGCTCTTCGCACTCACCTCGCTCGTGCTTTACGGCGGCTACGTGATCCGGGTGGGTGGCGACTTCATGTACGGCCGCTTCCTGGTGGTCCTGGTGCCCCTCTGGTTGCTCCTGGCCGAGCTGGGGACGGATCGCGGCAGCGACGCCGAGCGCCTAATGCCAACCGGTCCTTGGGCGGAGGCGAGAAGGGCCGCCCTGGCTCTCCTTCCCTTCGCGGTCGTCGCCTTCGACACCGTGCTGCAGCGCCCCGGCGAGGTCCGCTGGGGCATCGCCGACGAGCCTTCGTTCTACCCGGTGCCGAGCTGGAGGCACCCGGAGCCGCGGTCTCGGTTCACCGTCCTGGGCCGGGACCTCGATCGCCTGGTGACCAGCCAGGGCGTGGAACCTCGGCTGGGGCTGGGGAGCATCGGCATCGCCGGCTTCTACTCTCGGCTTCCTGTGTTGGATCTCATGGGGCTCACCGACACCCAGGTGGCGCATCAGCCGGTCGGTCCCCGGGCGCGGCCGGGGCACGAGAAGGAGGCGTCGGACGACTACGTCCTCTCCCGGCCGGTGCATTTCGCACTGACCAAACGGGAGTTTCATCCCGCCGAGTATCGCCCGCTCACTCGGGTCCGGGTGGGCCCCTCGGAGCTCGCCATCGTGGTGTACGACCGGGAGATCATGCGCCGGCTGGCGGCCCAACCGGAGGTCGCCTTTGTCGATTTCGAGCAGTACCTCGACCGGTACCTGGAGACCCTCGGCCAGCGCGGGCGGCCGGGGGTGGCCAAGGACTTCCGCTTCTTCAGGCGGTACTACTTCGACCACAACCAGGACCCGGACCGGGAGGGCGCCCTACGGACCTTCCTGGCGAACACCAAACGAGAGTAGTCGGGAGCAGGCCCCCCGAGCGCCGTCAGGGGCCGAGGGCCAGGCTGAAGTCGAAGCTCAGGCGGACACCCTGGGCGTCCAGGGTCGCCGACCGTATCGTCAACTGCTCCAGCGTTAGCCGGGTAGCGAACAGGGTCGAAGCCTGGACCAGGGCCGCCTCCACTTCCGGGCGGAAGGACAGACGCAACCGCTGGGCCAGATCTTGCTCGGCAAACGCCGTGAGCTGGCCCAGGTAGCTCCGGCCCGGCGCATCGACGATGAGATCGGACAGAAAGACCTCGTTGCCGCGCACGGTAGGCACACCCGAGACCAGGACCTCCATGGAGTCGGCGGGACCCATGCAGCGCCCCCGGATCTCGACCCCGGCCTGGGCCGACAGGTGCATTCGAAGCGTGAGGCGTCCTCCGTCGGCGCCGACCCGGGGGCTTTCGAGATAGACGTAGCGACAGCGCTGGCTGGGATCGCCATCGAGGTAGTAGCGGTTCTCCTGGACGAAGAGGGCCTTGCGGACCAGGGTCTCCACCACCGGATAGCCGACGCGGATCTCGGCCGCCTGGGCGGTGGTGGCGGCCGTCAGGCCCGATGCCAGCAGAACCGTCATCGCCGAAAGGCGGCGCCGAGAGCGGCTCAGGGGAAGGCGGGGCATCGGCTGCTGTCGCATGGTCCTCCTTGGCTGGGACGCGTAGGCTATGAGCCCGACGGGGCGGCGTCAAGCGCGAGAAAGGAGGAATCCAGAGAGGACCGGCAGGAATCCACGGAACCAGATCGAGCGGCGCCCCGTAGTCCCGGGGGAGCGGCCCTCCTGAGCGCGATCTCTTTGACCACCCCGTCCCAACCCGCCGCCACCTCGCCGTGCCTCGCGGAAACCACCATGGAGGCGGTGGGACGTACAATCTCGTTGGAGGAGGGGGCTTGAAGCGCAAGCGATGGTGGATCGTGGGGGGCGTGGCGGTGCTGGCGGTGGCCGGAGGCGTCCGCGCCTGGCGCGGCGGACCCGCGCCGGTCGAGGTCCAGGTGGCCACCGTGGGGCGACAGGACCTGCAAGCGAAAGTCACCGCCAACGGCAAGGTCCAGGCTCAGCGCAAGGTCGACATCTCGGCGACCATCGCCGGCCAAGTCACCCACCTGGCGGTCAAGGAGGGAGACCGCGTCAGCAAGGGTCAGTTCCTGCTGCAGATCGACCCCGCCAACCCCCGGGCTGCGGCCAGGAGCACTGAGGCCTCCATGCAGGCGCTCTTGCGCGACCTGGATT
>DATECU010000235.1:0-4341 GCA_035286745.1 Vicinamibacteria bacterium | reverse complement strand
CAGAGAGAGCGGCAGGCTGGACACCCGTCGCATTACGCTCCAGAGGAGCGTTTTGCTCCGGTTTGGACGCCTCGGCCTGCGATCCTGACGCCATGCCTGACTCAGGCCAGACGCCAGCCACCTGGTGTCCGGACGCCGCCGGCTCCTGTCCGCCTGACGCCTCGATAACCGGAGCGTTTTGCTCCTGTTTGGCGTCATTCGGCGACTGAACCGGAGCACAATGCTCCGGTTCGTGCGCCTCGGCCTGCCGGGGCTTGGTCGCCGCCGGGCCGATCACCAGGTCGTCAGGGTTCAGTATCTGGTCCATGTTCGCTGGCACTGGACAAAAAAAGACCGCCTCGGCCGTTCGGGCCAAGGCGGTCCTGGTCTCGTGACCTCAGACGCGCCGAAAATCCACAGTCCTGCTGCTCCGTCCGCCGGCTGCGCTCGTGCGCTCGCCGGTCAGGGCGGTGGGTGGGGGACCTAGGTCCCCCGCGCTACCGTTTCCGCGGACCGCTGCCGGATCTCTCCGGCTGCCAGCCCCCGCGGCTGAGTGCGCCGGCCACCGCTCGGCCGGAAAAGCAAAAGGCCACCGGACTGGTGGCCATCAGACTCCCATCGCCAGGGCCAAGGTGCCCAGGCGCCTGCGCTGCAGCGTGGTCTCGGTGTTGACGACCTCGCCCTCGTGGACCTCGGCCACCACGCGGCCGTGCCCGTGCTCCTTTACCTCGCGCACGTGGGCCAGGGTCCAGAGCTCGTCGTTGGACAGGTGCCGGCGGAGGTCCGTCAGTTGGTCGGGCGGGAGGAACAGCGCGATGCGGTCGCGGGTGAGGTCGGCCTGCTGCTGCTCGATCGACTGCCTGTCTTCCACTCGTTTCTCCTCTCGCGCGCCGTTCGCCGCCGTGCTTCCACAAGAAGCGTGTCCTGCGAGTGGCCAGGACACGTGGGCCATCAACGGGCCCGTCACAAAGATATTACAGCGCGCACCGAGAAATGTCAAGCGCCTCCTCTGGCGAATCCTCTACAGGTCCCAGGCGTCGCGCGGGCCGCGTGTCCTGCGTCGCTGGTCGGACGCAGCAGTCAGGCGCGCGCGTGCGGCGTCGATTCTCTGATCGAGCACCGCCTGCTGTCGTATCAACTCTCGCCGCCAGTCCTCTGCATCGAGGCGCTCGAACTCCTCGTCAAGCGCGTGGCGCACGTCCTCCAAGTTCCACATCACGACCGGCCCCAGGCCGGCAGCCAGGTGAACCACCGGCCTCCGCACCTCGCGCAGTGGAGCCAGGACATGCGGCTGTCTGCCACCGCGGTCAGCACGTCGCCGTTCGCCGCGGTGGCCACGGCCGCCGGATGCCGGCTCCGCGTCAGCACGTCCTGCTGCCTCCAGCATCCGTCGCAGACCCAGGACCCGGAGACCACGAGCTCCGCTGGGCTGGAGCCGGTCTCCGGGCACGTGCAGTTCATGATGCCGCCCGCGTGCTTGTGGACCCGGCTCACGCGGCGCTCTCCCAGGCCCCGACCGGCGAGCGCCGCGCGCCCCGGTGCCTGATGCGGTCGGCATTGTGCTGGGCTAGTTCGCGGTGGATGTCGGCCACAATCTGCTCGCTGACCTGGCGCTGGTCGCGGCGCAGGCGGTCGTCGTAGCTCCAGCGCAGAAGGTCGGTGGTCCTGATGCCTCCGGCCCAGTCGCGGTGGCCTTGGCCGAAGATGCTGGACGATGACGTCGTCGAGGTGTCGGTGCCAAAGCCCAGCCACGACCCGTCGCCGTAGCCGACCTCCGGCACGCCGAGCCGCCGCCGCCGCGCGTTGTCCTGATCCCGGCGCTGGGCCTCGGCCCGCTGCTGCTCGTTGCGCCGCCACGCGGGTTGCCGGTCGTGCGGTCGGCTCACGAGGACCACGCCTCCAGCGGGCTGAGCAGCAGCAGCGTGCGAGGCAACCTGATGACGCTGAGGTTCTCGTCGTGCTCGATCGCCACACGCGCCCACTCCTGAGCGCGGTTGAGGACCGGGTAGCGGCGCACGTTGACGTCCGCGTACGTCAGCCGGTGCGAGGTGCCGTCGGCGCTCGGCACCCTGCGCGGCTGGCCGCAGTAGCACGGGGCCATGCCGCAGTCCTGGCATCTGCGCCAGTACATCGCCCTCTCCTGGTGCTCGGTGGGGTCGCTCACCGGTCCCACGCATCCCGCGGACCAGGCACCCGGGCCTTCCGCGTGCGGTAGTTCATCGTCCGGACAAGGCTGCGGCGCACGCGCTGGATCTCGGGCTCGGGGTCGTGGTCGCGCAGCATGGCCTCCGGCACCGCGAGCGCCCTGGCTATCCCTTGATCGAGGTCCCGGCGCCAGGCGTCGAGGCTAACGGGCTGGCCGATGATCCTCCACTCGTCCTCGCCCAGCGTCGGGTCGGCGACCACTGGGCTCCCGAACAGCGTGCCGACAGGCCCGCGGCCGTACTTCTCAATGGGGTAATGGTGGCTCGACATTACCCCCTTTGCCCATTCCATTACCCCATTGTCCAGGCAACCGAACTCGTCCACCAGGGCCTCCTGCGCGCGGACCACGCGCCGCAGATCCTCGCGCTTCCACATAGTTGGCCAGGTCACAGGGCCCACGCCTCGACCGGTCCGACGCGGGCCTGGCGCAGCGCCGACGGCAACTCGGACCACGGGCGCACGGTGGCGCGGTCATATCCGCCGGTCATCGCCGCTGGGTTGACTCCGCGCACGCCATGGGCCCCGCTCCACCGATGCCCCGCCGGCACGTTTGCCCTGGAGCCCGGCCGCACCGAGCTGACCAGGACCTGGTGCGTCCGTCCTTGGATCAGCGTGGTGAAGCCCACAGGGCTGAACCGGACGTCGTCGAACTGGTCGGTGTCGTCGATGTCCAGGTTGGAGTTGGGCCCGAGCGTGACCGGAGTCGGCCCGTCGGTCCTCAGGTGCAGGACGCCGGTGGCGTAGCTCACAGGTGCCAGACCTCCAGCGGGCTGCCCCACCGCTCGCGGGGCCAGGGCAGCGGCGCGATCAGCGCGAAGTTATGAGAACGCGCGGCCTGCTCGACCACGATGCCCGCGGCGTCGCCGTCGAACGTCAGGACGAGGTCGTCTACCTCCTCCCTGAGCGTGCCCTCGCGCAGCGGCCAGAGTTCGAGGCCGCCGGGCAGCGACCTAGCCCGCGCCATCTCGTGGAACACGACGTGCGGCCGGTGGCCGTCGGTGCCGTCGCACGCCTCGACGCAGCCGGGCACCGGCCCGCGGACGCAGTGCTCGCCGCGCCGCACCACGTAGATGCGGGCTCCGGCGGCCAGGTCGCTGCCGAGGTCTAGGTGCATGTGGCCGTCACGAGATCCACGCCGCGAGCGGTCCAGGTACCATGGCCGCGGGTTCACCGACGTGCTCCGGCCTGCGATCCGGGTCCACCCAGCGCACCAGGTCGCCGACGTACAGCCCGAGCCGCGTCTCGATGTCGCCGGGCTCGGTGCCGACTATCGTGTGGATCGGGACCTCGATGATCCGGCCGTCGGCGTAGCTCACGGTCGCGCCCTGGCGCCGCACCACCTGGCCCCTGGGCACCGCCGCCAGCGCCACCTCCATCTGCCACCTCTGAGGATCGAGCGGCATCAGGACCCCCACGCCTCGGCCGGAGTCGGCCCGGACATCAGGGCCTCGGCCAGCGAGCTCGGGCGGATGACCGCCGTCAGGTCCAGGTACGTTCGGTTCTCCAGGTCGTAGTAGGAGATGCGGCGGCTCTCCCACGGCCGCAGGCGGGCGCGGTTGTCCTCGTCCTGGCTGAGGCCCGGCGCCTCGTCCGTCAGCCAGAAGTCGGCGAGCATCGGCCCGCCGGTGAGGTTGGTGAACGCCATCCCGCGCACCTCTATGCGCTGCGCCGGGAACGCCAGCAGCCTGACCACGGGCGAGTTGTTCGGCATCAGGAGTCCCACGCATCGGCGGGACGAACGCGGCGCTCGCGCGGCTGGTCCTCGCCGGCCTCGCCTTCGGGCGTCGTCCACCGTACGAAGTTGGTGCCTGGCCGCATGCTGATCGAGTAGTCGGTGCCGCGGGCGAACGACCCGGCGTTGGTGCTCAGCGTGTTGTCGCCAGCCACCTGGATGTTGACCGTGTGCTGCTCCCACTCGTAGGCGCCGCCATCAGCCTGCCGCCGCACCTCCTCCTCGGCCATCCTCTCGGCCCGGTCCTGGTCCATGGACCGCGGGGCCTCGACCGCGTCGGCGTCGCGCCGCACCTGGTGCTCGCTGGCCGGCATCTGCCCGACCAGCCGGTCGAGCGCCAGGCGCATGGCCTCGGCCCCGTCCTGCATGCTCCGCCGCCACGCCTCGCTCTCCGCGTCGCGCCGGCGGCGGTCGCGCGCCACCAG
>DATECU010000234.1:0-4089 GCA_035286745.1 Vicinamibacteria bacterium | reverse complement strand
CGGCGCCCGCGTGGGTGGCCCAGAAGAAGCACTCCTCAGGGCGCGCCCCCAACCGCGTCGAGCCTACCATGAAAATTGAGCGCCAGCCGCTCAGTTTTCCAAACCACCAAACCACCGAGAGCCTGGCGCTGGCTCCTTATGCATCCTGGCCGGGCCTCGGGTCTTCTCCCCGAGGTTGCCCGCCGTTCGACTGGACCCCGTCCTTCCTCTACCATTCCCCTATGGCCAACACCCCGAGCGCGCCGTACAGCGTGGCCAACGGTACGGCCAACGATTTCGAGGAGGCTCGGAAACAGGCCACCCGCTTCCAGCTCCCCTTCGATCCCCTGGACACGCTGCCCGACGATCCGGAGCTTTGGGCCCAGCTCCCCCTGGAGACCCTGGTGCGCTTCGCCTGCGTTCCCATTCGGCGGGAGGGCGAGCGGCTGATTCTGGCCTTCGGCGGTCTCGATGACCTGCTCAAGGTGGACGAGGCCGAGTTCCACCTGGATCGTCCCATCGACGCCGTGGTGGCTCCCCGCTCGCGGGTCGAGGAGGCCCTGAAGCGCCACCGGGGCGGCGAGATCCTGCTGGAGCAGGCCAGCGAATCCCTGAAGCTCCAGTTGGTGGCCGAGGACGAGAGCGACGTGGTGGAGCTGACCTCGTTGCCCGCGGAGAGCCCGATCATACGCTTGGTGGACTCGCTGATCCTGGGCGCCATCGAGCGCCGCGCCTCCGACGTCCACCTGGAGACCAAGGACCGCGAGGTGCTGGCCAAGTACCGGATCGACGGCGTGCTCTATTCGGCTCTGGAACCCCTGGACAAGCGGCACCACGACACCATCATCAGCCGCATCAAGGTCATGTCCGAGCTGGACATCGCGGAGAAGCGGGTTCCCCAGGACGGTCGCTTCCGGCTGCGGGTGCGGGGGCGGACCATCGACTTCCGCGTCTCCATCATGCCCTCCATCCACGGCGAGGACGCGGTGATCCGCATCCTGGACAAGGAATCGCTGAACGCGGCCTTTCGCAACCTGCGCCTGGACGTGCTGGGCTTCAGCGAGGCCGACCTCAGCAAGCTGCGCAAGTACATAACGGAACCGTACGGCATGGTGGTGGTGACCGGGCCCACCGGCAGCGGCAAGACCACCACCCTCTACGCCGCCCTCTCGGAGATCGCCACCCCCGAGGACAAGATCATCACCATCGAGGACCCGGTCGAATACCAGATCCCGCTCATCACCCAGGTCCCGGTCAACGAGAAGAAGGGCCTGAGCTTCGCCCGCGGCCTGCGCTCCATCCTGCGCCACGACCCCGACAAGATCATGGTGGGCGAGGTGCGGGACGCCGAGACCGCCCAGATCGCGGTGCAATCGGCGCTCACCGGCCACCTGGTCTTCACCACCGTCCACGCCAACAACGTGTTCGACGTCATCGGGCGCTTCGTACACATGGGCGTCGAGCCCTACAACTTCGTCTCCGCCATCAACTGCATCATGGCCCAACGTTTGGTGCGTCTGCTGTGCGGCCACTGCAAGCGGCAGGGCCGGCCCTCCGACTCGCTGCTGCGCGAGTCGGGGCTGGATCCGGAGGTGTACGCCGAGCAGGTCCTCTTCGAGGCCACCGGCTGCGGCGAGTGCGCGGGCAGCGGCTACTTGGGGCGTACCGCGGTGGCCGAGCTGCTGGACATGTCGGATCGGATTCGTCAGTTGATTCTGGAGAGACGCCCGGCCGCCGAGCTGAAGCAGGCGGCCCGAGAGGAGGGCATGACCTTCCTGCGGGAGTCGGCGCTCGAGAAGGTGTTCGCGGGTCTCACCACCCTGCGCGAGATCAACAAGGTGACCTTTGTTCAATAACCCCAGTCCCGACGCCATCCGTGCCTTGCTGGAGAAGACCCGTCGCATCGCGGTGGTCGGTCTGTCTCCCAAGGCCGATCGCGACAGCAACCGGGTCGCGCGCTATCTCATGGAGCGCGGCTACCAGATCTTCCCTGTCTACCCGCGGGAAGACACCATCCTCGGCCAGAAGGTCTATCGCAGCGTGAGGGAGATCCCGGGCGGGGTGGACATCGTCGACGTCTTCCGGCGCGGCGAGGACCTGCCCGAGGTGGTCGACGATGCGTTAGCCGGGACCGCCCCTGCGCTCTGGTTCCAGCTCGGCTGTGTTCACGAGGCAAGCGCGGCCCGCGCGGCCGCGGCCGGCCTCACCGTGGTGATGGATCGCTGCATCATGGTCGACCACGCCGGGCTGCTCGGCCGATCGTGGGCGGCTTCCTGACCGCGACGTGTCTGCTTTCGGGAAGAAGTGACACGCCGGGAGGCCGGCCAGACCCAGGGGAACCACTGCCACCGCTGCGCCGGCCGGAGGCAAGGTCCGGACGAATCAAGGCCTTACGAGCCAGCAACCAGGCTGCTTGACTGCTAGCACGCTTCCTGCAACCGCAGGGGCCAGGGTGCCGGGCGGTGTCCGGCGGGAGTGTTGCGATGACCGAACGGCTGGTGCGTGAAGAGACTCCTCTCGAGTTCTTCAGGGAGCAGCTCGAAAAGGCCATGGAACACCAGAGGGTTGCCACCTCGGCCTTCACCGAGTACTACCTGGTGAGCCTGCTCACTCGCTCGGTGGCGGGGGAGTCGTTGCCGGCAGCCGAGGCGGGCTACGACGAGATGCCCCTGGCGCTGCTCTACGTGCGAGCCGTGGAGGCCTCGCGGGCGGAGCGGGCACGCCTGCTGCAGGCGCTCGGGGATACCGCCCTCTTCATGAGCGGCTTCTTCGCCGAGAGCTTGAGCGGCAAGCTGGCGGACCTCGGCTACTACCGGGTTCTGGGAGGCCGGGCCTACGCCCGTCTGAGCCGGGAGACCGTCAACCCGGCGGGCTTTGGCCCCGCCGTCTTCTCGGAGCTGGCCGACCGCTTCAGCCAGTTCGCGGACCTGTTGCAGGAGGTTTCGGAGGCGAGCCGACTCAGTTCAACGCGTTCGATTCTCTCGCTCTACGAGCGCTGGCTCCAGACCGGCAGCCACCGGGCGGCCAGGCTGCTGGCCGAGCAGGGCATCTCGCCGGTCAACCCTGGCCCGCTCAGGATGCAATGACCGCCGAACCGGCAGGCGACCTCCTGCTCGATGTCCAGCGCCGCATCGAACACCTCTATGCCCTGGATCCGGGAGAGCCGGTCACCGATTTCTTGATTCCGGAGGCCGAGGCGCGAGCCTACCCCGGCCGCGGCAGCCGCACCCTGCTGCGGGAAGACGGCGACTCGGTTTCGCTGGCGGTGGTCTTCGAGCCCGCCGTCGCCGAACGACTCACGGAGGCCGATCCCCGGGTCCGGCTCCACGCCGGGAACCTCGACGCCTTCTGCACCCTGATCGAGGAGGTCAGCCACTTCGTCTACCTCCTGTTCTGCGCCCGGGCGGTTCGTTCCGTCACCGAGCTGGAGCTGGAGCTGCAAGGTGAGGTCGACAAGTACTTGACGGCCGCCCGACTCCTCTCCTTGCAGAACGAGGGGGCGCTCTCTCCGGGGCTGCGGGCCATGCTGTTCCGGCACTATCATCTTCAAGAGGGCGTCTCGGCCGAGCAGTCCGAGCGGTACCGCGCGGCCTCCGACATGGCCTTTCGCTACTGCGGCTTCCTGGAGCGGAGCTTCCTCAGGCCGGGGCTGCTGGCCGGCCTGGTCCGCGAGGCGCGGCGCTTCTACCGCCTGGGCCAGCGAGAGAAGCTGGAGAAACTCGCGCACATCCCATGACCGAGGAGGACCGGGCGGCGGCGGTCGCCGAAGAGGCGAGACGAGTGCGGCAGCTTCGCATGGTGGTGGACTTCGCAGTCAACGTGTTGGCCCAGGGCCGGCTCGATCGCAGCGAAGCCGAGGCGCTGGTTGCCGCCGCCCGCCGCAACGTGCTCGATCTCTTCCCCGACAAGGAGGCCACCTACGACCTGATCCTCGCCCCCCGCTTTGCTCGACTTCTGGACGAGTACGCGCCCGCCGGACCCCGCCGGGTGCTGCGGGTCGTCACGCGGCGCCCGAGGTGAACTCGGTCGCCGCTATGAAGCGGGGGGCTCCCGCCCCCCGAGCCCCCGGACACGAAACGCGGCGCCCGAGGTGAACTCGGTCGCCGCCAT
>DATECU010000233.1:0-5768 GCA_035286745.1 Vicinamibacteria bacterium | reverse complement strand
ACGCCGGGTTCCGAGCTGCTGAAGCGATACTGCTCCCCCTTGAACTTCGCGCCCCCGATCCCGAGGTAGGCGGTGCCCCTGACCGGTCCCAGAATCCCCAGCGGTGTCTTCATGACATCGATCACCGGGAAGCGGATCTCGGCGTTGGCGAAGAAGCCCTGGCTGCCGGCAAGGGAGTAGTAGGGGTATCCGCGAAGCTCCATGTTGCCGCCGAAGTAGAAGAGGTCGGGACGGTCCCCGGCAGAGTAGAAGCCTCGGAGTCGAGTGGCCAGAACCATGCTGGTGCTTCCCACCCGCTGGTAGTGGCGCAGGTCCCCGTCAATCGTCCGACGCGACAAGGACCCGCTGATGCTGGGAGCGTATTCGAAGGCGAGGGAGAGGGTGTGCCCGGAGAGGGGGCCGAACTCCCGGAAGCGCGTGGTCTCTTCCACCACCGCCAGCCGGACCGGCGTGATGGTCCCGTTGTTGAGGAAGACTTCGGTGCCCTGGAGCGCGGCCGCCTCCCGCACCGCCAGCTCGGCATCCACGTTCTCGAACTGCTCCTTCACCCGGACCATCCCCGCCGAGATCTCGATTCGGCGCTCTCGACTGAGGGGGTACTCCGCCAGCGCCAGCGCGCCCGAGTAGCGTTGGGTGGCAAGAGCCCCCTGGCGCGAGTAGAAGCTCTGGCTCAGGCCATAGGGCGAGGCATAGAAGAACTGCGTGTAGTCGAAGCCGCTCAAGCCGTAGCGCAGCCGGCGGGACAAGTTGACGTAGGTCCCGGCGTAGCTGCGGAACTCCCGGAGGGAAACGGCGCTGACCACGAGATTGTGGTCCCCCAGGACGTCGGACAGCGCCACCTGGCTCCCGCCGAAGAGATCGCCGCTCGAGGTGATGCCCACGTTCAGGGGAGGCCGCCCTTCCAGAAACAGCTTCTCGAAGGTCCGCTTCCGGCGCTTGTTTTCGGCCACCACCTGATGGACCACGTCGGGCACGAAGTCCACCGGCTCCTCGCGCACCGTCTCCGGTTCTTGCTCCACCTCCCGGGCGGCTTCCAGCTTGGTGGGTTCGATGGTCTGTAGGCGGTACTCGCCCTTGAAGTAGCTGATGAAGGCGATCCGGTCGCCTTCCTTGCTCTTCAGCACCGCCGGGGCCATGTTGCCGCCCAGGACGTCCGTGTACTGCCGGATGATCCCAGTGGCCAGGTCCAGGCTGCGGACGTTGTAGATGTCGCTCTCCTCGGTGGAGGCATAGAAGAGCCGCTTGCCGTCGGGGGAGAAGCTGGGGGCCACGTCGTGGTGGGCGCCGAAGGTCACCTGGGCGTTGCGCGAAGGGTTGCCCAGGGGAAAGAGGTGGATCTTGTCGTGACCGCTGATGCGGCGGGTGTAGGCGACCAGGGTGCCGTCGGGAGAAACCTGGGGATCGGAGTCGTGGAAAGCATCATTCGTTAGGTTCTTGGTCTCCTCGGTCAACAGGTCCAGGAGGTAGATGTCCGAAACCCCCTCCCGAAGAGCCGCGAACAACAGGTGCCGGCCGTCGGGGAGCAAGCACGGCGCTTGGGGCTGGTCCAGCCGAATCGAGACCTTCTTGACGATCTTTCCCGAGAGCACGGAGACCAGGAACAGACTGCGCCCCTTGCCCTTGCGGCCGAAGAAGGCGACCGTGTCCCCCCGAGGATCGAAGCTCAAGGAGCGTCCGGCCGTGAAGTTCTCGCTGAAGGAGATGGCCTCGAAGGCCCCCGTGTACCCCGCGGTGAGGTTGCGGAGGATGGAGCCGTCCCGGGCCGAGAGCAGCACCACGTCCGCCTCGCCCTCGGCCCGGTTGCCGGTGATGGCAGCGATCACCTCGCCCGAGGGGCTGGGGCTGAACGCGAAGACCTGCGTGTAGTGGGTCTTCTCGGAGTTCGGTGCGATGTCCCGGCCGTAGTCGCTGGGCCGCTCCTTGTCCCGGAAGGCCTTGAAGCGCTCCTTCAGCCACTTGTCGAAGGCCTCGTCGAACTCTTCGGGCTTCATGCGGAAGGCCTGGTCGTAGATGTCCTCCTTGCCACCCCCCACAAAGGACTTGCGGAAGGTGTAGAGGAACTGGCGGATTCCCTCCTTGCCGTACTTGGCCTCGATGAACTCGAAGACCGCATGGCCGAGGTTGTAGACCAGCCGCGGGTTGGAGATGTTGCCGTAGTCCTCGAAGCGGGTGATGCGCGGGATCTGATCGGTGACCGCCGCATCCCTGACCGACATCAGGTCCAGCGGCTCCCAGATGCCCCGCATGTAGTCGGCCAACCCCTCGTCGAGCCACAGAGGAACCCCGCGCTGGACCAGGCCGCGGGGGATCATGTCGAACTCGAAGATGTGGGTGAGCTCGTGGGTGATCAGCCCTTGCAGTTGGTCGGGGGGTTCGTCGATGGGCAGCACCATCCGGCCCCGCACCGGCTCCGCGAAGGCCGCCACCCCTTCCGGCAAGAAGCTCGGAAACAGATTGGTCTGCTCGAACTCGGTGTGGGTCTTGTACAGGATGAGGGGGATGGGGCGGCTGATCTCGTGCTTGAGCTCGGAGGAGACCTTCCGATAGGCGCTCTCGGCGTAGGACGACATCCGCGCCAGGTGCTGTTCGAACTCGGGGTAGTAGTAGATCTCGAAGTGGGGGCTCTTGTAGACCCGCCAGGTCAGGTTCTCGTAGGTGACTTTGTTCTTGCCGTAGTAAGGGATGAACTGGGCCTGGGCGGCGTTGCCCCAGACGACCCAGAGGAGCCCCAGCAGGGCCCAGCGAAACGAGGACCGGAAGCGTCGCGCTTTCATGCTTCCACCTACTTAAGGAGGATCCGGGTGGCCTTGATCTTCTGGGGAGTGATCACCCCCAGGAAGTTGGGGAGGAGCCGATCCATCAGCTCGAAGTACGAGGTGAGAGGCGAGACCTTCTGCTCCTCGCCGTAGAGCACTTCTTCGGTGAACTTCTCCTTGTGGAGGACCTGGCCGGTGCGGCCGTCCAGAAAATAGAAATCGGCGCTCAGGCTGAAGCCCTTCCGTTCCGCATAACGACTGCCGCGAGCGATGCGCGGCAAGCCGGTCCGCGCATCGCGAACCACCCGCTCCTCGGACTGGAAGCCGGACCGATTCTGCTCCTCGAAGCCCACCCGGCCGGTGATGATCAGGGGGTTGCCGAACTCCTCCCCCACCTTGCGCCAGTAGGCGCCGTCCTGGAGCACCCGATCCGCCTCCAGGCGGTACTGCTCCCGTTCCGGCTTGGAGAGCTTGCCGCCCTCTCCCAGAGCCTCCAACACCTTCTCCAGGGCGTCGTGAATGGGCGGCCGGTCGGGCTCCAGGATCTGTAGCTTGGAGCTGGCGCGCAGCTGGTTCTGCAGCAGGCGCGCGGTCTCGGTGGAGATCTCGACTTCCTGGTCCCCCGGTTCGGTCACGAAGCCCGCCACCAACACCCTCCGAAAGGGGGCCACGTCGAGCTTCGACTGGAGCGGGGTCTCGATCGGCACCTCGACAAAGCTCACGCAGGCGGGCAGCGCCAAGAGGAGCAGGAACAGGCTACGGATGTTTCTTCGATTTGCGGTTGCGCTTGGCATCGGCCTCTCTGAAGAGATCGTAGTTTTGCTGGACGTAGGTGCTGCCCGGCTTCAGTTTGAGAGCCCTCTCATAGGTTTCCCGGGCCTTCTCGAACTCGCCCTGCTGCTCCAGGGACACCGCCAGGTCGTTCAGGGCCTGCACGTTCTCGGGATCGAGAGCCACCGCACGCTCGAATCGGAACCGGGCCTCGACCCAGAGCCCGCGGCGCGCGGCCGCGATGCCGAAGGACAGCTCGGCACGGCTCGTCGGCGGATCGAGCCCAGTCGGGAGCTGGGAGAAGACCAGGACCAGCGAAAGGCCGAGAGACATCGCGCTCCCCTCCGGTGCGGCGTTTGTTCTTCGATCTTATCGACCACGTCCGAGCACCGCAAGGCCGGTGCCAGGGCCGCGTCCCCTGGAGAGAGAACGAAGGGGCGGCCAACTCGCTTCCGGACACCCCGCACGCTGTCCGATGCCGGGCACAGGGTGGGATCAGAAGAGGACAGGACCTTGACAGACCCCGAACGCCCCTTACAATGAGCGCCCCTCGGGTTCCCCCTCGGGTTGCGCTTGGAACAGGTCTTCGATCTTCTGACGGCCGCGCTCTTGCCGGGTTTCGGTCCGCGCAAGCACAAGGAGCTGGCGAGCCGCGTCTCCCTCGCGGAGGGACTGGCTCACCCCGGCCATCACCCTGACATCTTCACCCGCGCGGCCCAAGACCAGCTTCGATCCGGCGAAGCCAGACGCCGGGCCGAGCGCGAGCTGGCGCTGGCCCGGGAGCGCGGCGCCGGCATCGTGGGCTTGGGGGAGCAGGACTACCCCGAGTGGCTTGCCCGCATCTACGACCCGCCCCTGGTGTTGTACGTCCGGGGCACCCTGGTCGTGGGAGAGGGGGACCGGAGTCTGGCTCTGGTCGGCTCCCGCGCGGTGACGCCCCAAGGTGCGGCCCTGACCCGCGCCATGGGGCGAGACCTGGCGCTTCTGGGGCTCACCGTGCTCTCGGGCCTGGCTCGTGGAACCGACACCGCAGCCCATCGAGGCGTCCTCGATGCCAAGGGCCGGACGGTGGCGGTCCTGGGCTCCGGCCTCGACCGCGTGTATCCTCCCGAGAATGCCGCTCTGGCCGACGCCATCGCCGGTGAGGGGGCCCTGGTCTCCGAGTTCCCTTTCGGCACCGGTCCCGAGCCCGGTCACTTCCCTCGGCGGAACCGGATCCTCGCCGGTTGGGGCCGGGCCGTGGTGGTGGTGGAGGCCGGAGAGAAGAGCGGTGCCCTCATCACCGCACGCCTGGCCCTGGAAGAGGGCAGAGAGGTGATGGCGGTGCCGGGGCATCCTTCGCAGCCGGGAGCCACCGGCACCAACCAGCTCATCCGCGATGGGGCGGCGCTGGTGAGGAACGGCGCCGACGTGGCCTTCGAGCTGGGCTTGCTCCCGACGCAACCGGCAGAGTCGCCCGGGGAGGGGCTCTTGGGACATCTCCATCGCGACCAACCCAGGGGACTGGACGAGATCCAGCAAAGAAGCGGACTCACGGTCCCGGAGCTGCTCCGCCAACTCTCCGAGCTGGAGTTGGGCGCCAAGGTGCGCCGCCTGCCGGGGACCCTTTTCATGAGGATCTGAGTTTTGGCGAAAAACCTCGTCATCGTCGAGTCGCCGGCCAAGGCTAAGACCATCAACAAGTACCTGGGCCGGGACTTCCTGGTGAAGGCCTCGATGGGTCACGTCCGTGACCTGCCCAAGAAGACGCTGGGGGTCGACGTCAAGCGGGGCTTCGAACCCACCTACGAGGCGCTCCCGACGCGCAAGAAGGTCATCGACGAGTTGAAAGCCGCCGCCAAGGATGCGACCACCATCTTCCTGGCCGCGGACCCGGACCGCGAGGGTGAGGCCATCTGCTGGCACCTCTCGGAGGAGTTGGGAGCCAGGGCACAGAAGAAGGTTCGTCGGGTGGTCTTCAACGAGATCACCAAGAAGGCCATCGATGCCGCTTTCAAGGACCCGGGCGTAGTCGACCGCAAGAAGGTCGATGCCCAACAGGCCAGGCGCATCCTGGATCGCCTGGTCGGCTACAAGGTGAGCCCCATCCTCTGGGACAAGGTGCGCCGGGGGCTGTCGGCGGGCCGGGTCCAGTCGGTGGCCATGAAGCTCATCTGCGACCGGGAGCGCGAGATCCGGGCCTTCGTGGCCGAGGAGTACTGGAGCGTCCTGGCCCACCTCGCCGCCGGCGACCCGCCGGCG
>DATECU010000232.1:0-13893 GCA_035286745.1 Vicinamibacteria bacterium | reverse complement strand
TCGATGGCGTAGTGAAAACCGGGGTGACCCTTCATGGCCTCGATGTTGTCGATGGAGCCGGTCGACAGGTTGTCGAGCAGGAACACGCTGTCGCCCCGGGCCAGAAGCGCCTCCGCCAGGTGGCTCCCGATGAACCCCGCGCCTCCCGTGATCAGCACCTTCATCGCCTGCCTCCCTCCACTGTCTCCTTCTGCTTCTCGTGGTGTTCGAGCACCACCTCGGCGGTGCGGCTGGCTCCCCAGCCGTCCACCAGGATCCGCCCCCGCTGACTCATGGCCTGCCGCTGCTCGAAATCGGAGAGCAGGCGGCTCACCGCTTCCAGGAGCCTCGCCTCGTCCACTTCCGGCCCCAAGCCCAGGTACTCCACCGTCCCGTGGCGGGCGAACTCGCGCATCCGCTTGTCCTCGCGCGCGTTCTGGCCCAGCACGATGCCCGGTGTGCCTAGCGCCGCGATCTCGTACACCGACATGCCGCCGGAGCCCACCATGAGGTCGGCGTCCAGCATCAACTCCGAGATGTGGCCGCCCGCCTCCTGGATCAGGGTCACCCGCCGCCTGAGCGTCGGCACCAGCGTCTGCAGCTCGCGCTGGTGGGTGAAGGCGGGGCCGGTCACAGCCAGCACCTCGATCTCGAACGGCAGCTCCTGCAGGGCGCGGACCGCCTTCAGGGTCAGGCCCTGCGGATCGCTGCCCCCGAAGCTCAAGAGCACCCGCTGGGGCACCCGGCGGAGGTCTTTCTTGCGGCCGCGGAACTGCTCGCGCAGGATGGCGTAGGCGGGGCCGGCATAGAAGCCCTCGGGCGTCTCCCGGTCGTGGCTCATCACCGAGATGATGACCTGCTCGTACCGCTCGGTGGTCTCCAGGTCCTCGGGCGTGTCCACCAGGTTGACGGTGGTGGCCCCCAGGTGGGCCAGCGCCTTCAGGTAGTCGGCGTCCAGAGACGGTAAGTCGTTGATCAGGATGGCGGGCGCGAAGTCCTGGACCGATTCGAGACAGCTCGCGATCCGGGCGTCGCCCAGGGCTCGAACCGGGTAGCCGCGCCGGCTGGCCTCGCGGATCCCCTCGGCGTGGTCGGCGCTCATCAGGAAGGCGACCTCGGCCCGGGCGCTCTCCCGGAGCGCATCGGCGATGGCCAGCGAGCGGGTGACGTGGCCCATGCCTAACTGGGCACCCCCGTCCACCCGAAACAGCACCCGCGGCTCGCGGAGCAGGCGCTCGGCCATCCAGAAGTCCTGAAGGTCGTGGACCGTGAAGCCGGCCCGCTTGTCCAGGACCAGCGAGCCGATGCGCTGGCCGAACCGGGTGGGGCCGTCCAGGGTGGCTCGCCGGGTGACCACCACCGCGCCGTTCTCGCGGTAGAGGGGAAGCTGGTCCTCGCGCCGGCCCTCTTTCTCGAAGAGCGGGACCAGGACGCCGTCGCGCTCCCGCCAGTTGAGCGTCCGGTCCTCGGTCACCGACACCACCGAGTCGAAGTCGCCGCTCAGCAGCTTGTCGAGCGCGGCCTCGATGGCGCCACCCTCCCGGAACGGCGTGGTGGCCTGGAGGATCACCACGATGTCCGCCTGCTCGCCCGCCGCCTCCAACTGCTGCACCGCGTGGACGATCACCGGCTTCAGGCTGGGCAGGTCGCGAGCCAGGTCGACCGGTCGCAGGAAGGGCACCTCAGCGCCGTGGGACGTCGCGACCTCCGCCACCCTGGCGTCGTCGGTGGACACGATCACCCGGTCCACCGAGCTGGCCTGCCGCGCCGCCTCCAGGGTGTGGGCGATCAGGGGCTTGTCACCCAGTCGTTTGATGTTGAGGTAAGGCACGGCGTCGGCTCCGCCGCGAGCCGGGACCACCGCCACCACCCGCAGGCCGAGCTTAGACATGGAGTCCGGGGGCCGTGGCCGGGCGTCCCGCCAACCTCCGCCCGCCGGCCCCGCTCACAGCATCTCCCAGGTCAGGGTGGTGTCCTCGGGGATGTCGATCGAGGCGAGGCGGCCCACCACCTGGTCCAGGAAGCGGGGGCTGATGCCGGTGCCGGGGCGCTTGTAGGTGAGCATCTCGCGGCCGATGCGGGTGCCCCGGGGGATGGCGACCGCCGAGGTCAGGCTGCGCCGCGCATAACGCCATGCCTCGGCCTCCAGGGGCTCCAGCCCCTTGACCGCCTTGCCCATCGCGCGCTCCACGGTCCTGATCCCCGCCACCATGGCCTTCATGTCGGCGGGGTCCACCGACAGGTGATGGTCCGGCGATCCGGGAAGCGTCTTGTCCACCGTGTAGTGCTTCTCGATCATACAGGCGCCCAGAGCCACCGCCGCCTGGGGCACGCTGATACCCAAGGAGTGGTCGGAGAGCCCCACCGGAACCTCAGGGAAGGCCCGCATCAGATGCTCCATCATGCGGAGGTTGATACCCTCCGGGGGGCACGGGTACTTGAGGGTGCAGTGCAGCAGCACCACCTCCGGGTTCCCGGCCCGGCGGCAGACTTCCAGCGCCTCCTCCACCTCACCTAACGTAGAGGTGCCGGTGGAGAGGATCATCGGCTTGCCCACCCGGGCGGCCCGCTCGATCAGGCCGTGGCAGGTGAGGTCGGCGGAGGCGATCTTGAAGGCGGGCACCCCCAGGCCGGCCAGGAAGTCGACCGCCCCGTCGTCGAAGGGGGTCGAGAAGGCGGTGATGCCCACCTGCTGGGCGTGACCCAGCAAGGCCTTGAAATCCCGCTCGCTCAGCTTGTCCAGCTTGTCGAAGGTATCCCACTGGGTTCCCTGCGGGTCTTGAGGCTCGACCCAGTAGCGGGGGGCGGCCCGGGTCGCGATCTTCGAGGCCTCATAGCTCTGGAACTTGATGGCATCGGCGCCGGCCTCGGCCGCCGTCTCGATCAAACGATAGCCAAGCTGCACGTCGCAGTTGTGGTTGACACCGGCCTCGGCGATCACGTAGCAGGGTTCCCCCTTGCCGACCCGGCGACCGTTGATGAGGAAGCTGTCTTTCATAGATGACTCAATCACCTGACGATGCTCTCGTCCAGCGCCAGCGAGCGCAGGTTGGCCGCCTTGTGCCGCAGGTGGGCGTTGATCTTCAGAAGCGCCGGCTCTCGGTCCAGAAGCGCGATGGCCTCCCGGGTGGTGACGAGCTTGCCCGGCGCGGCCAGTCGTGCGAAGACCGCTTGCATCAGCGCAACGTCCTCGGCCTCGTCCACCGTCAGCCGATACTCCGGACGGTACAGGCCTTGGGGCAGCGCGCCTAGCGCGATCCGGAACTCCTGCGGGTGCTCCTTGATGTAGAGGGTCAAGAGCTCCGAGCGGTGGCGGGCATCTCCCCGCTCCCAGGAGCGCTGGAGCGCCGAGGTCTTGATCACCTCGGGGAGGATGCCCATGAGCAAGGCGTCGCCCGGCACGTAGGTGTAGTCGGCTTCCTGTTCCATGTGGAGGTCGACCAGCCGCTCCACCGTCTCGATGTCGGTGAGCGGGTTGTCCCCGGTGACCCGCACCACATGCTGCGCGCCCCGCTCGCGAGCGCACTCCAGGTACCGGCGCAGCACGTCTTCCTCGTCGCCACGGAAGACGGGAAAGCCGGCGTTCTCGGCCAGCTCGACCAGGGGGTCGTTGTCCGGCATCCGCGAAGTCGCCAGCACCACGCCCGCCGCCTTCCGGACCGCGGCCATGCGCTCGAGCAGAACCGCCAGCAGAGGCCTGCCGGCGAGCGGCACCACCGCCTTGCCCGGGTAGCGCGAAGACGCCATGCGGGCCGAGACCACGATCCAGACGGCGCTCACTCCAGCATGTCCTCGCGCAGCGTCTCATCGGCCTGAATGGGCCGGCGAGCCCGCCGGCCGATCACCCGGTGGGCCTCCCGCGGCGGGAAGCCGGGATCGAAGCGCTCGTCGGTCCGCTTGTAGGCCAGCATCTCGCCGGTCAGCACCTCGCCCCGGGGGATCAGGCCCCCGGCCACGATGAAGCGGGCCATCTTCCGGTGATAGCGCAGGGCCCCCTCGCTGGTGGCCGCAATGGCGTCCCCCGCCGCCCGCTCCGCCTGACGGAGCAGCTCAACCATCCGGTAGAACTCCTCGGGGCCCAGCGACGACTGGTAGTCGTACCCCTTCTCGCTGCGGTCCAGCGTGAAGTGTTTTTCCACCAGGTTGGCACCCCAGGCTACCGCCAGCGCCGGTGCCACCAGTGCGAAAGCGCTCCCGCCGTCGGTGTGATCGAGGAACCCCACCGGCACTCGGTAGCGCTCCTTGAGGGCGGCCAGCTCGCGATAGCGGATCTCCTCCACCGGTGTCGGAAAGGTCTGGAAACCGTGGAGCAGCGCCATGGGGCAGGCGCCCACCAGGCCCAGAGCCTCGCGAAGCGCGTCGTCGGGCACCCCTCCGGTGGCAAAGAGCACCGGCTTCCCGGCCGAACCCACCAAACGAATGAATGCCGGGTTCTCCATGTCGGTGGAGTGGACCTTGAAGCCGTCGGCCCCCTCCTCGGCGGCCAACTCCAGAGACGGCGGGTCGAAGGCCTCGGCCAAGAGGGTCAGGCCCGAGGCCTTGGCCTCCCGCAGCAGCTTTCGCCACTCCTTCTCGGTCAGCTCGATCTGGTCGAAGTCCTTCCGGCCCGGATGTCGATGGACCACCAGACGCTCAGCCCTGAAGAGCTGGAACTTGATGCCGTCGGCGCCCATCTTGAAGGCCGCATCCAGCATCTTGAGCGCCCGGTCGGCGGAGCCACCGTGAGCCGAAGCCACCTCCGCCAGGACAAAGCACGGCTGACCGTCGCCGATCTGCCGGCTGCCGAGGACGAGGGGCGCCTGGTTCATGCCCCTAGAAGCTACCACGCTCGGCCCGAAAGGCGGTTTCGCGCAGCAGCGCGACGATCCGCGCCGTCGCCTGGCCATCGACGCCGTGGGCCACCTGGGAGAGATAGCGCTCCCGGGCCTCGTCCAGAGCGGCGCGCGTGCCGGGGTCGAAGAGCAGGGCGTCGAGCGCCAGCCGGGGGTCGGTGCCCGAAGCCGCGCCCAGGGCGGCTCCGCTTTCGACCAGATCCCTGAGGTTGGTCGGCATGTTCAGCACCAGCACCGGCCGCCCCAAGACCAGAGCTTCGATGGCGGATAACGACTCCACCGTGATCAGGGCATCCGCCGCGTGGAGCAGCTCCATGAGGTCGGTGCCGGGGCTCACCACCGTGGTCCTTGAGGCCCCCGCATCCCGGATGGCGGCTTCGTAGGCCTCCTTCGGTTCCGCAGGGTGCGGCTTGACCAGGCAGCGAACTCCCGCCATGGCCTCGACCGCGGTGAGTAGGCTCGGAAAAGCGGTGCCGATCGACTGGTGGGTCTCCCGGATGGCCCGAAAGCGACTGGCCACCACCACCAGCTTGTCGCTCGGCACCACCCCCAACCGGCCCCGCGTGGCCTCCCGATCCCAGGTCCGGGCCGCCGCCAGCAGGGCGTCGAACTTGGGGCTGCCGGTCACCGTCAGGCTCTCCGGCGGGTAGTTTCCGATCGCCGCCAGCAACCGGCTGGCCGCCTCCCCGAACACGGCGGTCCGGTCCGGGATGGGGCAATCGCTCTCATCCGCTGCATGCCGATAGGAGAAGTACTTGGGGTAGAGGATGCCGTGCTGGAGGCCCAGGCTGCTGACGCCTTCGGCCCGGCAGGCGGCGAGCGCCGCCCGGCCCCAGCCCGAGGACTCGGCGTAGAGGCAGAGCACCGCCGGCCGCACCGCCCGGAGCGCCAAACGCATCTCCTCGTAGCAGCGCACCGCCCACGGCAACTGCAAGAGCAGGCTGCCGGCCAGGGCCGGTCCGCTGAGATCGGCGAAGTTCACATCGCGATAGGCGAAGGCCTCCCGCAGCCCCGGCGAGTCCTTGAGCCGGCGCCAGCCGGCACGGATCTCCCGGGTCGCCCGCCGGAGTTCGCGGAACACCGCAAAGCTCGAGTAGCGATTGATGTGGACAAAAGGCCCGCGCGGGCCGGGCAGCCGCAGCCAGTCGCTCAGGCGCTGCTGGGGACCGCGGCGGCGAAAGGCAGCTCCCGGCCCCACCGCCACCACGAAAGGAGCCAGGTTCGGCTCCTCGCCCACCGCCGGGATGATGCGCCCGAAGTAGTGCTCCTGCTCCTCGGTGTCCCCGTTCTCGGACCGCTCTTGCCAGAAAGCCGCGTGGGAGAGGAACAGCACCGTCTCCCGGCCCGCTTGGCGGGCGGGGCGCGGCAGCGGTCCCGACAAGCTGGCCTTGACCGCGGTGGCCAATGCCTTGGCGGTGTTGAATCGGCTCTCTCGATAGATGCGCGCCACCCGGGTGGCCAGCGCCAGCGGCGCTCGGGCCTGGGGGCCGTGGTAGAGAACGCGGCAGGCGGTGGCCGTGCGCTGGAGCAGCAGTGCGTCCTCAGTGTCGAGACCCACCGCCTCCACCTCGTCCGGTCGTTCGGCTTCCAGCAACCGGTGAAGCGTCTCGATCTGGCGCACCCGATCCGGGGCATCGGTCGAGTGGTAGAGGTAGAGCTCGACGAACCACCAGAGCGAAACCCCTTTCCAGGTGAGCAGCTCTCTCAGGCTTTGCCCGTCGAGCAGTGGCCGCTTGCCGAAGGCCTTGGTCCAGGCCATGGCCGCCTCGTCGAGCAGATCGTCCCCGTCCGGCCCCAGGTAGTCGCGGCGCGTGCGATAGGCGACGCCGGCCTCGCGGAGCTGGCCGGCCTTCTGCTCGTCCCACAGCACGAAGCTCGCCCCTTCGTCCCGTCGCGCTCGGGCCGCCTCCACGCTCCCGTTGCCCCAAAGGACCAGGGTCTTCATGGCCGGATCAAGTATTGCGCCATTCGCCTGCAAGCCCCTCGATGGGGCGGTCAAGCTCCGGCCAGCGGGTTCTGCCAGCGAAGCCCCGGGATGCGGGCAAAGCCGCCATCGCTCGAGCAGAGCACCAGGACGTGCTCGATGGCCAGCGCGGCCAAGTGGGCGCCGGGCACCCAGGCCGCCCGCTCACACGTTCTGATCGACGAGGATCGGATTCCCGTCCGGGTCAAGAGCGACGAAGCCGGCGGGTCCCGTAGTGCTCTCGTCTGCCTGCTGCTGCAACTGCATCCCTTGGGCTCTTAGCTGGCGCTGCAGCTCACGGACGTCAGTGAAGGTGGCCAGCTTCTGGGCGTTGCTGTCCCAGCCGGGGTCAAAGGTGAGGATGTTCTTCTCGAACATCCCTCTACGGCCAAGCTGATCGAGAACGCGCCCAGGTTCATGCTCTTCTCCTATGGTACCGAAGCGTTGCCGTCATCCATTGCGTCCGATCGCTCCGGGGTCGGTCACCCAGCATCTCACCAAACCGCCCTTCGACGTAGGAGGGCCACGGCGGCATGGACGGACGCGACCGCCACCTCACCCGGCCAATCGTGGTGCCTCTCAGTGCCCCGCCGCCGTCCAGGAGGCAACGACCTGAAGGCCGATGAATCTCGAGCCGACGCGCCCCTCAACCTCAACTAGCGAATACCGGAAGCTGACCCCCGGCGCTATGGAGAGCCGCTGGTCCACGCGCAACTCGGGGCCCACATCCACGCCGACGAGCACGCCGATGTCGCGGGCCTCGACGCGTTCTCTCCCGGACCAGGAGCGGAACTGCGCACCCAGGCTCGGCCGCACCTTGAAGCTCTTGCCGACACTGAAGCCAAGGAGGACGTTGACGGCCCTGAACGACTCGTCGAGGACGGGGCTCTCGGTCCCCAGAGGGTTGAACTCGGCCATCAGCAGAAGCCGATTCCCAGGGTCGAGGCCGATCCGGCCTGGACGCTGGCCCCAAGCGCCCGGTTGCTGTCGTCGCCTACCGATATCGCGGCGGCACCAAGGCCGAGGCCAAGCCCGAAGGCTCTTCCCCTCCTGGGGTGCCCCAGCGCCGACTCGCCGGCCATTGCGCCTGACGCGAGCACCGCCAGACCGAACACCGCCAACAGCCCGCTCCGCATTGAGAGATCCTCTCCTTCGAGGGCCAACGGCGGCCGTCAGGCGCGAACGCCTCACTCGGGCCCGCCCGCCGTCGTGGCTGACCGCCGGTCGCGTTTTCCGCTCGAGGTGCAACGACGCCGATCGGGACGCCTACCTGAACGTGAAGGCGGCGCTTAGCGTCTCGGACCGACCGCTGGCGTGCAACACCTCGACGGTCGTGACCCCCGTCCATTCCCCCGGGTAGTGAGTGGAGGGGAAGAAGCCCGACACGCGCTGTGGCAACTCCAGCGTTCCCCAGCCTGGAAGATAGCCCAAGGGCCCTCCTTCGGTCGTTCGCGCTGTACCTGACGATCGCTCCGTCAGCAGAGTGCGGACGGCGCGAACCTGGCACTCGGCGCCTCCGGTCGCGGTGATCACGACCGTCCACCGAAGGTCGATGCTGATGGGCTCCGTTCCCGGTCCCAGAGGGCCGTGGAACGGCATCTCCACCTGCGAACGAATCGCCACCGCCACCACTGCATCCGCCACCTGCGGCGGGTCTTGCGATCCGCAGCCCGCCCACCCGAGGCCCAAGCCAATCACAGCCAGCAATCGCCTGCGCATCGTCCTGCTCCTCTCCCCGCCCATGCCCTGCCAGTCCCTGGACCATATCACGCCGCCCCGGGGCTCGTCAGCATCCGCCGAACGCGCCGATAGACTGCGAGGCTCGATACTCCGGCCGCTCCCGCTAGGCCTCGGCGGCGCTGGCATGTCCGTTCAAAGAACCGGCTACTTCGCACGGGGCGGAGGGGGGAAAGTGACCCAGCTGCGAGAGGATCGCGAGGTTGTCCCGGATGACCCCATCAGGCGTTCCAGCAAGGGGGGCGTGGCCCCGCGGCAACGAACTCGGGAGCGCCGCCCGCGACGGCGTGGACCCAGGCCGCTTGGCCCGTCGCGGAGGCCAAGAAGACGGTCGCTTCAGCGAAAGGACCTCCGGGCAAGGCCCCGCTGGGGGAGGGCTTGCGCCGGGCCCTGGCGGAACGCCAGCGTGGGCTCCCTTGTGATGTGTGCCTTGACCGACCACGGGTAAGACGGTATCTTACTCCGCATGGTCGCGACGGTTGTTTCCACCAAAGGTCAGGTCGTACTGCCCGCGGAGCTGCGCAAGCAGGACCACATCGAGCCCGGGCAGGTCTTCGAGGTCGAGCGTATCGACCGCGGCCAGTACCGGCTCGTCCGCCGCGAGCCCAGGGCCAACCAGGGCTTGCTGGACTGGCTGCTGGCCTGTCCCGAGAGGGGGTTCTTCGTTCCCATCGAATCGGAGTCCACGGACTCCCTTTGACCTACCTGGTCGACGCGAACGTGCTCAGCGAGGCCACCCGGCCTGCGCCCGATGCCCGCGTGGTGAGCTGGCTGAGCCGGAACGAGCGCGAGATCGCTGTCGATCCCATCATCCTGGGTGAAATCCGATTCGGCATTCTGCTGCTGCCTGCCGGCAAACGGCGGCAACGATTGGAACGCTGGTTTGCCGACGGCGTAGCCCGAGTCGTCTGCCTACCGTGGGATGCCACGACCGGCCTCAAGTGTGCGGAGCTTCTGGCCGACCTGCGCGCTTCCGGCCAGTCCATGCCGATCAAGGACAGCTTGATTGCTGCCACCGCCAGGACGCATGGCTTGAGTGTGGTGACCCGAAACTTGCGCGACTTCAAGAAAGCTGGCGTCAACGTCGTCGATCCGTTCGTTTGACGGAGTGACCTGTTCTTCAGTCCCCCGAACGCTCCCCCTCGCCAGCATTGCGGCTCACAAGGAGCGCTTGCCCACGAGGATCGTGTGGCGCCAGAATCGTGGTGTGGCCAAGAGGAACATGACTATCACCGTCGATGAGGATGTCGCCCGTTGGGCCCGGGTGAAGGCGGCCGAGGAGGACACGAGCGTCGCCCAGCTCGTGGGCGACATGCTGCGCGAGCGGATGCGGGAGGGCGCCGGCTACGACGCCGCCATGCGAGAGCACCTCGCTCTGCTGCGGCCTGCCGTCCGCGGCGGCGTGCCTCGCCGCGAAGAACTCCACGACCGACGCGGCCTTCGCGGGTGAGCGCGCTCGTCTTCGTCGACACCAACGTCCTCCTCCACCGGTGGGACAGCTCGGAAGCCGAGAAACAGAAGCGCTCCGTGGAATGGCGAAGGCGCTGTGGTCTACCCGGTGCGGCCGGTCCAGCTTCCAGGTGCTCGCTGAGTTCTACGTGGCCGCCACCCGCAAGCTGTCGCCGCCAGTGGAGCCGGAGCGGGCTCAGCGCTATGCGCGCACTCTCTTTCCCTGGGAACCCATAACCACCACGGCCGCCGTCCTCGAAGGGGCCTGGGTGGCCCAGCAGCGCCACCAGCTCTCGTGGTGGGACTCGCTCATCGTGTCCGCAGCACGCGCCTCGGGCTGCCGTTACCTTCTCTCTGAGGACTTCCGCCATGGCTAGGACTTGGCGGGACTTCAGGTGTTGGGCCCCTTCAAGGCCGAGCCGCTGGACGTCCTGGGCCCCACCCCGGACGCGTTCTAGCTGCTAGACTTCGTGGAAGAAGGCGGCGATGTCCCGCCCTCACTTGGCGAGCAAGCTCTTGCGGAAGCCCTCGTCCCGGATGGCGTTGACGGCAGCCTCAAGTAGAGAGTCGCTGATCGTCTCGTAGTAGTTCTCGGCCTTGTAGGAGCGACCGAAGCGGCTAGCGGTTCCCGAGGCGAGGCCGATCCACTCCGTCTTCCCCTGCCTCTTCACGGACACCTTGAGGCGAACTTCCCCTTTGTAGGTGTTGCTTTCGGTCACCATGAACTCAAGGATCTCGGCGCCGACGATCACTTCGCCCCCTTCCGGTACCACGGAGAGCCCGAACTGCCTGAGCGTGATCGCGAAGTTCTGTGTGCAGAATTCGGCAACGCTCCCGGTGGTGGTTGCGAGCTTGGGTTGCTTGTCCTCTTGGTTCTCTCCGAACTTGGCCTTGTCAGGACGAGTATCCACGAACGGCTCGACCTGGATCTTGATTTCGGTGATCCCCAGGAGATTCACCACGCCTACGTCCTTTCGATTCGTGGGTCTCCACACCAGGGGGATCCCTTCGAGCTTGCCTGCCGCATCCAGCGCGCCGATGAGCAGGGAGGCGACCGCGAGAAGGAGCGTGGCCAGCCGCAGGACCTTGGGATTCATGTCTTCCTCCAGAGTGCGTCCGGGCCCTGAGGGCTCGTCCGGTTGCACGTGTTTGGGGGCTAGGCGCCAGGGCCGGCTGCGCTAGGCTTCGCGCCGGACCCGGCGTGCCTCCCCCGTCCATGGGGCCCTCTGCTACCGTCTCGTGAACACTACCACGCGGTTGGTGCCTCTGGTCGCCCAATCTGTGGCGAAGGTGGGCTCACCTTCTCTCGCTCGCCCGTCCCGCAGCGTGGGCCCACCGAGGCGTCAGCCGCCGCCGCTACGCAGCCAGCGTGGCCGGCGCGCCGCCCGCGGGCCGGGGTCGTCCCCGGGTCCACGAGTCGATCTTGAGCGTCAGCCGTCCGCGGGTGGACGCGGGGTGTGGATCAGTCCTCGAAAGGGCCGAGAAACCGCTCCCCGTTGAAGTGGATCAGATGGGTGGGGGACTCGGCGACCCAGACCTCGGTCTCCCAGGCGATGTCTCCGAGGTAGCGGGTGAGATCGCGTTTGGTCAGGAAGGTCGTGACGAAGACGAGGCCGGCCTTGGAGTCCTTGAACAGCGTCTTGAGTTCCTGGCGGCGTTTGGGATTGACGGGGCCGTGGCTGGTCACAGCTTCGACCAGGACCAGCCATTGCTTTGTCTCGTGGTGCACGACGACGTCGGGCATCTTGCCGTGGGCCGCGATCCTCACCCCGAGCGTCTGGAGTGCGCTCTCGTCGAAGTAGGCCCACTTCTCGGCGGTGTCTCCTACGTAGATGGGCGTGGCGCCGGGTGTGAAGCGGGGGCAGAACTCATCGACGATCTTCTGGACCAGGACGTTCTGCCCTCCGGGAGAGAGCGTGATGCGGGTGCCGGTGGGGAGAGTCAGGGGGATTCGCTGCATCTCGCGCTCGTGGGCGTAGCGGCGCTGGAGGGTGCCGACCGACGTTAGATACAGCTTGACGCCCCTCTCCCACTTGGGCGTGCCGTACGTCCTGACGAGTTCCAGCGCGCTTGGGTCGATCTGGTACACGGCCTTGGGACTGTTGGTCGGACGCGAGGGGCTGTCGGGATTGGGAACGGCGAGCCCCGCCTGGACGAACTGATGCACGGTGAAGCGGCGGACGGTTTCTCGGGTATTGGGGGCATAGACCTTGCCGTAGTGCTCGGCGATGAAGCCCATCATCTCGGTGATCCCGCGCATGGGACTTGCTGCCTGGGCCCATGGTGTCTTCGGCAGCAGATCGAGGAGGGCAAGGAGCGTGAGGGCCGAGCGCTCGTTCTGCTGCTCTCTGGGAAGGCCCAGATCTTTGAGGATGGACAAGGCTTCCTGCATGCGTCTCTTGGCACGGACAGGATCGGGCGACTTCTTCAGGCTTGGCATGTGCAGCAGGTCCTCTTCGATGCACTGGTCCAGCTCGTCCTGCTCGGGGAAGGCGTCGGGAATGGCGGAGCCGAAGGCCTCCAGTTCGTCGCGCGTCGGGTACTTGAACCGCCGCAGGTCGCTCGCATTGACCTGCGTGTGGCCGCTCCACTCGCGGAAGTAGGAGTCTACCAGGGTCGAATTCAAGAAGGCGGTGAGGCCCTTGGCCAGGTCTCGCGACAGGGGGCGTCCGTGCGCGTGGAAGTAGTTCAGGTGGTTCTCGAACGCCACATCCGAGGCAGGCAGCCGCGACGGGTCGTAGACCCCGGCCATGATCCGCCGCCGCTCCTCTTTGGATGAGAAGCGCTTAACGAGGACGTAGTAGCCTTGCGGAACGATCAGCTCTTCGGTCTCGGAGGCCAGTGCCAGAGCATTCGGTTTCTTGCCGCCATTCTTGGGCCACTGGACGTACCCATGCACCAGGTGGCCGGGATAGATCAGGGGCACGGTCTCGGCCCCTGGTTGCTCCCGCAGGAACTCGGCGGACCTGAAGTCGACGACGCGGCCGGTGGAGACCTCGATTCCGAGCTCTGCGAGCGGGGCGCGGAAGTGCTCCATGCGCTCCTCGATGGCCTCGCTCAGAGCATCGGCGGGGATGTGGATGAAGCGCTCGGGATCCTCGGGCTTCACGATGCGGCAGAAGTCCACCTCGCGGTAGGTGGGGCATTCGTCATCCGGGCCCAAGCTTGAAGAGACGGCGACCCTGCCCTGAGGGGCCGGCGCCTTCACCGCGTGGAAGATGACGTTTTCCTGGAGCACCTCGTCTTCACTGAAGGCTCGATCTCTGGATTCGAAGCTGTGGATCCTCGTGAGCGCCATGGCATCGAGGAAGCTCCTGCGGAAGGAGCGGAAGTAGGGGCCGTTGCAGAAGCTCCTGGGCGTGATGGCGACGAGCTCGCCTTCGGGTTTCAGGAAGCCGACGGCGATCGAGAGGAACGCCGTGTAGAGATTGGTGGTTTCTGCGCCGAGGGCTTCGAGCAGGCAGCGCGTTTTCGAGTCGCTGGCGATCTTGCGGTAAGGGGGGTTGAGGATCGCGGCATCGAACTCCTCCCTTGGTCCCGGGAAGAGGCCGCCTCGCAGCGCAGCCACACCTGCGCCGATGAAGTCCTCCTGGCGAACCTCGGCCTTGAAAGAGATGCCTACGAGCTGGCAGTGGGCGCGGCAGGCGTCGAGCGTCGTGCGCAGGTATTCATTGAGCGTGGGGTCGATCTCGTAGGTGACAACCGAAAGCTCCTGCGGTGGGTGTTCCCGAGCGCACATCTCGGCGACCCAGGCAGCCGTGAGGGAACCGACACCGGCGCCGGCATCGAGGAGGCGCAGACATCGCCCCCTTCCTTCGAACATAGCGGCCATGAAGCGGGCGATGGGGGCGGCTGTCATGAACTGACCCATCTCGGCTTGGCGCTCGGGACGGAGGCGGCGCGAGGCGTCGAGGCGCAGGAAGTCGACCCTGC
>DATECU010000231.1:0-6313 GCA_035286745.1 Vicinamibacteria bacterium | reverse complement strand
TCGAGTACAAGTGCACCGACTTCTACGACCCTGGGGATGAGATCGCCATCGCCTGGAACGATCCGGACGTGGGAATCGACTGGCCCATCAAGAACCCGACCCTCTCGGCCAAGGACGGCGCCGCCCCCCGCCTGGCCGAGGTCGTGGAGCGCCTGCCTCTGATGGAGGCGCTGCGAGGCCGGCGTTGAGGATCCTGCTGACCGGAGCGGGAGGGCAGTTAGGACGCGCCCTCCAGTCTCAACTGAGCCGCCACCAGCTGACGGCGCTCGACCGAGGGCGCCTCGACATCACCCGGCTGGAGGCGGTGCGCCAGGCCTTAGGGAGCGTGGCGCCCGAGCTGGTCCTGAACGCCGCCGCCTACAACGCGGTGGATCGGGCGGAGTCGGACCCCGAGGCGGCGTTCCGCGTCAATGCGTTAGGCCCACGCAATCTGGCGCTGGCCGCCGCCGAGGCGGGAGCCGCCATCCTCCACGTCTCGAGCGACTACGTCTTCGACGGCGAGAGCCAGCGCCCGTATCACGAGTTCGATCCGACCCGCCCGCTCTCGGCCTACGGCCTGAGCAAGCTGGCGGGCGAGCTGGCGGTCAAGGAGCTGAACCCGCGGCACTACCTGGTGCGCACGGCCTGGCTCTACGCGGTAGGCGGCAAGAACTTCGCTCACAGCATCCTGGAGGCGGCTCGCCGAAGCGCCGAGGTCCGAGTGGTGGACGACCAGTCCGGCTCCCCCACCTTTGTGCCCCATCTGGCCCGGGCGATGGCGGGGCTGATCGAGACCGGGGCTTTCGGCACCTACCACCTGGCCGGCAGCGGCGGGACCAGTTGGCATGGCCTGACCCGCCGTCTGTTCGACGCTCTCCAAGTCAGAACGCCGCTCAGAGCCGTCACCACGGCGGATTTCCCACGGCCGGCCCGGCGACCCGCCTACTCGATCCTCACCACCTGGCAGGACCCCCAGATCCGCCTCCCCCCCTGGGAAGACGGCGTCTCCGAGTTCGCCGAGGAGCTGAAAGCACGCTAGGCGCAGCTACTGCCGACTCTACTGAAGCTGCCCGGGGACCTTGAACTCGCGGGTCTCCCGCTTGCCGGCCCGCTCGTAGACCACCTGCATCTGCCCGCCCGCGTTCTCCCGCAGGCTGGTCTTGAAGTCCCAGATGGAGGCCACCGGCTTTCCGTTCGCCGACAGGATGCGATCCCCGGCCTTGAAGCCCCAGTTGTCCGCCAGACCGCCCTTGGTCACCACCGCCAGCATGTTCGGCGTGGAGTAGTAGTAGTCGGCGCCGATGTTGACGTCGCGGGTGTCCGGGGGAAGTCCGATCTGGGTTCGGCGATCCGGGGGCAGGGCGTCCTGGAATGCCCGCGAGTTGCGAAGCTCGTTCACGGTATTGGCCGGCAGCACCAGGGTGGGCTCCAGGGCCTTGGCCTGGGAGTACAGGTTCAGAGGCTCGCCCATCCAGGTATTCGCCTGCTGCGCGGCCGAGATCGACTTGGTCAGGAAGTCGACGTACTTGTCGGCAGTAGTCCCCACCGCGGTCACGTCCTCGACGATGCGGCGGCGGAGTTGATCTCCGGGAGCGGGGACGATCTTCTTGAACTCCTCCATCTCCCTCTTGAAGGCCACGTGGGCGGTGTAGACGGCGGTGCTCAGGTTCTTGTCGTGAAAGCCCCAGGACTTGTTCAGGATGGTACCCGCGTAGGCGCCGGCGACTTTGAGGTCGGTGAGAGCGAGCCAGACCCGGGCCGCCCCCCGATCGAAGTCGGCAGGCGAGGTGGAGCCCACCAGGGTGATCTGCACCACCACCTGCTGGGACTTGGCCTCGACGATGCCCTCCCAGCGCAGCTTGCCGTCGTCGCTCACCGCGTTGACCAGGTGCTGTCCGTTAGTGACATCGACCTTGCGGGGTTCTCCCGAGCGGACCTTGATCGGGCTGCCCCCGTCGATGGTGACGTTGCAGTTGGCGTCGGCGCGCAGCAGAAAGGCGGGCGGCGCCTGGGTGGGGCCGGCGGCGGCCGGGCCGGTGCCCTTGGGGGCAACCTTCTTCTTCGGGTCCTTCTTGACCTCCGACTCGGGAGGAGTGGGGTCCTGCGCGAAGAGCGGCGCGCCGAGGGTGAAACCCCAGGCGACCAACACCGTGAGGCTCAGCCGCGGCACCAGGTTCTTCGAAACACCAGTCCAGTCCATGAGACGTGCTCCTCCTTGGCGGGCGGCCCCCGAGCGGAGGGCCGGAGTCGGAATCCTAGAGACCTTCTCCGATGGTGACGCAATCCTGCCGGTTGTTCAAGGTCCCGCTGGAGCGGAGGAAGCTGTCGGGTGCCCTGGGGTCTTTGAGGGCGAGCGCATAGAACAGCCCCTGGCCGTTCCAGTTGCACTTCTCCGAGGTGCCCTTGAGAGCGATCTTCTCTTCGCTCCCCGGCGCCAGCGTGAGGTTGAACTCCCCGCGGCAGTTGTCGCTGTTGTAGCTCTTGACCTTGCTGTCTCCCGAAGCCGTCGTCTCCAGGTAGACGGCGCCCAGCCATTTCACTTCAACCGGCACCGCCGCCTTGTTGCAGATCTTGAGCTGGCCGGCCACCAGGGCCCCCACCTGCTCCAGGCTCGCCATGGCGCCGAACTGCTCGGCCGCCGCTTTCGCCTGGTTGCGATCGCTCGACTTCTGGTTGGCCTTGTAGGTCTTCTGCATCTTCTGGTTGGACATGCAGAAGAAAGCGGAAAGCGCCAGGATGGTGGCCACCAGAAACCCGATGGCGGTGGTCGCCGGGGGGGGCGCCCCGGTGGCGGCGGGGCTGGCCGCCGCCGCCGAGGCCGGCGCCGCCCGCAGCGGGGCCGGGATCGAGACATCCATGTCGTCCGGAGACACCGAGGGCTGTGCCGAGGGCAGGTCTTCGACGCGCGGGCTGCCCCCTCCGAAGCCGGGGGCCAGGGTCTCGCAGGCCTTCCGAAGCTCATCCAGGTTCCGCTGGTAGCGGTCGCGCAGGGCCGGGGTGGGAGCGGTCTGGACCTTGGCCTGGATGTCGGACGACATCTCTTCGAAGCGGCGAGCCACCGCCTCCTGCGACGTGCCAGGGCCGAGACCCAGGAACGCCGCCGCCTCCTCGGTCGGGGTGAGCGCCCGCGGTGGCGGAGGCTCGGCTGGGCGGCGGGCCGAGGCGGGCTGGGGCGCCGGAGGCGCCGGCGGGGGCATCGGCCGAGAGGGCGCGACCGGGGGCTTGGGGGCGGGTGGCGCCTCGAAGCTCGGGTTGGGCATGAGCATGGTCGCCGGCGGTTCCACGGTACCCGCCGGCATCATCATCGTCTGGGGCAGGTCGCTCTCGATCTCGACCCTGAGGCTCACCATGCCGAAGCGCAGTTCCTGACCTTGGCGGAGGGGCGCGTCGGTCACCGGCTTGCCGTCCAGGAAGGTCCCGTTGGCGCTGCCCTGATCCACCACCGCCCATCCCTCACCGCGGCGTTCGAGGTAGGCATGGCGGCGGGACACTGACTTGTCGACCACCACCACGTCGCAGGAAGCGTCGCGGCCAGCCAGGGCCTTGTCCTGCAAGACCTCGAGAGGAGCCTCACCTTGCCGATGGAGACGAAGGGTAGACATGAGCGCTCACTCCTGCGTGTAGCAATCCCGGTCGAAGCCGGAGTAGTGAGCCACGTAGTTGTAGTGGCGAATCACTTCCTCGGACTCACGGCTGAAGCGCATGGCGAAGTACACCACGGCCCCGTTCCAGTTGCAGCCTTCCTGGGCCGAGGTGAGCGTCAGCACCCGGTTGTCGCCGGAGGCCAGCGTCACCTCCTGCCACGCCGAGCAACGGCCGGAATCGAAGACCCGGAGGTTCTTGCCGTCGTGGTAGGCAGCCGCCACCCATTGGATCTTGAGGGTGTCCTGGCTCTTGTTGCAGACCTGGAGCTTCTTGTTCTGCAACACGTCGTAGACCTTGGAGAGAACCGCGTTGCGGTTCAGCCGCTCCTGATGCTCCGAATCCTCCCGAGCGAGAATCAGCCGGGTGGCGTTCCAGTTCCGGCCAAAGTAGCCGGCGGTTGCCAGCGCGGGCAAGAGGAAGGCAGCGGCGATCCAGGTGGAGGTTCCGAACTTCTTGGGACCAGCCGGGCGCGGTTTGGGAGTCGGGGGCTTGCTCATGGTCAGGAAATCACATTATTGATGACAGTCGATCGCACCAGGGAGCGCTGGGCCGCCAGGTGTCCGGTGCCGCTGCCGTCGTCGCGGCCGAAGACCTGCTCCAGCTCGACCCCGGTCTGGGCGTCGTAGGCCTGCACGGCTACGGTTCCGTCTTCGCGGTACTCGGTCGTCACCTCGATCGGGTAGTTGGCGCGCGGGGCGTTGAGCGGGCCCACCGTCAGGCGCCCCAGGCTCACCAGGCCCTCCCTCTGCTCTCGGAACTGCACGAAGTCGAGAACGATCCGTTCCTGGTTGGGTCGGCTCGTGTAGTAGGTCTTCTGGATCTTGGCCGGTATGGGCATGTTCTTCTTGATCAGGGTGTCGACGGCCACCCGGCCGGTGCCGGGATCCAGGGTGCGCACCCCCACGCTGTAGCCGCTCACCCCGCGCAGCTCGGCGGGTAGATGGAACGCCTCCGCATCCCCGGTGAGCTGGCTCACGTGGATGGCTGCACCATACGCCACCGCCTTACTCGGCTCATGGTGCAGCACCTGCTGGCCCGGCCGGCAGAACAGCGCCTTCAGCCGCTCCTCCACCGCCGGCACCAGGGACGACCCTCCCACCAGCAGGCAACTGCCGATGTCTTCGAAGCGCAACCCGGCCTCCCGGATGCAGGCCATCATCTCGGCCTCGGCTCGATCCAGGTACTCCTTGATGGAGGACTCGAAGTCCTTGCGGGCGATCTCCACCTCGACCGCGTGCCCGCCCAGCATGGCGATCCGCCGCAGCCGGGTCTTCCCGGGGTTGCACAGCTCGATCTTGATCTCCTCCGAGACCCGGCGCAGCTCCAGCAGGGTCCGCGCCCCCATGGCCAGCGGTTGCCCCATGGCCCGCTGGAACTGGGCCAGGATCATCTCCCCCACCTTCTCGTCCAGCTCCTTGCCCCCCAGCTCGGTGAGGCCGGTCTTGGCCAGCACGTAGACGCCGCGGGCGTCCATGCTCATGACGGTGGCGTCGAAGGTCCCGCCGCCGAAGTCGTAGACCAGCATGATCTGGTCGTGGAGGCCGGTCACCACACCGTAGTGGAGGGCCGCCGCCACCGGCTCCTCGACCAAGCCGATGACGTTCAAGTCCGCCAGCGTGGCCGCCGCCAGCACCGAGCGCCGCTGGGGGTCGGTGAAGTGCGCCGGCACCGTGATGACGACATCGTCGAGGGGAGCGTGGGAGATGGTCTCGGCGTCGAACGCGAGCTTCTTGAGGACCAGGGCGGTCACCCCCTCGGGATACCAGGTGGCTCCGTTGTCGTCGTAGCAGACCGGGGTCATCTCCCCCATCAGGCGCTTGAAGAAGCGGAGGACCTGGATCTGGGGGTCTTGCTCCAAGAGGGCCTCGGCCATGCTGCCCACGAAGGCGGCCCCGGCGGCGATGTGTACCACCGAGGGCGTGTGGAACACGTCCGGCTCGGCTTGGTCGGGAATCAAGACCGGGCGGCCCTCGGCATCCATTCGGGCCACGAGGGAGTAGGTGGTGCCGAGGTCGATGCCAACCTTCATTCAGCTCACTCGGGCTTCTGAACCGGGACGATCGGCTTCTCGAAGGCGATGGTCTCCTCGAACCCGGTAGGCGGCTCGCTGGGAGGCTGAACCGTGGCTGGCGGCTCCGGAGCCGGTGCGGCTTCCGCGGCGGGCGGGGTCTCGGGAGCAGGCGAGGAAGCGCCGGCGGCAACCTCGACGGCGACCGGCGCGGATTCGTCAGGCGCAGACGCCATCGGGGAGGAAGGGACCGCTTCCGGCGGCGGAGCCGGAGGAGCCGGGACCTCGGCGGCGGGCGGTGTCGAACTCACGAGCGCAGGCGTAGCGGCCGGAGCTGCGGCCTTGCCGGCCTCGCGCGCCGCCTTCATGGCCGCCATCTTGGCCTGGAAAGCGGCGGCGGCGTTGGGCTTGGCCTCGGCCGCCGGTTTCGTTTCGCTAGGCGCGGGGGCGGAGGGCGCGGGCTCGGGCGCAGCAGCCGCGGGGGCGGAGGGCGGGGCTGGGGCAGCCGCGGGCGGGGCGGCCTTGCCGGCCTCGCGAGCCGCCTTCATGGCCGCCATCTTGGCTTGGAAGGCAGCCGCCGCGTTGGGTTTGGCCTCAGCCGCCGGTTTCGCTTCGCCGGGCGCGGGAGCGGGAGCGGAGGCTGCCGGTGTGGGCGCGGTTGCCGCAGCGGGTTCCGCCGGA
>DATECU010000230.1:0-9363 GCA_035286745.1 Vicinamibacteria bacterium | reverse complement strand
CCAGGGTGAGCCGAGCGCCGGCCTGGAGCCCCGCCTGCCGCGCTCCCGACCAGGTCGCCTGTTCCCAGCCCCAAACGGCTTCTCGCTCACGCTAGAGGTGTTGCCAGCACGGCGATGAGGATAGACTCGGGATCCGTGCAGGCCAGCAGCCTCGAGGCCGTGATCCGGTCGCTCAACCAGGCGAACGTCCGCTACCCCATCGTCGGAGGGCTAGCCGGCGGGCCCGGACGCTGCCCGCGCCATGCCTGAGCTGCCAGAGGTCGAGATCACGCGGCGGCAGATCGAGCCGCTGCTGCTGGGCCGGCGGGTGGTCAGGGTCACAACCACCGCGCCCAGTCCCTTCTTCCTCACCTCGCCTCGAACCCTCAGGCGCCGTCTGACCGGACGGCGCTTCGAGCGACTGGAGCGGCTGGGGAAGTACCTGCTGGCCGGCCTCGACGGCGGTTCGCGGCTGCTCCTCCACCTCGGCATGACGGGGCAGATCTTCGCCGCGGGAGTGCGCAGCGTTCGCCTACTCGCCTCGACTCGAGGCGGCGCCTTGACACCCGAAGGTCAGGCCAGGGGTTTCATCCCAGATCGGCACACGCATCTGCGGCTCTCGTTCGACGACAGCGGGCCCGACGTGTTCTTTCGGGATGCTCGCAAGTTCGGCCGCGTCGAGCTTCTCTCGCCGGGCGCCACCTCACCCCGCCTGGAGCGGCTGGGGCCCGACGCCTTGAGCGCAGGGGCCAGGGAGCTGGCGGTGGCGGTGCGCCGGCGGCGGGCTCCCATCAAGGCCGTGCTGCTCGACCAGTCCGTGCTGGCCGGTGTCGGCAACATCTATGCCGACGAGGCGTTGTTCCTCTCCTCGATCCGCCCTTCCCGCCGCGCCTATCGCGTTACCGGCGCCGAGTGTGATCGCCTGCTGGGCGCCATCCAGGCGGTGCTCCACCGTTCCCTGGAGACCGGGGGTTCCAGCATCAGCGACTTCGTTCAGCCCAGCGGCGAGGACGGCCGCTACCAGGACGAGCGTCGGGTCTACGGCCGGGAGGGCGAGCCTTGCCCGCGCTGTCGCACGCCCATCGTCCGCACCGTCATCGCCGGCCGGGGCACCCACCACTGCCCCCGCTGCCAGCGCTAGCTAGTAGCGCTATGGGCTCTTGGTCTCCGATCGCACGGCGCGAGCCGACATCCAGTCCAGGACGCTGGGGGCGAGGAGCTTCATCCAACGGCCCAGCCGGCCGCGGAAGGAGAGGACGAGCAGCCGCTGCCGCCTCGCCATGGCCGCCACCGTACGGGCAGCGCAAGCCTCGGCGGACATGATCCCCTGGTGCGGAATCGCTCGGTCGCCCAGCGGCTGCCCATCGCCGCCGGCGGCTCGGCGATCGATCTCGGAGGCGACGAAGTCGGGGCAGACCACGGTGACGCCTACCCCGCTGTCCTTGAGCTCGATGCGGAGGGAGTCGAAGAAGCCGAGCAGGGCGTGCTTGCTGGCCGCATAACCCGTGCGGGTGGGGACCCCGGCCAGGCCGGTGAGACTGGAGACGACCACGATCAGGCCCCGGGACCTCTTGAGCTCGGCGAGCGCGTAGTAGGTCAGATAGACGGGGCCGAAGTAGTTGACCCGCATCAAGCGTTCAAAGAGGGTGGGATCCGACACGTCCTCCAGGCGCGCTCGCATGGTGAAGCCGGCGTTGTTCACCAAGACATCGAGGCCGCCGAAGCCGCTCACCACCCGGCTCACCAACCGCTGGCAGGCGGCGTCCGAGGAGACATCGGTGGGCACCACCAGGGTCTCGGCACCCAGCCCGCGGCAGGCGTCCGCCACCTCCTGCAAGCGGTCCTTGTCGCGGGCCGCCAGCACCAAACGAGGCCGTTGGGGGGCGAGGGCCAGACAGAGGGCGCGGCCGATGCCGGCGGAGGCGCCGGTCACCACCACCACCTTGTTCTGGAAGGGAGGGGCCGCTTGCTCGGCCATGGGCACTCCTTGCTCGGGGCGGCCAGCGCGCCGGCCCGACGCTGAGCTCGAACTTCCGACGGCGAATCCGCCCGGCGGGCGGCGTCCGGATGTTATCAGAGGGGGAGGTGGGTTGTGGGGGCGAACCGGCCAGTGCGTGGGAGCGTCCGGCGATGGTAGGCTTGGCCCCGGAATGCGGGGGGTTTCATGAGCGTGAGCAGCACCAGGCCGCAAGAGTCCATCGCCGAGTTCACCTTCCGGGCTGCGGCCGCGGGCATCGTCTTCGGCCTCCTCTTCGGTGCCGCTAACGCCTACCTGGGCCTGCGCGTCGGGCTGACGGTTTCCACCTCGATCCCGATCGCGGTCCTGACCGTGGCCTTCTTCAGGCTGCTCAGGGGTCGGCGTGGGACCATCCTGGAAGCCAACATGTCGCAGACCATCGGCTCCGCCAGCTCCTCGCTGGCCAGCGGCACCATCTTCACCATCCCCGCTCTCTTCATGTGGCAAATGGCGCCGAGCTTCTGGCAGGTGGCCATCCTGGCGCTGCTGGGCGGGATCTTGGGCATCTCGGCCATGGTGCCGCTGCGGCGTCTGCTAATCGTCAGAAGCGCGGACGAGCTGCCCTACCCCGAGGGCAAGGCCTGCGCCGAGGTGCTGCGGGCTACGGTGGCGGAGGCCAGCGGCGGCAGGTGGATCTTCTACGGCCTCGCCATCGGGATGGCGGTGAAGCTGGTGATCGGTGGCGCTTGCCTGCTCCCGCCCGATCTCCAGGCCCACCTTCCCGTGCTGCCCAAGGCCGAGCTGGCGCTCGAGGTCGCCCCCGCCTTGATCGCGGTGGGCTACATCCTCGGCTACCGCCAGTCCGCGATCATGTTCTCGGGCAGCCTGATCTCCTGGCTGGTGTTGATCCCGCTGATCGCCCTGGTGGGCGACAACCTCACGGCGCCTCTCTTTCCGGAGGCCAGCAAGACCATCCACGAGCTCTCGGCCGGCGCCATCTGGTCACGCTATGTTCGATACGTAGGCGCAGGGGCGGTGGCAGCCGCCGGCATCGTCACCGTCATCCGTTCCTTGCCCACCATGTACAGCTCCCTGGTGAGCGTGCTCAAGGGAATGCGCAGCGACGGCGGCGATTCGGCTCTGGCCGGCCCGGCCGACCGCACCGATCGCGACGTGCCTGGCTGGGTGGTGCTGACGGGTCCGGCGCTGGTGGTGGTCACCCTGGCCGTGGTGCCGGGCCTGTTCGCCGGAGACATGGGTTTCTTTCCGCGCCTGGTGGCGGCGCTGGGAGTGGCCGTCTTCGGAGTGGCCTTCGTGGTCGTGTCCTCCCGGATCGTGGGCCTCATCGGCGTGTCGTCCAATCCGACCTCGGGCATGACCCTGGTGACGCTGCTCGGGGTGGCTGCGGTCTTCGTGGCCTGCGGCTGGACCGACCCCTCCGCCCGAGCCGCCATCCTCACGGTGGGGACGGTGGTGGCCATCGCCGCCTCCAAGTCGGGGGACATCTCCCAGGACCTCAAGACCGGCCAACTGGTCGGCGCGACACCGGCTCGGCAGCAGGCCGGCCAGTTCCTGGCTGCGGCCTTTGCCTGTTGGGCGGTGGCGGGCACGGTGCTGCTCCTGGGGCAAGCCTTCACCTTCGGCTCCACGGAGCTGCCGGCTCCCCAGGCGACGCTGATGAAGACGGTGATCGAGGGCGTCCTGGCAGGTTCGCTGCCCTGGGGCCTGGTTCTCTCCGGCTCCGCTTTTTCGATAGGTGCGATGTTGGCCGGCCTGCCTGGCCTGGCCTTTGCCGTGGGCATCTATCTGCCGCTGGCCACTCAGGCCGCCCTCTTCGTCGGTGGGGTGCTGCGCCGGCTGGTGGTTTGGCGCAAGGGCGACGATGCCTCCGATCGCGACTCGGGGATCCTGGCCGCCTCGGGCCTGATCGCGGGCGAGGGCTTGGCCGGCGTCCTGATCGCGCTCCTGGTAGCGATCAAGAAGACCCAGCCAGAGTGGTGGATGGCGAAGACCCTCGACCACCTCCGCTTTGCCGAGAAGGACTTCTCCCGCCTGCTGGGGGCCACGGCCGTCGCCGGGGGCCTGGTGGTCGTGCTGGCCGTTGCCGTCTTCCTCTTCCGGGCCGGCATGGAGAAGGAAGAGACCGAGACGGCGCGGTAGGCGTCGCCGCGAGGGGGACGACGGGCCGGGCTTGGCCAAGACAGCTCGGGCAAGATCAGCGCTCGGCGCCGATCAGGTGTTCTTCGGTCGTGACCTCAAAGCGGCGGAAGTTGCTGTACTCGTCGACGACGCGCTGCCGGAGCTTCTTGAGCAGGAGCAAGCGACCGGCGACGAAGGCCTCGGTCCGGCGCGGTAGCCAGATCTGGTCCACGCGCCCGATCTCCATCTTGACGTCGAAGGACGAGATCGAGGCCAGTAGCCCGCCACCGATCTTGATCCCCTGGGCGCTGCCGAACTCGGCGCGCAGGACGACACGTTCCTCTTCGTCGATCCACAGCCGGCCGCGCAAGGCACGGAGTACGTTGTCCTGGTCGATGTCGCGTTTGCCGGGTTGAGCGCGGAACTCGACCAGAACGGTCGTCCGTCCGTCCACGATCGCTCGGGACAGGGACGTGAAGTCGAACCGCGCCAGGACCTTGGAGATCTTGAGGTCGTCCTCGCTGTCCCTGGTTCGTTCCTTCTTTCGGCGAGCGGCCTCTTCGGCCTTCTTGCGCACCCGACGCTCCTCTTTCTCCTGCTCGCTCGGCGTGAGGGGCCTTCCGTCGTCTTCGACCAACTTGTGTGCGGACCCACCTTGGACGAAGAAGACCTCGTACCGGCGCAGGTGCCGCTTCTTGACGCGGTCCTTGCTGTCCAGGTGCTCCTCGGTCCGAACCAGGTCGTACGTGTAGCTGTCAATGGCCTCTTCGAATGACCGCTGGCGATCGACCATGGATCGGACCAGCTCGCTTCCGTCGGGCAAGGGTCGATCGACCTGCGTCGTGTCGCTCGCCAGGACCGAGGTCGCCGGTGTCGCGCTTGGGCTGCCCTGGGCCGAAGCCTGCGTCACGCCCGAGAGGCCCACGGCCAGAACAAAGCAGATCGCGTCAGCGCGCATCCGGCCTCCATCGAATCGGCCGTCCCCCGGGATGGACAGATCGTCCCACGCAGCCGACGAATCTTCCCACCCGCACCTCCAGAGCCAAGGACCGAGCAAGTCGGATGCCAACGCACGGGCGGTTCGCGCCGAGCCGTGACACGGTTCAGGCGAGAAGCGGGGCCAGGGGCTCGGCGGCACGACGAGCTGCTTCCCCGGTAGAGGCACCAGGCCAGCGGGGCAGCACCACCAAGGGCACGCCGGGCAGCAGCCGGGCCAGGGCCGCGGGGTTGGTGGTCTCGGCGAGATCGGGCTCCCGGCTTCGACCGTTCAGAACCACTCCCTTGAGCCTAACGCCACGGGCGAGAAGCGCCTGGGCGGTGAGCAGGATGTGGTTGAGCGTGCCCAGGCCGGCGCGGGCCACCAGCACCGCCTCCAGGTTCTCAGCCTCGGCCAGGTCCAGGGCGGTGAAGCCCCAAGCCAGGGGGACCAGCAAGCCGCCCGCCCCCTCGACCACCAAGGTGTAGCCCTCCTCCCGCAAGGCCTGAAGGCGCACCCGGAGGCGAGCCGGGTCCAGCGCCGTGCCCGCCCGCTCCGCGGCCACCGCGGGGGCCAGGGGTTCTGCGAGTCGCAGCAGCGGCGCGGCCAGTGGTTCGTCGGTGCCTGACGCCCATGCCAGAATCTCGGAGTCGGCGCGCTCGTTGGGTGTCAGACCGGTCTCGGCGGGCTTCAGGCCAATGGCGCGCACGCCTCGGGCGCGTAGCGCCAGCAGCATTCCCGCCGCCACCACCGTCTTGCCGACGCCGGTGTCGGTGCCGTTGATCAGGAGATCACGCACCAAAGCGCTCCAGAAGGACCGCGTGCAGGGAGCGGGCCAGGTGGCCGAGCTCCGCCTCGGTGGACGACAGGGGGGGCATCAGGACCACGATGTCGCCGAGCGGTCTGGCGTAGATGCCATGGCGACGCATGGCCAGGCACAGCTGGTGGCCCACCCGGTCCCCAGGCGGGAAGCGGGCCTTGCTGGCCCGATCCGCGACCAGCTCGATTCCGCACATCAGGCCCAGTTGTCGCAGATCGCCGACCCGCGGGTGCCGCGCCACCAGCTCCAGGGCCTGCCTCAGCATCCGGGCCTTCTCCCCCACCGACTCCACGGCTCGGCTCTCGGCCAGCAGGCGCAGGGTGGCCAAAGCCGCCGCGCAGCCTAACGGATTCCCGGTGTAGGTGTGGCCGTGGAAGAAGTGGCGGTACTCGTGGTAGGGGCCCAGGAACACCTGATAGATCGCCTCCCTGGTGAGGGTGGCCGCCACCGGCAGATAGCCGCCGGTCAGCCCCTTGGCCAGGCAGAGCAGGTCGGGGACCACGCCCTCCTGCTGGCAAGCGAAGAGCGTGCCGGTGCGGCCGAAGCCGGTCGCCACCTCGTCCAGGATCAGAAGCGCCCGGTGGCGACGACAGGCCTCGGCGACTCGAGTGAGATAGCCCGGGGGATGCACGATCATGCCCGCCGCGGCCTGGATGCCCGGTTCCAGGACCACCGCCAACACCCGCCCCCTCTCTCGCTCCAGGGTCGCCTCGAGCTGCGCCGCGCAGTCCATGGCGCAACTCTCGCAGACCTTGCCCAGGGGACAGCGGTAGCAGTAGGGAGCCGGGGCCTTGAGCGTCTGGAGCAGCAGGGGGCGGAAGGTCTCGTGAAAGAGCGCAACACCGCCTACCGCGGCCGCGCCGAGCGTGTCTCCGTGATAGCCGTCCTCCAGGCTCAGGAAGACGGAAGCGGCGGCGGCCTCGGGCCCTTGGGTCAAGAGCCGGTACTGGAAGGCGATCTTGAGGGCCGCCTCCACCGCGGTGGCCCCGTTGTCGGAGAAGAAGACGCGGTCGAGTCCCGCGGGTGCGATCTCCGCCAAACGCCGCGCCAACTCGGCGGCGGTGGGATGGGTGGCACCTAACAGAGTGGAATGGGCCACCCGCCCGAGCTGCTCGACGACGGCCCGATCGATCTCCGGCACCCGGTGGCCCAGCAGGTTGCACCAGAGAGCCGAGGTGGCGTCGAACAGGCGCCGCCCCTGGTCGTCGATCAGGCAGTTCCCCTCGGCCCGCTCCACCACCAGAGGCTCGCTCTTCGCGTACTCCGCCATCTGGGTGAAGGGATGCCAGAGGTGATCGAGGTCAAAGCGCCGGACCTCCTCACGGCTGGCGCCGGACCGCGCGCTCACGCGCCCGCCGGCACCGCGTCGCGGCACAGGCGGCCAACGGTCTCGGCGAAGCGAAGCAGGTCATCATCGCCTACCGGGTAGCGCACGGTGATCCTGAGGCGAGCCGTGCCCTTGGGGACGGTGGGTGGGCGCACGGCGCGAGCATCGAAGCCGGCAGCCGCCAGTCCCTCTTGCAGCGCCAGGGCGGCCCGGTTCTCGCCCACCATCAGGGGCACGATCGGCGACTCGCCGGGCGTCGCCTGGCCGTGCTCGCCGAGCCCTGCCCGCAGCAGAGCCGCCTTCCGGTGGACTTCCCGCCGGCGCTCCGGTTCCTCCTGAACCAGGTCGAGCGCGGCCTCGAGGGCGGCGGTCAAGACCGGCAAGGGCGCGGTGGAGAAGACGAAGCTCCTGGCCCGGTTGATCAAGAGCTCGCGAAGCCAGGCCGGCCCCGCCACCCATGCCCCGGCCGCGCCGAGCGCCTTGCCGCCGGTGTGAACGCTGGCCAGCACCCGACCGCCAAGCCCCAGCTCTTCCACCCGGCCGGAGCCCCGGGGACCGTAGAGGCCGGTGGCGTGGGCTTCGTCGACCAGCAGCAGCGCACCGTGGGCGTCGGCCAGTTCCTGGATCTCCAAGAGCGGCGTCCGATCCCCCTCCATGCCGAAGACGCTCTCGGTGACGATGAAGGTGCGAGCCGGTCGGGGGGCCCTGAGCACCGTCTCCAGCGCGTTCAGATCCTGATGGCGATAGACGAACTTGCGGGAGCCCGCCAAACGCAAACCATCGATGATGCTGGCATGGTTCAGCTCGTCCGAGAGAACCAGGTCCCCCGGCTCAAGGAGCGCTTGCAGCAAGCCCAAGTTGGCGGCGTAGCCGGAGGCGAAGAGGAGGGCGGCCTCGGTTCCGGAGAAGGCGGCCAGGCGGTCTTCGAGCTGCTGGAACACCTCCCGGTGACCCCGCAGCAGGCGCGAGCCGCCGGATCCCACGCCCAGGACACCGAGCGACTCCTGCATGCGGGTCACCAGGCGGGGATGGTCGGCGAGGCCCAGGAAGTCGTTGGAGACGAGATCGATCCCGGCCGGCAAGCGCAACCGCCGCGCCAGGCCGTCCTCCGCCAGGCGGCGAAGGCGGGCTTCCGCTTCGGCCCGCATGCTGGCCAGCGCCTCCAGGGCCGGCACTAGGCCTGGGCCTCGAGGAAGCGCAGGCCCAGGCGAGCCAGCAGCCGCTCGTCCTCGTCCACGCTCGGGTTAGGCGCGGTCAGCAGCTTCTCGCCGGCGAACATGGAGTTGGCGCCGGCCAGGAAGCAGAGGGCCTGAGCCTCAGGCGAGAGGGAGGCGCGTCCAGCCGAGAGGCGGACCCGCGAGCCCGGACACACCAGCCTGGCGGCGGCCACGGTTCGCACCAAGTCGAAGACGTCGAGGTCCGGGGCCTCAGCCAGCGGGGTGCCCGGGACGCGCACCAGCAGGTTCACCGGCAAGCTCTCGGGGTGGGGATCGAGCCGGCCTAACTCGGCCAGGAGCGCCGCCCGATCGTGCACCGACTCGCCCATGCCCACGATGCCCCCGCAGCAGACGCTGATGCCGGCCTCGCTGACCACTCGCAGAGTCGCCAGCCTCTGGTCATAGCTGCGAGTTGAGACTATGTTCTCGTAGAACTCGCGAGAGCTGTCGAGGTTGTGGTTGTAGGCGGTGAGCCCGGCTAGCTTGAGTCGTCGGGCCTGATCCGAGGTCAGCATGCCGAGAGTGGCGCAGACCTCCAGGTCCAGGGCCGCCACCTGCTCGACCATCTCCAGGACCTGATCGAAGGCTCGGCCGTCACTGGGGTCGCGCCAGGCGGCGCCCATGCAGAAGCGGGTGGAGCCGCTCGCCTTGGCGGCGCGGGCCTTGTCCAGCACCGCTTCGGGGACCAGGAGTGGCTCTCTCGGAACCCCGGTCGAGTAGTGGGCGCTCTGTGGGCAATAGCCGCAGTCCTCGGGACAACCGCCAGTCTTGATGCTGAGCAGCGTGCAACGCTGGATCTCCAGGGGGTCGTGGAACCGGCGGTGAGTGCTCTGGGCGCGGAAGACCAGCTCGGTGAACGGCAGCTCGTAGATGTCGCGGACGGCATCGGCCGTCCAGTCGTGGCGGGTGTCGTCGGTCACCAGGTTCTCCCTCGTTCTTCGATGGGGG
>DATECU010000229.1:0-3285 GCA_035286745.1 Vicinamibacteria bacterium | reverse complement strand
GCTGACCGGCTTTCTGCGCCTGGCGGCGGCCTACGCCGAGGAGCCTCACGGCGACCCAATCCTGAGTGGCCTGGACCACGCCCTACGGGCGGCGTCAAATCGCATTCGTCGCGACCGTTGGGCGGAGCTGAGGCAGCGGCTGGAGGGTGCGGAGGTGCCGGACCTGTGCCTGCAGGGCGAGGCGGCGGGGGAGCCGGAGGCCAGCTACGTGATCATTGCCTCGCGGCGGAAGCCGGGGTGGGAAAAGGGCGTCTTCGTGGTGACCACCGACACCTGGTACCGCCTCGGCGAGCCCTGCGACCGCCGCTACCCCGGGGGCCTGCGCACGGTGTACATGCTCTTCGAGGTGGCCAAGGCCGAAGTGCTGCGCCGCTCGGTCTACTACGAGCTGCCGCGGGTGAGCGAGGGGCCGCCGACGGACGGTGGTTGAAGCAGCCCGACGATCGAGCCCATTGGCCACCGATGGCCGGACTCCTCAGGCCTTCCACCACAAGAAGAGGAGCGGGATGGCCAGGCCGGCGAGGACCAGCCACTTGCCGCGCCCGCCCAGGCCACGGGGCCCGCGCAGAATCACAATGCCTGAAAGCGCGAGCAGCAGCAGGGCCACCGCGTAGAGGTCCGCGAACCAGGTCCAGATGCCCTTGCCGTGGTTCAGGTGAAGGAAATTCATCTGGAAGAAGACCGGCCGGCGCGAGACCTGCTCGTCCTCCAGGTGGCCGGCCGGGATCTCGATCGTGAGCGTGCGGTTTTCCAGAAACACGCGCAGGTGCGCGGGTGAGATCCGCACCAAGGCTCGCGGCTTGTCGGTGATGCGGAGCTTCTCGAGTGCGATGCGGGCGGCGGCGGAGTCGTCGCCGGTGGGGAGGGTCCCCAACTCCAGTTGGCTCCGCCGTACGTCGTAGTTGGGATTCCAGTCCCCGACGTGGTTCACCGCAATCCCGGAGACGGCGTAGATCACGGTGAGCCCGGCACACAAATACCCAATGTCCCGGTGGAGGACCACCAGGAGTCGGCGCCAACTCATGTGGGCGGCCTAGTAGACGACGGCGCCGGTGCCGCGGATCTGGTAGGTGGTACCGGCCCGGGGCGCCTCCGACTTCGCCTCTCCCTTGTGCTCTTCGGCGTGACGCTTGGCCTCGGCCTCGGCTTGCTCGGAGCTGAGGTGAACCGCCTCCAGGGTGCCCTCTGCCGAGGCGCGCTTGCCCATGGCGGTGAGGGGGAAGACGATGACGCCATCCTCGACCTTGATGCGAATGGCCTTGTCGGTGTCGGTGATCTGCATCCAGCAGCCGCGCTTCTCGCAGACCGCTGTGATCACGCCATCCACCCGCACCGTCTTGCCCAGGTAGGCCTCGGGCTTGGCGAGCAGGCTGGAGACGGGCGTCGGGCTCGACAGAGCGACGCCCGAGCCGTACTTGGTGCCGTCCGCCGCTTCAGCCAAAGGGAAGGAGAGCCCCAGGGCCAGGGCCGCACCGAGGAACACATGCTTCGAGATCATGACGAATCCTCCTGAGAGCAATGATGGAGCCGCCCGCGCAAGCGGCGCCGGGAACCGAGCGCTCCCGGGCCGGCATTCTAACTCGAAGGGGCAGCAGGCGGCCCTGGTCGACAGTCAAGAGTGGTCAAGAGTAGTCAACGCCGACAGGGCAAAGGGCCTATCTGTCGGCGCCCTGCGTATCCGCCAAGCGCTCGATGAGGCCGGCGGCCAGAGCCGCGCGATCGGGGAGCGAGGAGAGCAGCACGTGCTCGTGCTCGGCGTGGGCACCGTCGCCGTCGGGCCCCAGGCCGTCCAGGGTGGGCACGCCCAGGGCGGCGGCGAAGGATGCCTCGCTGGCGCCTCCGGTCGAGGCCTCGGCCAGCCCGCTTCCCATCTCCTCGGCCACCCGCCGGGCCAGCTCATAGACGGCGAGCACGTGAGGTCCGCGCTCCAGGGGTGGGTAGTGGAGTCCGCCGTCCACCTCGAGGGCAACGCCCGGATCCGTCGCCCGCAGGGCGCCAAACGCGGCTTCGATGCGCCGGGCGTCGGCCAGGCTTCGCACGCGGAAGTCGACCTCGGCCTCGGCCAGGTCGGGGACCACGTTCGAGCGCAAGCCGCCGCGAACCACGCCCACGTTGACGGTGGTGCCCCGCTCGAGGTCGGTGAGCGCCGACACCTCGAGGACCCTGCGCGCGAGCTCCAGGATCGCGTTCGCGCCCTGGGCGAAGTCGGCGCCGGCGTGGGCGGCTCGGCCTCTGGCCCGCAGGAGGAACGACCCCGAGCCCTTGCGCTCGGTCTTCACGGCACCGCCGGGCCAAGCCGGCTCGAAGTCCAGGACCGCAGCCGAGGCTCCCATCTCGGCCTCCATGAGGCCGCGGTAGGGCCCGCAGTCGACCTCTTCCAGGGGAGTGAAGAAGACGGTGACCGGGGGCAACCGGCCCCGAGTGCGCAGGGCGCCGAGGGCAAAGAGCGCCACCACCAGTCCGCCCTTCATGTCGTACGCGCCGGGGCCGTAGAGACGGTCCCCCTCCGTCCGCAGGGGACGGGTGGCCAGCGTGCCCAGGGGCCAGACCGTGTCCATGTGACCGAGCAGCATGATCGGTCGGCCTGCGGCCTGGGACCGGGCGCGGAGCAGCGGGCCGGCGTCGGGAACCGGGATGAGCTCGGTGGTGAGGCCCAGGCCCTCGGCCTCCCGCGCCAAGCGAAGAGCCAGAGCGGCGACCGCCGCCGGCTCGGTGGAGGGCGATTCCGTCGCCGACAGCTCGGCGAGGAGCGCCGTCATCTCCGGGGCGCGGGCCCGGCACCAGTCCCGGAGGGCCTTCACCGCCTACTGCCGCCAGTAGGGCTTGTAGTAGTGATCTGGTCGGGGCGGCTTGGGGGTCTTGGGGGGATGTCGGAACAGGGCCTCGACGCGCTGGGCGCCGAAGAGGTGGAGCCCGCCCAGCAGGAGGGCCACCACAGCCAGGGTTGCGCCTAGCGTGATCAGGATGGAGAACACGGATCGCCTCCGCTCGATTTCAGGGGATGGGCAGGCGGGCAGCGAAGCCCGGGCTTGAGGAGGACCGCGCGGCCGACGCCTGCCGCCCTGGGAGAGGATGCTCGCATGCCTCGGCCATTCTAGCAGAGCCGATCGCAGGCCCACGATGCGCTCGTAGGTGCGCAGGTGGGCAGCGGTTCCGCAACGGGGGTAGCGACGGGGGCGCCTAGTCGCTCTCAGGCAGGCGGTTAGGCCGGCACGGATCGGCCCGAGCAAATTCGCGTTTCCTGAGAGGTTTCGCTTGACTGCTGTTCTGATATAGGTATAGCAT
>DATECU010000228.1:0-13327 GCA_035286745.1 Vicinamibacteria bacterium | reverse complement strand
GTCCGCCGCACCTTCTCCATCACTTGCAGGCAGTGGGCCTTGAAGTCCGCCGCTCCCATCTGGCTCATGGTCCTCTCCTGGTCACATCGTAGTGACCACTTGGCTCCGGGTCAAGCCCGTGGGGGGGGCGCGGGGGCGCGGGGGGCGCACCGGCACACCCTCCGGCAACCCGAAGGGCGTAGACTCGGTCCGTGATCCCTCTTGAGGCTTGGCGGAGGCCGATGAGCTCCACGCTCGCGCGCTCGGCCGCGCTCTGGAATCGCAGTCACCTCGACCTCGCGAGCGATAAGATCCTGGCGCAGATCCTGGATCGCGGCAGCCTCGAAGACTGGCGCGAGATCTTTCGCCTGGCCTCCCACGACGGCAAGCTGCGCTTTCGGATCGTCAGCATCCTCGACCGTGTCCCGGTCGGCTTTCCAGGCTTCTGGCGCGCCGCCATGGCCTCGCTCGGCGAGCGCGTCGACTGGTCGGTTCCCCTCCCGGAAGAAGCCGGCGTCTGAGCCAACGGTCGAACTTCCGGTGGGGCCGGTTCGTAGTGAGTCAGTGACCCTGTCTGCTTTCCATCCACTTTCGAAAGAGGTCCCGAAATGAGCCAACTCGTCCGTTTGCTGCGGCCGGTGGCGGGGTGCGCCGTTCTGGCCGCCAGCCTCCTGGCATCGCTGGCGCAAGCCGCGCCGGCTGCAACCAAGCCCGCCGCCGGGCTGCCACCCATCCTCGACCGCGAGCTGTTCTTCGGCAACCCGGAGATCGCCGCCGCCCAGATCTCGCCCGACGGAAAGTACATCGCCTTCCTCAAGCCCTGGAAGGAAACCCGCAACATCTACGTGAAGAAGACGAGCGAGCCCTTCGCCTCCGCGCGCCTTCTGACCTCCGAAGCCAAGCGCCCCATCCCCGCCTTCTTCTGGAGCCGGGACAGCAAGGCCATCCTCTTCATCAAGGACAAGGATGGCGACGAGAACTTCAACGTCTGGGCGGTCGACCCGTCAGCCGCGGTGCCGGCGGGCCAGGACGCCCCTCCGTCGCGAAACCTGACCGACGCCAAGGGCGCACGGGCTTTCATCTACGACGTTCCCAAGAAGGACGCCGACACCCTCTTCGTGGGCCTGAACGACCGGGACGCCGCCTGGCACGACGTCTACAAGGTGAAGATCTCGACCGGCGAGCGAACGCTGGTCCGCAAGAACACCGACCGCATAGCGGGCTGGGTCTTCGACCTCGAGGGCCAGCTCCGGCTCGCCCTGCGCACCGCCGACAACGGCGACACCGAGGTGCTCAAGGTCGAGGCCGACGCCTTCAAGCTGGTCTACTCCTGTTCGGTGTTCGAGAGCTGCGGCCCCGAGCGCTTCCACAGGGACGGCCGCCGCGTGTACATGCAGACCAACAAGGGCGACCACGACCTCACGCGTTTGGTGCTGTTCGACCCCGAGAAGGGCACCGAGGAGCTGGTCGAGTCGGACCCGCTCAACCGGGTTGATTTCGGTGACGCCGTCTTCGCCGAGGCCACCGACGAGCTGGTGGCCACCGCCTACGTCGATGAGAGGACCCGGGTCTACTTCCGGGACCAGGCCTGGGAGGCCGACTACAAGCAGCTCAAGTCGGCGCTGCCGGGCGTGGAGATCGACCTTAGCTCGTCGACCGCCGATGACCAGCTCTGGCTGGTGACGGGCGCCAGCGATGTGGAGCCGGGCGCGCGCTACCTGTTCGACCGGCGCACCAAGAAGCTAACGCTTCAATACAAGTCCCGCGAGCGCATCCCGCGCCAGCACATGGCGGAGATGACGGCGGTGCGCTACCCCTCTTCCGATGGCCTGGAGATCCCCGCCTTCCTCACCCTGCCCAAGGGCGTGGCGGCCAAGAACCTGCCGGCGATCCTGCTGCCGCACGGCGGTCCCTGGGCACGCGACCGCTGGGGCTTTGGCAACCTGGCCCAGTTCCTGGCCAATCGCGGTTATGCGGTGTTGCAGCCCAACTTCCGCGGCTCCACCGGCTACGGCAAGAGGTTCCTGAACGCCGGCAACAAGCAGTGGGGCGACAAGATGCAGGACGACATCACCTGGGGTGTGAAGTACCTGGTGGCCCAGGGCATCGCCGACCCCAAGCGGGTCGGGATCATGGGCGGCTCCTACGGCGGCTACGCGACCCTGGCCGGCGTGGCCTTTACTCCCGACGTCTACGCGGCGGCGGTGGCCATCGTCGGACCGTCGAACCTGATCACGCTGCTCGAGTCCATCCCGCCCTACTGGGAGGCCGGCCGCATCATCTTCCACGAGCGAATGGGCAACCCCACCAAGGCCGAGGGCCAGGCCCAGCTCAAGCGTCAGTCGCCTCTGAACTCGGCGGACAAGATCAAGACCCCGCTGCTGGTGGCCCAGGGCCAGAACGACCCGCGGGTCAAGAAGGCGGAGTCGGAGCAGATCGTGATCGCGCTGCGCGACCGCGGCTTCCCGGTCGAGTACATCCTGGCGCCTGACGAGGGTCACGGCTTCCAGCGTCCCGTCAACAGCATGGCGCTGTGGGCCTCCTCCGAGGCGTTCTTCGCGAAGCACCTCGGCGGCCGCTTCCAGCAGGCCATGACCACCGAGGTGGCGGCCCGACTCAAGGACCTAACCGTCGACCCCAAGACCGTCGTCCTCGCCGCGAAGACGGAGGTGGCCGCGGCGGCCCCCAAGCCGGTCGCCCAGCTGCGGCCCGGCACCACCAGCCAGCAGGCGAAGATCGAGGCCGGCGGCCAGACCATCAGCATGAGCCTGACCCGGACCATCGAGGAGAAGGACGGCGCCTGGGTGATCACCGAGACCGCCAAGACCCCGATGGGCGACGCCGTCGACACCACCACCCTCGATCGCACGACACTCGTTGTCCGCAAGCGTTTGATTCGGCAGGGCCCGATGGCGCTCGACCTCGCTTTCGAAGCGGGCAAGGCCACCGGGACCATGACCATGGGTGCGGCCCCCAAGCCGGTGTCGGCGGACCTGGGCGGGGATCTGTTCGCCGACGGGGCGGGCGCCCACGAGGCGATCGCCACCCTGCCGCTGGCCGAGGGCTACGCCGCCAGCTTCCGCACCTTCGACGTCCAGAAGCAGAAGCTGGCGCTCAAGCAGCTCAAGGTGCTGGGCCGCGAGAGCGTCACCGTGGCCGCCGGCACCTTCGACGCCTGGAAGGTCGAGATCACCTCGGCCGAAGGCGAGCCCGGCCAGACCACGGTTTGGGTGGCGGCGGACTCGCGCCAGGTGGTGAAGGTCTCAGCCATCCTGCCCCAGATGGGCGGGGCCCTGCTCACGTCCGAGCTTCAGCCGTAGCCGGGTCTTCTCGACGCGTTCAGCCCCGGGGTCGCGCGACCCCGGGGCTCCTCGTCAGTCTCTGGAACTGCCGGCACTCGCTCATCGTTCTTAGGGATAGCGGCCGGGCCCCCGTCCGGTCGGATCCAGGAGCGTGAACGATGAGCCTAGAGACGCCCCCGCCCCGCCGGCGCCTGATCCTCCGCCTGGGGGCCCTGGTGGCCGCCCTCGCCGTCCTGACCGTGGTGGGCCTGAAGGCCCGCGGCGTGTTCGCCCCGAACCGGGCCGAGGCGTCCCCGGCATCAGCCAAGGGGGGGGACAAGGACGGGAAGGCCAAGGAGAAGGAACCCGCCTCGGTTGCGGTCGCCACCGTAGAGGTGGGATCGATCTCGGCGTACACGGCCGCCACCGCCAACCTGGTGGCCGAGGATGACGTCAAGGTCGTGGCCGAGGCCGAGGGCAAGGTCACGCGGCTCCTGGTCGAGGAAGGAGACAACGTGGCCGCCGGTCAGGCGCTCCTGCACATCGACCCGGCCGACGCGGCCCTGGCCGTGGACAAGGCCGGGCTGGCCGTTCGCAACGCCGAGATCAACCTCGAGCGCTCGCAGCGGATGGCCGCCGAGAAGCTGGTCAGCCCGCAAGACCTGGACAAGATCCGCTACGAGCGGGACGTGGCTGCCCACGGGCTGGCCGAGGCCCGCCATCGGCTCAAGAAGACGACGGTGGCGGCGCCCTTCACCGGTCGCATCACCTTACGCAAGGTCCAGTCGGGACAGGCGGTCAAGGTAGGCGACGAGCTGTTCACCCTGGCCGACTTCGATCCTCTGGTGGCGCGGATCTTCCTTCCCGAGCGTGAGGTGTTGGACCTGAAGGAGGGCCAACAGGTGCGCCTGGCACTGCGGGCCAGGGAGGAGACGCGCTTCGCGGGACGCATTCGTCAGATCAGCCCGGTGGTGGATGCCGCTTCCGGCACCGTCAAGGTGACGGTCGAGGCGGTGAATCCGCCGGGGGCGGTGCGGCCGGGGGCGTTCGTGTCGGTCGAGGTGCTGCGGGAGACCCGTCCTCAGGCCCTACTGGTGCCGCGTCAGGCGGTGATCCGCGAGCTCAACGAGGCCTACGTCTTCGTGGCCGACGGCAAGGTGGCGCGCCGGCGCCCGGTGGAGGTGGGCCTGGAAGAGGGCACCCGAATCGAGGTGACCCGCGGGCTCAAGGCCGGGGAGCAGGTGGTCACCGCGGGCCAGGGCGCGCTCAAGGACCAGGCACCGATCGCGATCGCGGCCACGGCACCCACCCCGGCCCACAGCTGATCCCGCCGCTCTCGACTCCCTCGGGGTGACCATGCGCTCGATCGACTTCAGCGTCCGCAGGCCCGTCACCGTCTCCATGCTGACGGTGGCGGTGGTCCTTTTCGGCATGGTCTCCTTCCAACGCCTACCGATCAACCTGCTCCCCGACCTCTCGTACCCGTCGCTCACCGTGGAAACACGGTTCCCGGGGGCCGCTCCCTCGGAGGTGGAGACCCTGGTCACCCGGCGCATCGAGGAGGCGGTGGGGATCCTGGCCGGGGTGCGCCGGATCAGCTCCCGCTCGCGGCCCGGGCTGTCCCAGGTGACGCTCGAGTTCGCCTGGGGGCGGGAGATGGCCCTCGCCTCCCTCGACGTCAGGCAGAAGGTGGACCTGGTGGTCCTCCCCAAGGACGCCCTGAAGCCGGTCATCCTCCGCTTCGACCCGGCCAGCGATCCCATCATGAGGCTCTACCTCACGAATGGGTCGAACCTCTACCGCCTGCGCTATGTGGCCGAGGAGCTGCTGAAGAAGGACCTGGAGTCCATCGACGGGGTGGCCGCGGTCAAGGTGAACGGGGGCCTGGAGGAAGAGATTCAGGTCCGGGTGGACGAGGGCAAGCTGGCTCTGGTGGGCCTCAGTCCCTCCGACGTGCAGGGCGTGCTGGCGCGGGAGAACGTCAACCAGGCGGGGGGAAGCCTGTACGAGGAAGAGGCCCGCTATCTGGTCCGGGCCAACAACGAGTTCAAGACCCTGGGCGACATCCTGGCCACCATCGTCTCCGAGAAGGAGGGGCGGATGGTGCGGGTGGCCGACATCGCCACCGTGGCCCGAAGCCACAAGCAGCGGGAGGTGGTGACCCGGTTCGGCGGCCAGGAAGCCGTGGAGCTGGCGCTCTACAAGGAAGGCGACGCCAACACGGTGCGGGTGGCCCGTGCGGTGCGGGATCGGCTGGCGGCCCTCAAGAAGGAGCTGCCGGAAGGCGTCACCGTCGGGACCGGCGTGGACCAGTCGCGGTTCATCGAGAACGCCATCGACGAGGTGCTCTCGAACGCCGTGGTGGGCGGCCTGCTGGCCATGCTGATCCTCTATCTCTTCCTCAAGGACGCGTTCGGCACCGCCGTCATCGGGATCTCGATCCCGGTCTCCATCATCGCCACCTTCTTCCTCATGTACCGAACCGGGGTGAGCCTGAACGTGATGTCGCTGGGCGGTCTGGCTCTCGGCGTCGGCATGCTGGTGGATAACGCGATCGTGGTGCTGGAAGCGATCTTCAGCCGCAAGGAGCGGGGCGAGGGTGCCTACGAAGCAGCGGGCAAAGGGGCCTCCGAGGTCGGCATGGCCGTGATCGCCTCCACACTGACCACGGTGGCGGTCTTCCTGCCCATCGTCTTCGTCGAAGGCTTCGCGGCCCAGCTCTTCCGGGACCAGGCGCTGACCGTCTCCTTCTCGCTGCTGGCCTCGCTGGCGGTGGCCCTCACCCTGATCCCCATGATCGTCGCCCGCGGCGCGCGGAAGCGATCGAGCCCAGGCACCTCTGCCGAACCGGCTTCCCCGCTCACGCGTTGGCGCCGGATCCGGCGGGCGGTCTTCATCACCACCCCGGCCTGGGTTATGCGTTACGCGCGGCTGGCCGCCGGCTGGATCGGCAAGGGCTTCCGACTCCTCCTGCTGCCGATCTCACGGCCCTTCGACTTCCTGCTGGCGCGCGGCTCCGAGCGCTACCCGCGCCTGGTGGAGGCCGCGCTGGCTCGCCCCTGGACCGTGCTGGGCTGGGCCGGCGCCGCCTTCCTCGCCTCCGCGCTCGGTGCCGCGACGCTCGGCCTCGACCTGGTCCCGAGCTTCACCCAGGGAGAGTTCAGCTACCAGGTAGAACTGCCCGAGGGCACGCCGCTGGCGATTACCGACCAGTCCCTGCTGGCCGCCCAACAAACGCTGGAAGCCGATCCGAAGGTGGAGTCGTTCTCCGCGGTCATCGGCGGAGCCGGACTCTCGCTGACTTCGACCGGCACCGAGGGGGAGAACTTCGGGCGCCTCGACGTGCGCATGAAGCCGGGCACCGGCGCGGTCGAGGAGGAAGCGACCATCGGCCGGCTCCGTGAGGCGCTGGCCGGAATCGCCAAGGCGCGGGTCAAGTTCGAGCGCCCCTCGTACTTCTCCTTCCGCACCGCCATCGAGGTGGAGGTCTACGGCGACAACTTGGCCAGCCTGGAGCGGGTGGCCTCCGACCTTGCCCGCCGGCTCTCGGCCCTGCCCGGGCTCCTGGACGTGCGCTCCTCGGCCGAGGCCGGCAACCCCGAACTCCAGGTCCGCTTCGACCGCGATGCCCTGGCCCGCCTGAACCTGGACCTGGCCCGGGTGGCCGCCACCGTCCGCCAGAAGGTCCGCGGCGAGGTGGCCAGCCGTTTCAACGAGGGCGACCGCGAGATCGATATCTTGGTGCGTTCGGCGCAGGGCGACGAGGTGAAGGCCGACGAGGTGGCTCGGGTGATCGTCGACCATCGCAGCGGCACCCCGGTGTACCTCTCGTCGGTGGCCAGAATCAGCCGTGAGCTGGGTCCCAGCGAGATTCGGCGGATCGGCCAGCGGCGGGCGGCGGTGGTGAGCGCCAACCTGCCTCCGGAGCGCAGTCTGGGAACCGCGGCAGCGGAGATCCGGCGCCTGCTGGGCGGCTACGCCTTTCCCTCCGACGTGGTCGCCAACCTCTCGGGGCAGGAGGAAGAGCGCCAGCGCTCGTTCAGCTCCCTGCTGCTGGCCCTGGGGCTCGCCCTGTTCCTCGTCTACCTGGTCATGGCTTCCCAGTTCGAGTCGCTGCTCCACCCGCTGGTCATCATTGTCACCGTCCCCTTGGGCGGGATCGGGGTAGTGGCCGCCCTGCTGCTGGCCCGGCAGCCGGTCAACGTGGTGGTGATGATCGGTGTCGTGATGCTGGGCGGCATCGTGGTGAACAACGCCATCGTGCTGGTGGACGCCGTCAACCAGTTCCGGGCCCAGGGCCACCCCAAGCGCGAGGCCCTGGTCATGGCCGGCCGGCGGCGGCTGCGGCCGATCCTGATGACCACCGGCACCACCGTCTTGGGCCTGCTGCCCATGGCCCTCGGCTTCGGCGAGGGAGCCGAGCTCCGGGCTCCCCTCGCCATCACCGTCATCGGCGGCCTCTCCATGGCCACCCTGCTCACCCTGGTGGTGATTCCGGTCGTCTATCTGGTAATGGACCGCAAGCCCGATCCGGTCCTGGCCGAGACTCCGTCCCCCTCTCGGTCGGTGGTACCGGGACAGGAAGCCGACCCGGCAGAGCCGGGCCAGGCGCTGGCCTGAGGCCGCGATGAGCCTCCCCGCCCTGGCGGTCCGGCGTCCCGTCACCACCTTCATGATCCTGGTGTCGGTGGTGGTGCTGGGGAGCATGAGCGGGGCGCGCCTACCGCTGGCCTTCCTGCCCACCCTCGACATCCCCTTCGTGGCGGTGATCGTCCCCTATCCCAACTCAAACCCGACGCAGATCGAGAAGACCATCGCGCGCCCTCTCGAGGAGGCGTTCGCCACCCTGCCCGACGTCAAACGGATGCGGTCCACGTCCAACGCCGACAGTTGCGAAGTCTTCATGGAGTTCGAGTGGGGACTGGAGCTGGACGTCATCCGCACCCTGGTTCGCGAGAAGCTCGACCAGGCCAAGCCGGGCCTCCCCCGAAACATCGGGGACATCCAGGTGTTTTCGTTCAACACCAACGATATCCCGGTGATTCAGGCACGGGTGTCGGCCCCCGGGGTGGACCTTTCGCAGGACTACGACCTGCTGGAGACCCGCATCGCCAATCGGATTCGCCGGGTGGCTGGGGTGGCCCGGGTGACGCTGGGGGGCGTGGAGCCCCGCGAGATCTACGTCGACCTCAGGATCGAGAAGCTGAAGGCGCACCGGGTGGAGCTGGGACAACTGGTCCCCCGGCTGGTCTCCGCCAACGCCACCCTGGCCCTGGGGCCGGTGACGCATAACGGTCTGCGCTACTCGGCCCGTGCCCTGGGCTCGCTTGCCAGCATCGACGAGATCAAGGGGCTGGTCGTGAACCAGCAAGGGCTCCGCCTGGGGGACATCGCCGACATCCGCTACCAAGAGCCGCCGGTGGAGTTCGGCAGGCACCTCAACCGCGAGCAGGCCATAGCCCTCGACGTGTTCAAGGAGTCGACTGCCAACACCGTCCAAACCGTGGAGGCGGTTCAGAAGGTCATCAAGGAAGAGATCGGCTCCGACCCCTTGCTGAAGGGGGTGAGCCTCTTCGTCTGGGAGGACCAGGCCCGGGAGATCCGCGCCGGCCTCCAGGGACTCACCAGCGCCGGGCTCCAGGGAGCGTTGCTCGCGCTCCTGGTTCTCTACTACTTCCTTCGGCGCTGGGATTCCACCCTCATCGTCGCCACCTCGATCCCCATCTCCATCCTGGCCACCACCGCGGTGATGTACCTCGCCGGCCGAAACCTGAACGTGCTGTCGATGATGGGCTTGATGCTGGGCGTCGGGATGCTGGTGGACAACGCGATCGTGGTCCTCGAGTCCATCGACCGCCGCCATCGCGAGGAGGCCGACACTCGAAAGGCCGCCCTGGAGGGCGCCTCCCAGGTGGCGGTGGCCATCGCCGCCTCCACGCTCACCAGCGTGATCGTCTTTCTCCCCCTGATCGTGGGCGCCAAGAACAACATCACCATCATGCTGGGAGAAGCGGGGTTCACCATCTCGGTGGCCCTGACGGCGAGCCTCTTCGTCTCCCTGCTGCTGATCCCGCTGCTCTCGGCCTGGCTGCTCAGGCCCCGCAAGGCGGTGGAGCCGAGGGAGATCCGCTGGCTGGAGGACCGCTATGCGCGCGCGCTGGGCTGGACCCTGCGCCACAAGGCGTGGACTCTCCTGGTGGTCGTCCTGGCTCTGGGCGCCGGCTTCGTTCCCTTCATGCTCAGCATGCTCGAGACCTCGACCTTCTCGGGCGGCATCAACCGGCGGCTGCGGCTCGACTACCGCTTCGCGGACTTCGCCTACAAGACGGAGGCGGAGCGCAAGGTCCGTACCGTCGAGGACTTCCTTTATGCCCACAAGGACGAGTTCTACGTTCGGGATGTGTACTCGTTCTTCGGGGACAACGAAGCCTCGACGGTGATCGTGCTGAGCCAGGAAGACCTCTCGGACCCGTTCCTCAAGGAGCTACGCCAGAAGATCCGCAAGGCGCTGCCTCCGGTGCCCGGCGCCAGGGTGTACTTCGAGGACGAAGCCGAGGAAGGCGGCTCCACCACCTACTTCTCGGTCAAGCTCTACGGCAACGACCTGGAGCGCCTGACCGAGTGGGGGGAGACGGTGGCGCGGCGCCTGGAGGGACTGGAGAGCGTCGAGGACGTCATGACCTCGGCCCGCAAGGGGCGCAAGGAGATCCAGGCCCGCCTGGACACCGAGCGGGCCCGGCGGCTGGGCTTGAGCCCCAAGGACATGGCCGACGTCTTCGGCTTCACCCTGGGCGGGCTCCGCCTCGCACGCTTCAACGCCGGCGAACGCGAGGTGGAGATGAACCTGGCGCTAGCCCTCGAGGACCGCGAAAACCTCGAAGACCTCAAGCAGCTCACGGTGGCCACCCGCGACGGCCGGCCGATCCTTCTCTCGGAGGTCGCCGACTTCCAGGTGGTCTCCCGCGCCCAGGCCATCGAGCGGCAGAACCGGAAGATCATGGTCGGGGTGCGCGCCGCCTTCGAGGGCAAGAACTTCGATCCCAAGCGTCAGGAGATCTCGAAGCTCATGGACTCCCTGGGCCTGCCCCCGGGGATGACGTGGTCGTTCAACGAGCGGCTCCAGGAGCAGGACGAGCAGGGACAGCAGATGGCCCTCAACTACCTCCTGGCGCTGGCCCTCGTCTACATCGTGATGGCCTCCCTCTTCGAGTCGCTGGCGCAGCCCTTCGCCATCCTGTTCTCGATCCCGTTCTCGTTAGTCGGAGCCACCTGGTTCCTGGCCTTGACCGGCACCCCCTTCAACCTGATGGCCCAGCTCGGGGTGCTGATCCTGATGGGCATCGTGGTCAACAACGGCATCGTGCTGCTGGACCGGGTGAATCACTACCGGCGGGAAGGCCACGGCCGTGAGGAGGCCATCACGCTGGCCGGCCGCGACCGGCTGCGCCCCATCCTGATGACCGCCCTCACCACCGTCCTCGGCCTGCTGCCGCTGGCCCTGGGCAAGACCGGCCTGGGCGGCTGGGCCTACTACTACCCGCTCGCCCGCACCGTGATGGGCGGGTTGCTCAGCTCCACCCTGCTCACCCTGATCGTGCTGCCGTACATCAACTACGGCGTCGAGAGCTTCGCCATCGGCCTGCGGCGCGTGTGGGCGGGAAGCGGACCTACCGCGGCCGAGGCCCCTGGGCCCACCGACCAGGCCACCAGCGCCCCCGCACCCTGATCGGCCCCGCTTCGCCGCTTGCGTGAGGCGCGGCTAGGCCCCGGCAGCGTGTACCATGCCCCCATGGACGCGCGGAGAACCCAACGCCCAGGCGCGGCGCGACGCGCCGATCGGGACGACGCAGAACCGGGCGGGCTGGTCGCGCGGGGACGGGAGCTGGTGTTCGGGCCCGAATCCGCCGCGTCTCCCCTGGCGCTGGGCGGACGGGGCGTCCTCCTCGTCGGGCTGGCGCTCTGGAGCCTCGCCTTCTTCTCGAGCGCCATGGACGGGGAGCGGCTGGCCGGGTCGTTCATGCACCTCATCCACCTGCCGTTCCACGAGGGCGGGCACATCCTGTTCATGCCTTTCGGCAGCTTCCTGATGTCCCTGGGAGGCAGCCTAACGCAGCTCCTGGTGCCTCTGGTCTGCGCCGGGGCCCTTCTGACCCGGCGCGACCGCTTCGGCGCCGCGGTGGCGCTCTGGTGGACCGGCCAGAGCCTGATGGACATCGCGCCCTACGTGGCCGACGCCCGGGCGCTGCGTCTCATGCTGCTGGGAGGCCACACCGGGGCCGAGGTGGAGGGCCACGATTGGGAGGCGATCCTGGGCGCCCTGGGTTGGCTGAGCCACGACGTCGCCCTGGGCCGCATCGCCAACGCCCTGGGCGTGCTGCTCATGCTCGCGGCCCTGGCCTGGGGCGCGCACGTCCTCTGGAAACAGCACCAGGCACGCGCAAGCGGGGACACCCAGCCCCAGTGGTAGGCGGAGGGCGCAGCCTCGGGCCAGCCGGCTGGTCACGATCGGCGCTTGCCCTTCGGCCGAGGCTCTCGGGCGGCCCACAGGACATCGACATCGTAGGCGAGGATCTGCGGATCGGCGGTGGCAAGCGTGAGTCGTTCGGCCTGCGCCTGGGCCACCAGCAGACGATCGAAGGGATCGCGATGGAGGTGAGGAAGTCGGTGCAGTCGCAAGGTGTGCTCGAGCTCGATGGCAAGGGGCATCATACCCTGGTCGGCCAGCCGGCGAGGGATGTAGCGCTCCGGCGCCTCGGGCAACTCGAGCTTCCCGAGCCCGACCTTGATGGAGATCTCCCAGGCACTGGCCGCGGAGAAGTAGATGACGTTGGCGGGGTCGGCGATGCGCCCCTTGGCTTCGTCGCCCAGCCGCTCCTCGGAGAGGAACCACCACAGCCAGCAGTGGGTGTCGAGCAGGATCTTCATCGCTCGAAGTCGGCGAGGACCCTGTCGGGAAGAGGCGCGTCGAAGTCGGCCGCGATGCGACCCTTGCCGGCGTCCTGCCCGGCCTTCCGCCTCGCGCGTTTGCCAACGGGCACCAGCTTGGCCGCCGGGCGACCTGCCCTGGAGATGATGATCTCCTCTCCTGCCGCCACCCGGGCGAGAAGGCGGGAGAGATGCGTCTTCGCCTCGTGGACGTTGACCTGTGCCATGGGTCGACGTTAGCTAAGGTCATGGACTAAGTCAAGGGTGGGCAGGCACCCCTCCGCAGCTGTCACATGGCGACCTACGCCATCGGAGCTACCCCCCGGAGCGTTCGCGCCAACGCCACCGCCGCCCTCCCCGTTTCCCGAGGCCGCCGTCGCCGGGACGCGCCGAGACACGGAACGGACGGGACACGTTCACGCGCACGGGCGGGATCCCGACCTCCAGGTGCGGCCTTGCGCAGCGCGGCGTCAGCCTGTTCGGTTGGACCCGATGGTACGTTCTTCCAGTTGAACGCCCGCTCTCCCGTTCGGGCCGCGGATCGACCGCCCCTGAAAGCAAGGAGGTCGCACCATGCCGAGGAAAGCCAAGCCGGCTCCCACTCGACCGATGGCCGCCGCCGACTTCTCCGATGTCCCCGTCGTGAACGCCAAGGCCGGCGAGACCCTGACCATCAGCGTCGATGTCGACAACCCCTCCGACCCGTACCTGGTGATCTTCCGCAAGACCACGGTGATGATCGGCCAGGTGGACCGCGAGGAAACCGTCCAGGACCTGCCGGCCGGCACCCACCGCCTGAGCTGGTCGTTCCTGCACCGCGAAAAGGGCTGGAAGCACCGCATCACTGCGGCCGCCGGCAGAGAGGCACCGGTGCTGCTCGACGAGCGCTCGGAGGCCAAGAAGGACCCGCCCTACACGATCGGCGTAGCCTTGGTAGTGGTACAGCCATGAGCGGCGGCAGAGCGCTGGCGACCACGCTGCTGGCCTTGTCCGCTGCGCGCGCGGCCGCCCTTTCACCCGACGAGTCCAAGGGCTTTGACAAGCTGGAGCGCATCTGGACCCAGGAGAAGCAGGCCTTGGAGTCGCGCCCAGCGGTGCTCGCCGTGGACGCCAGCGGAAGATGGAAGGCCCTGGTGGCGCGC
>DATECU010000227.1:0-2146 GCA_035286745.1 Vicinamibacteria bacterium | reverse complement strand
GTGCTGGACTTTGGCACGACCGGCCGGCTGCGCTACAGCAACCTGATCATGTACGATCGGCAGACCGAGACCTGGTGGCAGCAGGCGAGCGGCGAGGCGATCGCTGGCGAGCTGGCCGGGACGCAGCTGGAGTTCCTGCCGGCCACGATCATCGCCTGGCAGGACTTCAAGGAGGCCCACCCGGCCGGGCAGGTGCTCTCGCGGGATACCGGGCATTCCCGCCCGTACGGGCAGAACCCCTATGTGGGCTACGACGACATCAACAGCTCCCCCTTCCTGTACCGCGGGCCGGCCACATCCGATAGGCTGCCCCCGATGGCGCGGGTGCTGGCGGTCGAGCTGGGCGGCGAGGTGGTCGCCTTTCCCTATGAAACCCTGCAGACCCTGAGGGTTGTCAACGCGCAGGTTGGCGGAGAAGACATCGTCGTGTTGTGGGAGGCGGGGACGGCCTCGGCATTGGACAGCGTCACGCTGGCAGGAGGCCGGGATGTGGGAGCGGCAGCCGCCTACTCCCGAGTGGTGGAGGGGCGCGCCCTGACCTTCAGCTTCGACGGGTCCGCGATCCTTGACGAGGAAACCGGCGGCAGCTGGGACGTGCTCGGCCGCGCCGTCCAAGGCGAGCTGGCCGGCGCCAGCCTGAAGCCGGTGGTGGCGGTCAACCACTTCTGGTTCTCCTGGGCGGCTTTCAAGCCGGAGACCCAGGTCTATCGACCGTAGCGCAGCGGGCTGAAATCCAGGCGCGCTCGACCGCGCAGCCACGGGGTCGGCATCTTGCCGCGCCCTGCGCCGCAAATCGGCGTAGACTGGGCGCATCGAAGGGTGCCCCATGCTCGCCAACCGCCGTCTCGCTCCCAGAATCATCCCGCTGCTGTTGATCGCGGCCGCGCTGGCCTGCAACAGCCCGCTCGGTGGCTTGCCCGCGGCGACCAGTTCCCCGACCGGGGCGCCAGCCGCCACCGAGCCTTCCCGCACCGCCGAACCGCTCAGCAATCTCGACCTCTCCCGCCGGCCGCAGATCTGGTTTGGCCCGCTGGATCCCGCGCCCCCGGACGCCAACCGGCCGTACTCGGGTGCGCTGGACTACTTCGATCTGTTCGAGCCGGATGCACCGTGGGAGCAGGCCGCCAGCGGGATCCAGGTGTTCAAGCTGTACGGCGGCTGGCTGGATCGGGTTGCCAGCATCGCCCAGCTGGAGCGGATCATCGCCGACCTGGAGCGCCGCGGCCTGGGAATCGCCTTCGAGGGCGGACCGCTGACCCCCACCGCCCAGTGCACCGGGGTGATCGAGGGGTTTGCCGGCCCGGTAGAAGGAGCCCACGCCGCCCTCAAGCTCAAGCAGGCCGGCGGGGTGCTCCATTATGTAGACCTGGAGCACCCCTACGACGCGGTGAAATTCTCCGGCGCGCCGGCCGCCTGCAGTTATTCCGCGGAGCGGGCCGCCGAGGACGTCAAGCGCTACGTCGACGCCATCCGGGCTGTCTTCCCCGACGCTCAGTTCGGCGCGGTCGAAACGGCCAACCACGACGTCCAGGAGGTGGCCGCCTGGGTGGAGGCCTACCGGGCGGTGCTGGGGGAGGACCTGGCCTATTTCAGCTTCGATCTGAACTATCACCGGCCGGCCTGGGCGCAGGAGGCGCGGGCCATCCAGGACTACCTACGCGGGCGCGGGATCGAGTTCGGCATCTTCTACCGCGGGGAGGGGGACGACGAGACCGATGCCGAGTGGGTGAACAAGGCCGAAGCCCGCTTCGTCGAGTTCGAGGTGGTCGCCGGCGGGCGGCCGGACCGGGTCATCCTGCAATCCTGGAACCCGCATCCGGAACGGCTGCTGCCCGAGAGCGATCCGACCACCTTCACCGGCCTGATCACCCGCTACCTGCGCGATCGGCCCGCGCTCACGCTTGAAGGCGAGCCCGGCGGGCTGGAGCTGACCGGCGCGCTCTCCGACTCGCAGGGCGCCCCGCTGGCGGGGGAGATGGTCGAACTCAGCCTGACGCCGCTGGCGGGCCCGGGGTTGATCACCGAGTACACGCTGTCGGGCACGGCGCCGCAAGGGACGGTGCGGGCCGATGTCGGCTACCGGGTCAATATCGAGTGCGACTGCTCGGGACCGAGCGAGTTCACCCTGTATGAGGTGCGCTACGCC
>DATECU010000226.1:0-7343 GCA_035286745.1 Vicinamibacteria bacterium | reverse complement strand
GGCTCCGTCGGCCGGCTCGTCATCGAGGTTCCGCCCGTCCGGGAGTGAATCCCGTCCGGTTCCTTCCATGGAGAGCACCCAGCAACCGGCGCTCTTGCCCTCCGTCTCCAGGCGGATGGCGCCCGACTCCTTGAGCAGCTCGAACGCCCGGTCCCAGAAGTGCAGGCGGAGGATGTCGCTCTCATGGGCCAGCAGGTCGTAGCGGATCCCCAGCCGCTCCATGGTCGCCAGGTGGCAGTCCACGATGCGGGCCGCCACATAGCTTCCCAGCCGCGCCGTGTCGTTATCACCGGCCTCGATGGCGTGCAGGGTCTCCGCCTGCAGCGCCTTACGCGAGGGGTCCTCGGCGTAGAAGCCGCCCACCCGGGCGTAGAGGTCCCAGCAGTAGTCGTCGAACTTGCCGGGGATCTGCTGCACCTCGGCCAGGGTCTTCCGATCGATGTGCTGGAAGCCCACCACCACGTCGGCGACCTGCACCCCGGTGTCGTCGATGTAGTTCTGGATGCCCACCTGGTGACCGCGGTGGCGAAGCGTGCGCACGAAGGTGTCGCCCAGCACGGCGTTTCGGAGGTGGCCGATGTGGGCCGACTTGTTGGGGTTGATGCTGGTGTGCTCCACGATGACCTGGCCGGGCAGGGGCGGTGCGGGCTCGGCCGCGCGCAGAACCTCGGCCAACTCGAGGGCGAAGGCGCCTCGGTCGAGGAAGAGGTTCACGTATCCGCCGCCCGCCACCTCGGCCCTGCCGATCCCGGGGGCCGCCGCCAACTCCGTCGCCAGGCGCTCGGCGATCTCCCGGGGCTTGCGCTTCAGGGTCTTGGCCAGATCGAAGGGTGCGGTGAGGGCCAGATCGCCCAGCTCCAGCCGGGGTGGGTACTGGAAGCTCACCGAGGGCAGCTCGGCGCCGAAGGCGGTTCGGGCCGCCGAGCGGATCTGGGCGGCGAGGCGGCGATGCAGATCGAGGATCATGAAGGTTGCACCAAAACCGCGATTATATGCGACCGCGTGCAGCTCTCCCCTCCGCCTGGGGATCGGGAACGTGTCCTGTGCGCGCCGTCACGCCTGAGGTGCCGGGCAAGAGCGTAGGCTGGTGCTGGGGCGTTTCCTCGGAGCGGAGCAATGGTGGGCGACAGGCCGAGATCGGAGGAGGCGAGGGGGGTCCTTCGCCGCGCCTTTGGCCTCGAGCAGGAGCATCGACTGACCGAGGCCATCGAGGCGTACCGAGAGGCGGTCCGCCGAGCGCCGGACGACTTGGAGATCCGGATGCGACTCGCACTGGTATTGCGAGCCACCGGCCGCGATGGCGAGGCCAATGCCGCCTTCGAGGAGGCCCACCGGCTCTGCCTGGCCTCCGGTCACTGATCGGGGACGCCTTCCTCTGCTACGATCGCCATATGAAGCTCGCGCTCGCCTTCGTGCTCCTGGCTCCCCTCGCCGCCGCCTCCGCTGCGGGGCCGGACCACTTCCTCGTCTCCGCTTCGTTCGCTCCCGCGGCCAAGGGCCAGGCCCACGGTAACGTGGCGGTCGCCTTTGAGGCCAAGGACCCCGACCTGCGCATCAACCAGGATCCGGCCCCCCGCCTGAAGCTGGATCCCACCCAGACCGTCCTGGTCGACAAGCAGCCCCCGCCCCCCAAGGCCGTGATCGCCTTCGACCCCGCCGCCGCCAAGTCCTTCGATCTCACCTTCCCCATTCTGTTCCCGGCCGACGTGGCCCCCGGGGCTTCACGGGGCACGCATAACGTCAGCGCAACGGTGGCCTTCTTCTACTGCTCCAAGCGCGAGGCCTGGTGCCGCAAGGGCACCGCCGAGCTGACGGTTCCGGTCCGGGTTCCCTGATCTACTACTTCCGAGAATCGTCGCGCGGCGCGACGATTTCCGTTTGCGCCTCAGCTCTCGACTCTGAACTCTCGACGCGCGGCTTCGCCGCTTTCGGTTGCGGCGGAGCCGCGCTACGTCCCAAGGCGGAAACGATCAGCAGTCAGCGGTCGACAACCTCCTGCCGTTGGCCGTGGTCGGGAAGCCCGCCTTCTGCGGCCTCACGTCGACCTGGTGCCTCCCGCCCGACTCATGCCGAAGTCAGGAAGTTGGGTGGTGCCAGGATGCCCCGGCGGCGCAGGGGCTCCGGACCCTCTTCCTCGCACAGACGGCGCAGGCGTGGGAGGAACGAAGCGGCCCGCACCAGCAGGATGCACTCGGGAGCTGCGGGTATCCCGGCCGTCCAGACCGGAGGGGACTGCCCGGCCCGGGCAGCAAGCAGCTCGGCCACACCCGCAGCCACCGCCAACTCGCCCGGGCCCAGGTTCCCCGGCTTGGGAACGCCTGGCCAGCCGAACCCCGCGCGATTGGCGTCGGCGACCCATTGTCTTGCAGTGAGGATGTCCCCTGCGACGAGCGCTCTCACCAAATGACTAAGCTCCACGATCGGCCTCCCACAGGTCTGCGAAGGCGTAGCTCGCCTTCAACTCGCGCCCCGGCAGGAGATGCGGCGCAACGGCCAGCCAGACGGCGTCGCGATCACCCGGCATCTTCGAGAGAAGAAGCCGTGCATCGCTCACATCCACATCGTCCCGCCAAGCGCACAACTTCATGGCCAACAGTTGGCCAGGTGTCAGGGTCCTGACCACCAGAGACGGAGTTTCGAGCAGCACTGGCCCACGACTCAGGCCGTGAGCGTAACCTCTCGCTGCATCGTTGAGCCAGTCATTCGGAAGCCCGAAGCGGTCGGCCACCCGTCCGGCTGCCTCACGCAGTTGCGCCGCAGTCGCTGCATCGCCCGAAAAGGCGTCGACGTCCTTGGTCGTGTCTCGGGCATCGTACAAGAGCACCAGGGCGGCGCCGCCCACCACGATCAGCTCGACCGGGGTCCCTGGACCCTTGATCTCGCTCGCGAGGGCACGCAGAGCCGCCACGATCCGACCGCGGGTGAGCCTTTCCACCGAACGATCATACCAAGGTCTACGGCCGTGCCCGCTGGTACTTCTTGGGGGTGTTCAGGTTCCTTAGGAACACGGTGGGGTCGCCGTGGCGGGCCAACTCGGCCTCCTCGACGCGCCGCACCCGCACCTCGGACCAGAAGCTGGTCATCCGCAGGTCCCCGGCCTTGAGGCAGCGGAGCACCGGATCGAGGCAGCTGCTGCGGTAGGCGGCGCACAACGGTTCCGGACCGCGGCTCCACACCGGCACCACCACGTCGAAGCCTCCCGCCAGCTCCAGGAGCTGCTGCAAGAGCGAGACCGGGACGCCGGGCAGATCCACGGCCAGGAACAGACCGAGAGCGTCATGCGCTAGGCCTGAGAGCCCCGTGTAGAGCCCCCCTAGCGGGCCGGAATCCGGAACCGCGTCCACCTCCACCGGGAACCCGCAGTTGGCGTAGCGCATGGTGGGGCCGCTGAGAATGCGGACCTCATCGCAGACCTCGCCAAGCCGGGCCAGGGTATGGTCAAGCAGGGTCGACTCGCCCCAGGCCAGGAGCGCCTTGTCTCGTCCCATGCGGCGACTCTGGCCGCCAGCGACGGCGAAGCCGACCGCCACCTCTAGCCCCGTCGCTTGAAGGACCAGGTGATCTCGAACTCGCCCACCTCGGTCCCGTCGCTATCGTAGCCGCGGGAGCGGGTGACCAGGGTCTCGCTCTCCCCGCTCTGGGCCGCACGCTCCACCACCTCACGCATGGCCCTCAGGTCGCGACAGACCCAGCTCGAGGGGCCGACGATCTTCTTGGTGAACACGCCTCGGATCTCGCGGACCAGCGGGGAGACGGAGACCGGCACGCCCGCCACCAGCATCATGGCGGGGGCGCCGGTCGACATCTCGGCGGCCATGGCCTGGGCGGCGAAGTAGGTGGAACGGAATGGGTTCCGGGTGCGCCAGCCCCCGGGCAGAATCACCGTGCAGCTCTCGTCGTCCAGGCTCACCAGCCTTAGGCCGGCGAACGCGGCCAGCGGGACCTTGGTCCACAGATAGAAGCCGAAAGCCCGACGCCCGAGAACCCGGCGGCGAAGGGCGGCGGACGCCGCCGGAAGGGTCACTTCGGCGGGTCCTCCGAGTCGGGGCTCAGGATCCAGCCGCGCTTCAGCCCGACGTAGGTGTAGACGACACGCTGGAGCGCTGTGATGTTCGACAGCACGGCGATGATCCACAACACCGCCACCATGCGGTTGGTGAGGGCGCCCACGATGATCAACACGATCCGCTCCGGTCGCTCCAGGAAGCCCACCGTGCACTGCGGGATCAGGCTCTCGGCCCGGGCCCGGGCGTAGGAGGTCATGAAGCTGCCGAAGGCCGCCACCCAGACCAGCACCATCTGGGGCGTCCGGTCCACCCGGGCGTAGAGGATCATGAAGCCCATGTAGAGCACCATGTCGGAGTAGCGGTCCATGGTGGAGTCGAGGTAGGCCCCGAACTTGGTGCTGCGCCCGCGCAACCGGGCCACCCGGCCGTCCAGTATGTCGAAGATGGCCGCCACCAGGGTCACCAGCCCCCCGGCCTGCAAGAGGCCGGTCTCGCGGTAGTCCTTGCCCCCGGAGAAGGCGAAGAAGGCGCAGGCCACGCCGTTCAGGATCAGGCCGGTGATGGTCAGGACGTCGGGATTGACGTGGGCGAAGGCGCGCACCACGAAGTTGAAGGGGCGCGCGAGGACTTCTCCGATTCTCTCCGTCAGCATGAGGGCGGTCGGCCGAACCGACCGGGAGTCTATCACCGATCCCAGGGCCCGGTGAGGTGGCGCACACCGGTGCACCGGTGCCAGGCGGTGGCAGGTGAGCCTCGGTTGACGCTGGGCGGGGAGCCCAGTACGTTGGGGGTTCGGGGCGCGGTGGGCGCCTCGAACCCCGACCCAGCATGGCGCTTCAGGACAAGCTCGAAAGCCTGCCTGTCCGGCCCGGCGTGTACCTCTTCAAGGACGCGTCGGGCCGGATCCTCTACGTCGGCAAGGCTCGCGTTTTGCGCGATCGGGTGCGCTCCTACTTCCAGGCCAGCCGCCCCCGTGACCCCCGACTGGAGCTTCTGATCGGCGAGATCGCCGATCTCGACCTGGTGCTCACCGACACCGAGATGGAAGCCCTGGCGCTCGAGAACAACCTCATCAAACGGCACCGGCCGCACTACAACGTGCTGCTCCGCGACGACAAGAACCACCCCTACTTGAAGCTCACCTTGGCCGAGGACTACCCGCGTCTCTTCGTGGTGCGCCGTCCGGCCGAGGACGGCAACGCCTACGGCGGGCCCTTCATTCCCGCCAGCCTGGGGCGGAAGACGGCGGCCCTGGTTCACCGGCTGTTCGGCGTCCGCTCGTGCAAGGAGACGCTTAACGGTAGGCGCGCGCGACCCTGCCTGCAGTACCAGATTCACCGTTGCCTGGCGCCCTGCGTGACCGAGGTCTGCTCGCTCGATCGTTACCGGCGGACCGCCGAGGACGCGCGCTTGTTCCTGGAAGGGCGAACCGAGGAGGTGGTGCGCCGCTTTCGGACCGCCATGGAAGCGGCGGCGGAGGGAGAGCGATTCGAGGAGGCTGCCGGTCTGCGCGACCAGATCCGCACTCTGGAACGGCTGGACACGCCCCAGAAGATCACCACCACCGACCTCGAAGAGCGCGACCTGTTTGGCTTCCACGTCGAAGCCGGCAAGGCCGCTCTCCAGGTGTTTGCGGTCCGCGACGGCAAGGTGGTGGCCCGCGACGCCTACCTGGTCGAAGGACTGGCCGAACCGGAGGGCTTCCTGTTGTCGGCGGTGCAGCAGTACTACGGCGACTCCCGCTATGTGCCCCGGGAGATCCTGCTGCCGGAAGCGCTGCCCGATCGAGAGCTGGTTCAGGCCTGGCTCACCTCTCGTCGCGGAACCCAGGTCCGGATTCGGGTGCCCCAGCGCGGCGAGAAGGTGCGCCTGCTCGACCTGGTGGTGCGCAACGCCCGGCTGGCCTTCGAGCTGGAGTGGAAGCAGCCGCGGCGCCAGGCCCAGATGCTGCTCCGCGCCCTGCAGGACGCGCTGGAGCTGGAGGTGGAGCCGCGCCGCATCGAGTGCTTCGACATCTCCAACATCCAGGGCTCCGATGTGGTGGCCTCCATGGTCTGCTTCGCCGACGGTCTTCCTCGAAAGAGCGAGTACCGCAAGTTCCGGGTGAAGGGCCTGGCCGGAGCGCCCGACGACTTCGCCTCCATGCGTGAGGTGGTGGGCCGCCGCTACCGGCGGCTCCTGGAGGAAGGCAAGGAGCTGCCGGACCTGGTGTTGATCGACGGCGGCAAGGGCCAGTTGGGAGCCGCGCTCCAGGCCCTGGAGGAGTTGGGCCTGGGCAGCCAGCCGGTGGCCAGCCTGGCCAAGAAGGAGGAGCTGATCTTCCTGCCCGGTCGCCCCCAGCCGGTGGCTCTTCCGCACTCCTCACCCGTCCTGCAACTGGTGCAGAGGGTGCGGGACGAGGCCCACCGCTTCGCCATCGCCTTCCATCGTAAGGCGCGCTCGGAGCGCACCCTGCACTCGGAGCTGGACGAGATACCCGGTATCGGCCCGGCTCGCCGGCGCAAGCTCCTGTCTCGTTTCGGCTCGCTCCGCGGCGTGCGGGGGGCCAGCCTGGAGGAGTTGGCTTCCTCGGTGGGTGCGGAGACCGCGGCGCGAGTCCGCGCCCACTTCGAAAGGCACACCTAGCGTGAGCGACTCGATTCCTCTGCGGATGCTGGACGCCTCGGCCCTGGTCCCGGTCCGCGAGCGGCTGCTGGCGCTGGGCTACCAGGAGGCGGAGTGCGCGCACCGGCTGGGCCTGGGCAGCCTTCGCAACGCGGTACCGCGGATGGCGGTGCGCAAGGCGCAGGGGGCCAAGGACCGCTTCCCGCGAGAGCCCCAGGAGCCGCTTGACCTCCTGATCGCCCTCTTCCTGTTCAGCGAGCCTCAGCCGGAGGCACGGTCGCGGGAGGCTCTGGGCGAGGCTGCCTGGGAGGCGCTCCTGGACTCCGGCATCTTGAGGCAGGCGGGGAGCGAGGTCGCTGCCAACGTTCTCCTCTTCCCCTGCGCGGGGCTGCTCTTGGCGACCGACACCCTGGACGACGACGGCGTCACCAATCGGGTGATGCCCCTCTTTTCCGAGTCCTATGACCTGGCCGCGCTGGCGGTGCGGGCCCCGGTGGACGCCGCTCTCGACCTGTGCACCGGCTCCGGAATCCACGCGCTTCTGGCCTGCCGCCACGCGCGAGAAGTGATCGGCGTCGACGTCAGTGCTCGGGCCCTGGCCTTCGCCGACTTCAACGCCCGTCTCAACGGGATCGGCAACGCATCCTTCCTGTCCGGAGATCTCTACGCGCCGGTGGCCGGCCGGCGCTTCGGTCTCATCACCGCCAACCCGCCGTACAACCCCGAGATCGC
>DATECU010000225.1:0-12523 GCA_035286745.1 Vicinamibacteria bacterium | reverse complement strand
GGCCGAAAACTGGGGGCGCGATCGACCACGGCCCGGAAGGTTGGGAAGTGACGATCAGCTCCCGATGCCTTGGAAGCCGTCCTTGAAGATGAGGTCGGAGTTCCACTCGTAGGCGCCGAGGTCGGGGTCGGCGCGCGGGCGGCCCAGCAGATCGTGGGCCGGCGCCTGCGCGGGATCGGCCTGGCCGACGGCGGGACTGGTCCCGGGAACGGCGCCGTATGCTTCCGCCAATCTCTGGAATTCCTGGCGGATGGTGGTGCTGCCGCTCGGGAAGCCGGTGCCGTTCCAGTGCGGCAGCACGATCCCTGACTGGTTGGTGCTCAGCAGTGGGTTGGCCACCACTCGGTGGATATCGTCGAGCAGCGGGTTCACCTGGTCCCCGGGCGGGATGGCCGCGCCCCCGTTCCAGTACAGGTTGTTGTCGAGGATGAGGCCGGTGGTCTCGCTGGGCAGCCCGTCGGAGAAATCGTTAGACCCACCGGAGGCCTGGGCCCCCATGGTCCCGGTGGGATCGGACCAGATGTTGTTGTAGAAGTGGATGTCGCTGTTGACGGGGTTCGATCCCTCCCGGTTGAGGCGGAAGGCGTAGGCGAGGGAGGGCAGGCTGCCCACCACCGTGTTGCTGCGGAAGGTGACGTTGCTGCCTCCCTTGACCCCGAAGGCGGCGCGCATGTCGTTGCCGGAGTTGCCGATCATCAGGTTGTTCTCGACCAGGACGTCGCGGCCCTCGAAGTAGGGGTTGCCGTCTTCGCCCACCAGCACGAAGTTGCTGCCGCTGCTGCCCTCCCAGTTCAAGAAGATGTTGCGCCGGACGGTGATGCGCTCGCTGCCGAGCTGGCCGTCGTCGCCGCCGTTCGAGTCCTTGATGACTATGAACGACGACGTGTCGTTGGCGTTGGGGCGGCCGGAGCCGGCGAAGTCGTTGAAGAAGACGTTGTCCTGGATGGTGATGTCGGTGACGCTGTTCACGTCCATGTGCTCGTCGGAGCCCTGCTGGTTGAAGAAGAGGTTGCCCTCCACGGTCACGAAGCGGGCCCCGTTGTTGATCTTCAGGAGGTCGTTGTTCCAGGAATCGTGGAAGATGCAGTTGCGAAAGACGATCTCCTCGGACCAGTTGACACCGTCTTGCTGAACCTGGACCACCAGTCCTCCGGCCCCGGCACCGATGTGGCGGAACCGAAGTCCCTCGAAGCTCATGTTCCGCGCGCCGAACAGGCTGACTGCGGTGCCGCTGTTCTGGAGGACGGCCTGGTAGGCGTTCACGGCGCGGAAGGTGGTCCGGGTGGGGAAGCGCTCGTAGAGGCTGTTCGAGCCGGCGAAGACGCCATCCTTGAACCAAACGACACAGGTGCTGCCGCCCAGCGCCAGCACCCGGTCCGAAGCCCAGTTTAGGGTGGCCCAGGGCTGGGCGAGGGTGCCGGGGTTGCTGTCGCTGCCTTCGGGCGGCGGCGCCACCCAGTACTGGCAGGGTGTCTGGCCGGAAACCGCACGGCCCGGGACGGTGACGGCGAGGGCGATCAGGCCCATGCGAAGGCAACGAGTCATGACAGCCTCCCGAGGGACTTGACTAGAAGCCTACTCCCGCCAACCCCGGCGGCGAGTGCTTTGCATCACACACCGGCCGGGGAATCCACCCGACCGCATGGTATGCTGACCTCTCCCGTGAAGCTCCTCGCCTCCTACCTGCGCCCCTACTGGCGGCTGGTGGCCTTGGCCTTGTTCCTGGCCGCCACCAACCAGATCTTCTCGCTGCTCGATCCCCTGATCTTCCGCCACGTGATCGACGAGTACGCGACCCGCTACTCGGAGTACAGCAAGAGCGAGTTCTTCCGCGGCGTGGGGCTGCTTCTGGCGGCGGCGGTAGGCGTCGCCTTCGTCTCCCGGGTGGCCAAGAACTTCCAGGACTACTTCATCAACGTCATCACCCAGCGCTTGGGCGCCAAGCTCTACGCCGACGGCATCAGCCATTCTCTGGGGCTGCCCTACCAGGTCTTCGAGGACCAGCGCAGCGGGGAAACGTTAGGCAAACTGCAGAAGGTCCGCACCGACGTGGAGAAGCTGATCGGGGCCTCTATCAACGTGCTGTTCCAGAGCCTGGTGGGCATCGTCTTCGTCATGGTCTACGCCTTCACCGTCCACTGGCTGATCGCGCCCGTCTACTTCCTGACCATTCCCATCCTGGGCTGGCTCAGCTCCACCCTCTCCAAGAAGATCAAGGTCATCCAGAAGGTGATCGTGGCCGAGACCACGGCCCTCGCCGGCTCCACCACCGAGTCGCTCCGCAACATCGAGCTGGTGAAGAGCCTGGGCCTGGCCAGCCAGGAGGTGGCGCGCCTGAACGCGACCACCGGCCGCATCCTGGGCCTGGAGCTCAAGAAGGTGCGCTACCTGCGCAGCCTGAGCTTCATTCAGGGCACCTCGGTGAACGCGCTGCGCACCAGCATCCTGTTCTTGATGCTGTACCTGATCTTCGCCCGCGAGATCACCATCGGCCAGTTCTTCTCCCTCTGGATCTATTCGTTCTTCATCTTTGGACCACTCCAGGAGCTGGGCAACGTCATCAACATCTACCGAGAGACCGAGGTCTCGCTCAAGAACTTCGAGGACATCCTGAGCACGCCGAAGGAGCCGAAGCCGGTGAACCCGGTGGTGCTGGGGGAGCTGACCCGACTGGCTTTCGAGGACGTTGGCTTCACGCACCTGACGGCATCGACGCCCGCTCTCTCGGAGGTCTCGTTCAAGGTGCGCCGCGGCGAGACCATCGCCTTCGTGGGACCGTCGGGCGCGGGCAAGACCACGCTGGTCAAGCTGCTGGTGGGCCTCTACCCGCCGGCCTGCGGCCGCATCCTCTACGACGGCCACGCCAGCACCAGCGTCGACCTGGATTCGCTTCGCGAGCGGATCGGCTTCGTGACCCAGGACACCCAGCTTTTCTCGGGTTCGATCCGGGAGAACCTGCTCTTCGTTAGGCCCGGGGCCTCGGATGACGAGTGTCTGGAGGTGCTGGGCAAGGCGGCCTGCGACAGCCTGTTGGCGCGGGCGGACCGCGGGCTGGATACGGTGATCGGCGAGGGCGGGGTCAAGGTGTCGGGCGGCGAGAAGCAGCGCCTCTCCATCGCCCGCGCCTTGCTGCGGCGCCCCCACCTCCTGGTCTTCGACGAGGCGACCTCCTCGCTCGACTCGCTCACCGAGGAGGAGATCACCGGCACCCTCCGCGACCTAGCGGAGAGCCGCGACCTGATCACCATCGTGATCGCCCACCGGCTGTCGACGGTCATGCACGCCGATCGCATTCACGTTCTGGAGCGGGGCCGCATCGTGGAGACGGGCGGCCATCGCGACCTGCTGGAGGCCAAGGGCCTCTACTACGCCATGTGGCGGCAGCAGGTGGGGGAGCGGCGTCTCCCGGTCCCGGTCCCCAATGGCCGGCTCGTGCCGGCCTGACCGCGAGACGGTCAGGAGGGCGTCGATGACGAGAACGGGTCTTCGGTTCCGGCGCTGGGCTGCTGTCGCAGGACTGATGCTCGGGCCGGTAGCGGTGGCGGCGGGACCGGACGGGGCCAGCCTCTACCAGCAGAAGTGCGCGCTCTGCCACGGCAAGAACGGCGTGCCCCCACCCGGCATGGCCAAGCTGGGGGCCCGGGACTTCACCGATGCCGCCTGGCAGAAGTCCAAGAAGGACGAGGAGATCCGCGCCACCGTGGAGGACGGGAAGCCGGGGACCTCGATGCTGGGCTTCAAGGGCAAGCTGAAGCCGGCGGAGATCGGCGCCATCGTCCGTCACCTCCGGACCTTCACCCGGGCGGGGAGAGTCTCGTCCGTCTCCCCTTGACAAAGTGTTCGTGATGGAGAATACTTCTCCATTATGAAGTCTTCGCCCGAAGCCGCTTACCTGGAGGCCCGGCTCAGCGAGTTCATGGATCGCTGCCGGGAGGCGGGGATGAACCTCACCCCGCAGCGGCTGGCCATCTACCGCAGCCTGATCGAGGCCAAGGACCATCCGAGCCCGGAGGCGCTCTTCGACCGGGTGCGGCCGGGCATGCCGACCCTGTCTCTGGCCACCATCTACAAGACCCTGGACACGCTGGCCGGGATGGGGCTGGTAACGGAGCTGCCGGCCAGGGGCGACGCCAAACGCTACGACGCCAACATGGAGCCCCACCACCACCTGGTGTGCACGCAGTGCAACAAGGTGGCCGACTACCACGACGCTCAACTCGACGGCATCGCGCCGCCCAAGAACCTGGGCGGCTTCCGAGCCCGGCAGGTCAACGTTCACATTCACGGTCTGTGCGCCGAGTGCGCGCGGACCGAGAAGACCCACTGACTATATAGACGCAAGAAAAAGGAGAGATCATGGCCAAAGAACTGAAGGGAACCAAGACCCACCAGAACCTGAAGGATGCCTTTGCCGGCGAGTCGCAAGCCAACCGGCGCTACCTCTACTTCGCCAAAGTCGCCGACGTCGAGGGCTATCCGGAGGTCGCTTCCAACTTCCGGGAGACCGCGGAGGGGGAGACCGGACATGCCCATGGCCATCTCGACTACCTGAAGCGGGTGGGCGATCCCGCCACCGACCTGCCCATCGGCGACTCGGTGCTGAACCTCAAGGCCGCCATCGCCGGTGAGACCCACGAGTACACCGACATGTACCCGGGCATGGCCAAGTCCGCCCGCGACGAGGGCTTCGCCGACGTCGCCGACTGGTTCGAGACCCTGGCCAAGGCCGAGAAGTCCCACGCTGGCCGCTTCCAGAAGATGCTCGATTCCATCAGTTAGGTGGAAAGGATGCCGGTAGGGGCGTAGCCTGTTACGCCCCTACAGGGAGGTCCACGATGACCGCTGACGCCGAGAGGCCCATCTCCTATCAGCCCACCGACGGGCTGAGCTACGACCCCGAAGAGCCCCGGTACTGGGACCGGCACCTCATGCAGAAGGAGATCGGCCGCGTCTTCGAGGTCTGCCACGGCTGTCGCATGTGCTTCAAGTTCTGCGACAGCTTTCCCAGCCTGTTCCGGTTCCTCGACCAGCGCCACGACGGCGACGTCCGCAAGCTGACCCCAGGCGAGACCGCGTCCGTCATGGACGCCTGCTTCCAGTGCAAGCTGTGCGAGGTCCAGTGTCCCTACACGCCGCGGGACAAACACGAGTACCAGCTCGACTTCCCCAAGCTGGTGCACCGCTACCAGGCGATCAAGGTCAAGGAGAAGGGGATCCCGCTGCGCGATCGCATCCTGGGCGACCCCGATGGCTCGGCGCGCCTAGCGCGGACCAGCTTCGGCCTCGCCAACGTGATGAACCGGGTGTCGGTGCATCGGATCTTCATGGAGAAGGTGCTCGGCATCCATCGCGACAAGCTGCTGCCCGACTTCGCCGCGACCACCTTCGAGCGCTGGGCCCAGTCCACCGGCCGTATCCCGGAGAAGCCCGGCAGCGAGGTGGTGCTGTTCCAGACCTGCTACGTCCAGAACAACGAGCCGGAGATCGGTCGCGACGCCATCGAGGTGTTGGAGAAGAACCAGGTCAAGACCGCCTGCGTCAAGGGTCTCGCCTGTTGCGGCATGCCGGCCTGGGAGCACGGGGACCTCGAAACGCTGCGCAAGAACGCCCGGCACAACCTGGACCTCCTGATTCCCCACGTGGAAGCCGGCGCCAAGGTGCTGGTGGTGAATCCCACCTGCGCCATGATGATGCGCCGCGAGTACCCGGAGCTGCTGGCGGCCGGGGATCGGGATCGGGCCCGGGTCCTGGCCGCCGCCGTCCAGGATCCCGGCGAGTTCCTGTGGTCGATCCGCAAGGAGCCGCGCTTCTCGACCGACTTCAAGAGCACGCCCGGGCCCCAAGTCGCCTATCACACGCCCTGCCATCTGCGCGCGCAGGCGGTGGGGTTCAAGGGGCGCGACCTGCTGCGGCTGATTCCCGGGGTGGTTCCGCAGACGGTGATGGAGTGTTGCGGCCATGATGGCACCTACGCCATGAAGGTCGAGGGCTTCGACGCCTCCCGGCGGGTTGGCGAGAAGGCCTTCTCCGGGATGCAGCAGCCGCAGGCGGAAGTGTGGGCTACCGAGTGCCCGCTGGCCGCCCTTCAGTTTCAGCAGCACGCCGGGAAGAAGCCCATGCACCCGCTCTCGGTTCTGGCCCGTGCCTACCGCGAGAACGGCTTTCCTACCCCGCTGGCTCGCTCCAAGGAGGAAGAGAAGCCGTGAAGACCGTGCACCGCGAAGACCTCGTCGACCACGTCACCTACCAGGAACGGCGGGAGAGCGATCGGCCTCGGATGATGGCCGTCAAGGACCGCCGCCGCATCCACGTCGGTCCCCACCTCACCTTCTTGTTCGAGAACGGCGACACCATGCGCTACCAGGTCCAGGAGATGATGCTGGCCGAGCGCATGGTGCGGGAGGCCGACATCGCCCACGAGCTCGAGACCTACAACGAGGTTCTGGGCGCTCCCGGCGAACTGGGAGCCACCCTGCTCATCGAGATCGAGTCGCCGGCCGAGCGGGACGAGAAGCTCAGGCGCTGGCTGGATCTGCCGCAGCGGATCTACGCTAAGCTCGAGGATGGCTCGCGGATCCGTCCCAGCTTCGATCCGCGCCAGGTGAGCGACGGCCGGCTGTCTTCTGTCCACTACCTGAAGTTCGACACCGGCGGCCGCGTGCCGATTGCGTTAGGCTGCGACCTGCCCGAGCTGGCCGTGGAGGCGGCGCTCAGCCCCGACCAGCGCCAGGCCCTGACCGAAGACCTGGCCGGCGACGACGCCACCCGGCGCCCGAAGTGAACTCGGTCGCCGCCGCGGAGGGCGCGCCCTCCGGGGTGCGCCGGGACTCGCTGCGCTGGGGTTCCTCTCTCACCCTCTCCCGGCACGCGGAGTCTCGACTGGCCCCTGTCGCCAGCGGAGGAACTCCACGCGAATGCGCCGGTCGGGCCGGGGCTCAAACAGCAGGCGGGAGCTGAAGGCGTAGAGGTCGCGCTGGCGGTAGAGGGGGATCAGGGGCAGGTCCTCCCTCAGTCGTTCGGCGACCGCCAACAGGGGCGTCCGTCGGTCCCGCGGTGTTCCGGGGACCATGGCCTGGTCCAGGAGGGCGTCCACCTGCGGGCTCGAATAGCCGCCGGCGTTGAGCAGGCCGGCCCCGGAAGCGGCCCGCGTGCGCACCAGGTAGTCGTAGTCCACGGTGGCATCGCCGGTGGTGTTGAGCCAACCGGCCAGGTAGAGGGCGGTGTGGTGCCGGTCGTGGACACGGTCGCGGAAGAGCTTCCACTCGGCGGGCCTGGGGGTGACATGGATGCCCACCGCCGCCAGGTCCGCGACCAGCCTCGGCACCACCGACGCCAGCGCCTGGTACTTGGCAATGGGGTAGTCGAGGCTGACCGAGAACCCCGTGGGAAAGCCCGCCTCGGCCAGCAGCCGGCGCGCCTGGTCGGGCGCGTGGGGCCAGGGGGGCAGCTCGGGATGGAAGCCAAAGACCTCCGGGGGCACGATCTGGTGGGCCGGATCGGCGAAGCCGCTGAGCGCTTCACGCGCCAGACGTGAGCGATCCACCGCCAGGGCCAGCGCCTGCCGCACCCTGACGTCGCGAAGAGGGTTGGGACCGCCCAGGTTCACGTCGGGGTTGGTGGGTTGCGAACAGTCGAGGCCGAGATAGAGAGTTCGCAATCCGGGGGCCGATTCGGCCCGGATTCCGGCGGTGGTTCCCAGGGCGGGGAAGGTCTCCGGCGGCACGTCCAGGATCAAGTGGACCTGTCCGGACCGGAGCAGGCGAACCCGTTCGGTGGCGCTGGGCACGGCGCGGAACTCCACCTCCCGGATCCCCACCGGTCCCTCGTGATATCCCTCGAAGGCGCTCAGCGTGACGGCGCCGTCGGCCCGCACCACCATGCGATAGGGGCCGGAGCCGACCGCGGGAGCCTGGGGGCCGGCGCCCGGCACCGAGAGCAGGATGCCCGCCAAACGATTATGGAGGTTGCTGCTGGGCCGCGAGGTCTTGAGCACCAGCGTCCGCTGATCCGGGGTCTCGATGCGTTCCACGGCGCCGATCTCGGGGCTGCGCTTGGAGCGGGGATCGCGGAGCACCTGCTCCAGGCTCTGCGCGATCAGCCCGGCATTCAGGGTGCGGCCGTCGTGCAGGAGAATGCCGCTCCGCAGGCGAAACACCCAGGTCAGGTCGTCGGGCGTGAACCAGCTCTCGGCCAGCCCCGGCCGCGCGGCCAGCCCTTCGTCCAGCTCCACCAAGGGGTCGTACACGTTGCGCAGGATGGAAGAGCTGAACTCCTCGTTGGACTCGAAGGGGAGCGGCGTGACCACGCCGGAGGGAAGGGCGATCACCAACCGCGGCGGTGAGGGCTGGCTGCCGCGGTTGGCGCAGCTTCCGAAGAGGAGAAGGCCGGCCAGCAACCAGGCCGCGCGACGCATGGGCCGATTGTAGCGGAAGGCGGGGCTGGGGCGGTGCCTCTAGTCCCAGTCCAGCTCCTTCGCCTTCTTGAAGACCGCCAGGCCCATCAGGCAACCGATGGCGAGATAGACGTAGGCGTTGACGAATGACAGCACGATCCCGCCCAGGATGGGGATCGCCGACAGCAAGAGCCCGATCACCCACTGCACCGCGGAGAGAATGCAGTAGATGAGCCACGCCTGCCAGTAGACGCCTCCCATCTTGCGGATGGTGTCGATCCCGACCAGCGGGTTCAGGGTCTGGCCGTAGCTGTGCGACAGCCCAGCGACGGTCAGCGCGACGGGCTCATAGACGATCTTCCAGATGAGCGCCAGACCCGCCAGCGCCAGGAAGCCCAGGGCGACGCCTGCCAGGGTTGCCATGTCACCCCCGGGAACCGGTGCCTTGCCCCCAGGCGGTTGGCTGTCGGTAGGTGCAGCTTCGGTTTCCTCCGGGGCCTCGCCGCCCGGCTCGCCCTCTTCAGCCGGTTGCTCGGCCGGCGGTTCCTCGGGGGGCTGGGCGTGGGCCACCGCCACCGCGGCCGGGACTTCGGCGCGGTTCATCTGCGACAGGAAGGCCACGCCGGGGATCAGGAAGGCCACCGCGAAGAGCGGACCACTGCTCACCACGCTGGCGCAGATCCCGAGCAGGAACGCCTTCACGATGTCCCAGATGTCCCGGAACTCCGGCATCGAGTCCTTGAGGTTGCCGTTGGCGACCCGGGTCAGGGCCGTGAAGGCGTACCACATGAGCACGCCCTGCGACAGCAGCACGCCCAAGAGACCCCCGTACATGGCGAAGCGAGCCGCCACCCCGAACACCCAGGTGAAGAGCGCGAGCAGCACATAACTCAGCGGGTCCCGCAGCGGGTAGGCCAGCACCGTCCCCAGGTCCTCGAACATGTTCCGCGACTTCTGAGCGTCGCGCCTCAGGTCCTGATCGAACTGCTCGCTCTTGATGCAGAGGCCGTCACAAGCCGGGCAGATGACCGCGCGCTGCACCCGCTGCCCGCACTCGGAGCAGTAGCCCTTCTTGCAGGCCGGGCACATCGCCTCGGAGCGAACCTGGGGGTGGTTCGAGCACTTGCGCCAGTGGATGGGCGCCGGCCGGGGAGCGGCAGCCGCAGTGACCGCCGCCGGGGCCGTCCGGGCCGCTTCTGAGGCGACCGACGGGGACACCGGCGCGGGTGGGATCGGGCGCGACGGCGCGGCAGCCGGCATCACCGGCGCCGGTGAAGCGGTAGGCGCGGCCGGCCTGGGCCCCGGGGGGGTGGCGACCATGGCTGGCGCCGGAGCGGGCGGAGCCGCCGGTTTGGGGGCGGAGACCGGGGAAGCCGGGGGAGCCGGCACCGGGGTGATCGCGGGTGGTCTTGGGGGCGGCCCTACTGGGCCGGGTGCGGGTTGGACCTGGGCCGCCGTGGCCAACGCGAAGACGTTTCCGCAGGGGCACTTGACCCTGAGGTTCGGGACATTTGCCTTGTCCGGCGGAACGTTGATGATCTTGCCGCACGCCGCGCAGCGGATGGTCATGCCCCCTCCCGGCTCGCCACCGAGCTTGTGAAGTCGCGACTGAAGGCCGATTCTATACCGCAAGGGGCTCGGATCGAGCTGGCCAAACCACTCTTCCCCTACCCCATTGCTTGTGCTAGAGTATCTGGAGTTCCCAATATCTAGGGGTGTCGCGGTCATGCGTCTGGACAAGGTCGAGATCGTTGGCTTCAAGTCCTTCTGCGACAAGCAAGAAGTCGACTTCAAGGGCGGCGTTACTGGGATCGTCGGTCCCAACGGCTGTGGCAAGAGCAACATCTCCGATGCCATTTCTTGGGTCCTGGGTGAACAGAGCGCCAAGAGCCTCCGCGGAACCTCGATGGAGGACGTCATCTTTGGCGGTAGCCAGAGCCGCCAGCCTCTCGCCATGGCCGAGGTCAACCTCCGGGTTTCGGGCCTGAACGGCAACAGCCCCGATGGCAGTCCCGAGTGCGTGGTCAGCCGCCGCCTCTACCGCAATGGTGAGAGCGAGTACCTGATGAATGGCCAGACCTGCCGGCTCCGGGACGTCCACGAGCTGTTCATGGACACCGGTCTGGGCAGCAAGGCCTACTCCATCATCGAGCAGGGGAAGATCGGCCTCATCCTCTCCAGCAAGCCCGCCGATCGTCGGGCCCTGATCGAAGAGGCGGCCGGCATCACCAAGTACAAGGCCCGCCGGCGCCAAACCCAGCTCAAGCTGGAGGCCACCCAGCAGAACCTGCTGCGCGTCAACGACATCGTCCACGAGGTCGAGAAGCAGCTGGAGAGCCTGAAGCGGCAGGCCGGCAAGGCCCGCCGCTACCGCGCCCTGCGCGAGGAGATGAAGGGTCTGGAGCGGGTGCTCTACGGCCGGCGCTTCCTCGACCTGAGCGAGCTGTCCTCGGCGGTGGCGGCGCGCCTGACGGAGGAGGCGGAACGCGAGCAGGTGGCCGCGGTCGCCCTGGCCAGCGAAGAGGCCCAGATGGAGGGTCGCCGAGGGGCCCTCTACGAAGAGGAGGAGCGCCTTTCGGAGGCGCGGGCGCGTCTCACGGACCTGACTCTCTCGGTCGACCGCCACCAAGGCCAGAGCGGCTACTGCCAGCAGCAGATCGCCGAGACGGAGACTCGCACACAGGACGCCAGGCGTGAGGCGGCCGAGTTGGACGCTCGGGTGGGTCCGCTGGGCGAGGCGCTTGGCACCCGCCGCCAGGACGCTGGGCGACTCAAGGAGGAGGTGGGCGGAGCTGAGGCCGAGGCCCGCGGCGCCGAGGGAGCGGTGCAGGAGGCGGCGGCCCGCCAGGCCGCGGCGGAGCGCGAGCAGGAGCAGGCGCGCGAGGCTCAGATCGGCATCCTGGGCCGCATGGCCACCCTCCAGAACGCGCGGCAGGCGGCTCAGGGCACGGCCGAGCGCGCCGGTGCGGCTCTGCTCAAGTTGGGGGCGGAGCGCGAGGAGCTGGAGCGGGAGCAGGCGCGGATCGGGGAGGCGCTGGCTGCGGCCCAAGAGAGGGAGTGCGAGGCCGAGACCCTCCGCCTGCGCCTGACGGAGGAGCGCGAGGCCGCTTCCGCCCGCGCCGCCGCTTGCCGCGCCGGTGCCGAGGCCCTGGGCCGCGAGGCCGACGCCGTGCAGAGCGAGCGCGACGGTCTGGCTGGGCGTTTGGCGTCGCTTCAGGACATGGTCACCACCCACGCCGCTTTCGACGAGGGCGTACGCGCCCTGCTGGCGCGACCGCAGGGCATCGAGGTCCTGGGGGTGGTGGCGGATTCGGTGGAGACCGAGCCCGAGTGCGAGCGGCTGGTGGAGGCGTTCCTGGGCGATCGGCTGCAAGCGGTGCTGGTGCCGGACGCCAGCCAGGCCTTGCGCGGCGTGCGCTACCTCGAGGAGTCGGGCGCGGGCCGTGGCACCTTCCTGCCCCTGGCCTCGGCCCGCACCCGGAATCACTGCGCCCAGCTGCGCGAGGTGGTTTCCCAGGAGCCCAAGGTCAAGGGCTTGCTGTCGGATCTCTACCGGGTCGGCGGCGCTCACGCCGACCGCATCCGAGCCTCGCTACCCGACGCCCTGGTGGTCGACACCCTTGAGGACGCGTTTGACGTCATCTCGCGTCAGGGCCCGGTGGCCTGCGCCACTCTCGCCGGGGAGTCGGTGCGGGGGACCATGGTCGAGGGCGGGCGCGGGGTCAACGGCCTGTTGGCTCCGCGACGCGAGATCCGGGAAGTCGCCGCCCGACTCGATCAGCTGAACGGCCGGCTCGCCGAGGCTCGCGAAAGGCAGCAAGCCGAGCTGGCCGCCGCCGAGGCCGCCGCTGCCGACGCTCGCAGCCTGGAAGAGCGGATCCACGCCGCCGAGAAGGACCTGGTGGCCATTCGGCACGCGGCCGCCGCCAGCCAGGAAGAAGTCACCCGTCTTGGCCGCAAGGCCGGAGTCCTCGCCACCGAACGCAGGCAGGCCGAGGACGAGCGGGACCAGGCTGCCGCACGCCTGGTCGAGATCGACGCCGCACTGGCCGCCGCCGAGGCTGACAAGGCCCGCGAGAGCGAACGGCTTGCCGCGCTAGGCGCGGCGGTGGGCGAGGCCCGGGCCGCCAG
>DATECU010000224.1:0-2269 GCA_035286745.1 Vicinamibacteria bacterium | reverse complement strand
AGCCGTAGCACCCGACCCAGTAGAGGTATTCGGCCTGGCGCACGTCAGCCATCAGCCTGACGCCCAGGTCCCGGGCCCAGTCTGCCCGGGCCTGCCAGGAGAACTGCCAGGGGTTGCCGTTATTTTCTAGGTTCTTGAACGTCGGCTTCAGCTCCTCGGGGAAGCGCCACTCGTTCAGGACCAGATGCCGCCGCATGTCTACGATCTTCGGCACGTGCTCGATAAAGACCGGACAGGCCTCCACGCAGGCCAGGCAGGTTGTGCAAGCCCAGAGGACGTTGTCGGTGATGACCTCGCCGACCATCACCTTCTCGCTCTCGGCCCGGCCATTTCCCCCTTTCGCTAGGAGGGTCGGCCCCACCTTGAGAAGATGCGCCTGGAGGTCGAGGATGAGCATCTTCGGGTCGAGCTGCTTGCCGCTCGCGGTAGCCGGGCAGCCGTCGGTGCAGCGCCCGCACTCGGTGCAGTTGTAGAGGTCAAAGAGGTCTTTCCAGGTGAACTCGGTGATCCTCCCTACGCCGAAGCTCTCCGCGTTTTCCAAATTCAACCCGGGAAACTCGCCCTTGGGGGTCAGGGGGCGGAAGAAGACGTTGAACGGGGCGGCCATGATGTGGAGGTGCTTGGAGTACGGGAGCCACACCAGAAAGCCAGGAGGATGAAGGCGTGGGACCACCAGGAGAGATGGAAGAGCGCGAGGGTCGCCGCCCGCGGCATGCCGGCGAAGAACGCGGAGAGCGCGACCCCTGCGAACGCCCAGCGGTCTCCCGGCTCCGGCGCCAACACGATCCGCGCGGCGTCGGCGGCAAGGTCGGTGATCATTAGCCCCCCGATGAGGAGGAGGATCACGAGTCCCTCGGTCGAGAGGGTGAGGCGTGTGGGCTTGGTCACCAGGCGACGAAAAGCTGCGTAGGCCACGGCGACGAGAACCGCGAGGTCAAAGAAGTCCTGCACGATCACGTAGGCCGGAGTTCGTTCGAGGCCCAGGAAAGAGAACGACTTGGTCACGCCCTTGCCGAAGAACTCGATGGTGCCGAGGGTGAGGATGATGAACCCCCAGAAAATCGTGGCGTGCATGAGGCCCGGCCAGAAATCGCCCCGGAGGAGACGCAGCTGGCCTAAGACGAACACGAGGACCGCCCGGAGCCGCGCCGGGATGTTGTCCCACCGGGCGGTCGGCTGTCCCTGGAGCATGAGGCGCGAGAGGTACGCCACCCGGAGACCGAACAGGTCGAGGGCCATGACGATCGGGGCGTAGAAGAGCAGCCAGCCCGGGATGACTCCGTACCACTGGTGCGAGGGCGGCATTCAGCGACGCCTCCTCCTCTCCCCCGGGGGGAGAGGCAGGCTGGCCTGCGCCGTCTTCCGCAGACCGGGGGTATCCACCTCGTGTCCCGTTACCCAGCGTGCTCTGGGGCCGTCCAGCCGAAGCGACTCCTTCACACTGGCTTGATGTGGGGCCGCCCTTCCCAGGTGACGGCATCGAGCGGTAGCTCGGCCTCCGTGCCGTCCTGGAACCCCACCATCACCTTCTGCTTGAGCACACGCAGCGACTTGACCTTGCCCGTCATGCACCCGCTGCCGCCGCACTCGGCCTGGCAGGCCGTGCCCACCTTGGGCAGCCGGTGGCGCAGCTCCTCGTAGGTGGAGAACTCGTAGAGCAGGCAGCACTTGAGCCGGCCGCAGTTCCCGAGCAGCCGGCTGTCGGTCAAGGACATGTCCTGGGCCTTGGCCATCTTGACCGAGATCGGCTCGAACTTCCTCAGGTACGATGAGCAGCAGAGCTGCCGCCCGCAGGGGCCGATGCCGTCCATAAGCTTGGTGGTGTCGCGAGCGCCGACCTGCTTCATCTCGATCCGCGCGTGGAACTCGTGGGCCAGCTCCCGGACGAGGTCGCGGAAGTCCACGCGCTCCTCAGAGTTGAAGGAGACCGTGTAGCGCCGGCCGGTGGGCTCGATGGCCACGTCCACGATCTTGATGTGGAGCCTCCGGCCCCGCGCCAGCCGCGCGGAGGTCTCGACCGCCTGCACCTCGCGCCGGCGCCGCTCGCGCCACTCGGCGACCTCGGCGGCGGTGGCTCGGCGGACAACCTTGCGGTACAGGCGATCCCGCTTGAATTCGGGAAGAGGGCGCCGCGGCCGCCGCACCTCGCCGACGGCGGTGCCGTTGCCGGTCTCGACCATCCAGAACTCACCGACGTGCAGCTCGGGATGGGTGGTCAGGTAGTCCTCGGCCATCAGCGGCTCGCGCAGCCGGACACCGATCAGGTACT
>DATECU010000223.1:0-16310 GCA_035286745.1 Vicinamibacteria bacterium | reverse complement strand
CCCCGCCGATCCGGGAGGTCGGGCTGGCACCCGGCCAGAGCCCGCAGGCCCTGCTCGAGGCGGAGATGGGAGATCGCATCGACCCCTGGACCGAGCCCCCCCTTCGCTTCTCCATCGTTTCTTCGCCCGACAGCGACCGCTCCACGCTGGCCATGACGTGGTCCCGGCCGCTGATGGATCCGCGAGGTGCGGAATTCCTGCTGACGCGCCTGGCGAGGCTGGACGAGGAGCCGGGTTGGCGGCTTCCGGAATGGTCGCCGCCTAAAGAACCGCTCTCGGTTGCTGAGTTTGCTCGGGTGGGCCGAAGCGCGCGGGATCGCATGAAGACCCTGGCGCCGGAGCCTCCGGTCTCGCCCGGGCGGCAGGTGGCGAGTCCGGGGAGAGCCCGTTTCCTGCGTCAGGCTTTTCGCGAGGCCGGCGAGGCAGGGCGGACCACACGGGAAGTGAGCTTTCGTTTGGCGGTGGCCGGCAAGGTGATGGCCGACTTGTTTCGGCGCCGGGGACTTCCCGAAGTCCCTTTTCTGATACCGGTGTCCGTCGACCTCAGGCGCCGGGGGGAGCAGGATCCGCTGTTCGGGAACTGCCTGGCGTTTCACTTCGCCCGCTTTTCTCCGCAGGCGACTGCGGACCCCGCCCAGCTGGCGGGCGCGCTGCGCAAGGAGATGGCCTACGCCCTCCGCGACGGGCTTGTCGAGGCCAACCGCGCCGGGATGGAGTTTCTCCGCTATCGTCCCCTTCGCGGCCTGCTGCGGGAGATGGTGTGGGCCCGAGACGGCGACGCCTTCTCCTTCAACTGCGCCGACACCGGGCCGTTCGCGCCCAGCCTGGAGCGCCTCTTCGGGGCTCCGCTGGTGATGGGCTATCACCTACCCGAGGTCCTGCCACGGCCGGGCGTCGGCGTGTTCTTCAGCCGCTTCGGCGATCTGCCCGGGGTGGCGGTAGGCTGGGTGGAGGGTGTGCTGGACGAGAGCGAGGCCCGGCGGATTCTCGATGGCATTCGTGAGGCGATGGGTTGGCTTCCGCTCGCCTGAGCTTCGACGTGGTGGTGGCCGGCGGGGGTGCTGCCGGGCTGGCCGCCGCGGTATCGGCAGCCTCCCAGGGGGCGCACACCCTGCTCGTTGAGAGGTACGGGTTCCTGGGGGGCATGGCCACGGCCGGCATGGTGGGGACCATCTGCGGGCTCTACGAGAACGCTCGGACCGGTCCGCCCCGCTTGCTGAACCAGGGCGTGGCCGCGTCCTTCGCCCGCCGGCTGGCCGAGTTGCCGGGGTGTGAGGATCCGGTGAGGCACGGGCGGGTCTTGGTGCAGCCCTACCACCCGTTCGCCTTCGCCCGCCTGGCCGACCAACTGGCGGCTGAGCAGCCGTCGCTCGAGGTCTGGCTGCATGCCCATCTCGCGTCGGCCGAGGTGCGCGAAGCCGCGCTTCAGGCGGTCGAGGTGGTGAGCTGGGACGGCCGGCTGCCGGTGGAAGCGGACGCCTTCGTCGACGCCACCGGCGATGCCGTGCTGTCGGGGCTGGCCGGGGTGGCACTGGAGGAGGCACCCCCGGCCGAGCGGCAACTGCCGTCGCTAGTCTTCGTTATGCATGGGGTGCGGCAGGAGGAGCTGCGAGGAGGGCGGGTGGTTGGCGCGCTGCGCGCGGTGGCCCGGGCCGAGGCCGAGGGTCGGCTGCCCGAGGGCTCGTCGAACCTGGCGCTCCGGCCCACCGCCCAGCCCGGGGAGGTGGTGGGCAAGCTGGCGCTTGGCGATCTGGGTCGCGGGACGCCTAGCGACATGAGCCTGATCGAGCGCGAGGGACGGCGGCGGGTGGCGGCGCTCTCGGCCTTTCTGATCGATTCCGTGCCCGCTTTCGCGGGGAGCTTCCTCTCCCACACCGCGCCCCAAGTGGGGGTTCGGGAGGGGAGACGGATCCAGGGACGCTATCGTCTCACCCGCGATGACGTCTTGCAGGGACGGAGCTTCGAGGATGGTGTGGCTCGAGCCGCCTGGCCCATCGAGCTGTGGGAGCCGGGTCAGAGCGGTGCCTGCTACGAGTACCTGGAGGACGGAGCGAGTTACCAGATCCCGCTCCGGGCCCTGCGCCCTCCCGCGATCGACAACCTGCTGGTGGCCGGGCGCTGCCTGAGTGCCAGCCACCAGGCTGCCGGCTCGGCGCGGGTGATTGGCACCTGCCTGGCGGTGGGGGAAGCGGTGGGGAAGGTCGCCGCCGAGATCGCCGGGGGACGGAGCCGGCCGTGAACCTCGCCGACTTCGTCTTCGAGTCCGCCGAGCGCTGGGGGGGGCGACCGGCCATCACCGATCTCCGGACCGGCGACAGCCTGAGCTATGGGGAGCTGGCGCGTGAGGTGGACTCGGTTGCGGCCTTTCTGCGGCGGCAGGGAGTGGAGCCCAGGCAGCGCATCGGCCTGACCGCGCCGAATGCAACCGCCTACGTCCCCGCCGCTTTCGGCATCCTGGCCGCCGGCGCCTGCCTGACGCCACTTCCCCTGGGCCTGGCCCCGGCGGAGACCGAGCGCATCCTGCACGACATCGACGTGAACGGTTGCCTGACCTGGCCGGGGGGCTCAAGCCGCGCGGCGGACGGCGCTGTGCTGGCCGCCGGTGCCGCGGCCGGCTTCACCTTCCACTGGACCGATCGCGAGGCGGCCGCGCCCGGCGGCTTCCCGGAACTCGATCCCGCCTTCGTCCGGTTCACCTCGGGGACCACGGCCGAGAGCAAGGGCGTGATCCTCTCTCATCGGGCCACCGCGGTTCGGGCGGCGGCCGCCAGCGCGGTTCTGGGACTGACGGCGGAGGACCGGGTGCTGTGGGTGCTGCCGCTCGCCTACCATTTCGCGGTCACCCTGACCGCCTACATCAGGGCCGGACTCGAGGTGTTGCTGGGTCCCGATGGCAGCCCGGCACGGCTGGTGGAGGAGCTTCGCAGTCGGCGGGCGACGGTGCTCTACGCCTCGCCGCTTCACTTCGAGCGCATGGTCGGTGTACCCGCCCAGCGAGGTCCACTGCCCAGCCTTCGACTCGCCATCTCGACCACCGCCCCGCTGGCCGCCGAAGCGGCGGAGCGCTTCCAGGAGTCGTTTGGGGTGGCGGTTGGGCAGGCGTACGGGATCATCGAGGCCGGACTGCCCTGCATCAACCGGGGCGGAGAAGGCCTGCCGGCCACCTCGGTGGGCCCCCCGGTGCCGGGGTACCAGGTGTCGGTGCTGGACGAAAGCGGAGCCGCTCTCCCCGCCGGTGTGGAAGGCGAGGTGGGCGTCGCCGGCCCTGGCCTCTTCTCGGGCTACTACTCGCCGTGGCTGCCGCTGGACACCGTTCTGCGCCAGGGGTACTTCCTGACCGGAGACATCGGCTGTTTCGATGCCGGTGGTGCGCTTCATCTCAAGGGGCGCAAGAAGGCGTGCCTCTCGGTCGCCGGCATGAAGTTCTTCCCCGAAGAAGTGGAGGCCTGTCTCAACGCCTTCCCCGGCATTCGCGAATCCCGGGTTCTCGGAAGATCGCACCACCGGCTCGGCCAGGTGCCCGTCGCCGAGGTCGTGCTGGCGGAGCCGGCGGCCGGGTTGGATCGTCAGGCGCTTGAGGCCCACTGCGCCCGCCAGCTCTCGCCGCTCAAGATCCCCATCGAGCTGGCCGTGGTGGAGGCCATCCCCAAGACGGCGGGCGGCAAGATCCTGCGTCGCGGCTCCTAACGTCAGGGGCGAACGGAAGCGGACCGCGATCAGCCACGGCAGGGTCCACCGCAACCCAACCGCGTGCCGCCTGTCGTAGCTGAAAGCCGATCGCTGACGGCTACCGCGTGTGACGCCTGGCTGCGGCTACCTGAGGCCTTGGCACTGGGCGCAGACCTCGAGCAGTCGGCCCGCCAGCATGTCTTGCTTGCGCTGCTTCAGGGTCTCGCCCTTCCAGACCGCCTCGATCGAGGACGCGAAGACGTTGGCGGTCTTGGTACGGCCCTCGTAGTCGGTGCAGCAGGAGACCACGTCGCCGTTCCACTGGATCACGAACTGATCGTAAGGCGCGGGGCAGTAGGTCTCCGGCACCTCGGCGAGCTTATGTCCACCGATCACGTTGCCCCAGGAGTGGCATCGCTTCCAGATCAGATCGACCCCGTCCAGAAGCGTGTAGCGGCTCCCGTTCTCGTCCTGATCGAGGAAGGGCCGGCTCCTGATCTGATCGCGATCGTGGGCTCGCGGGACCAGACCGTACTTCTCCTCGAGACGCTGGCAGAAGGCGATCCAGTCCTCGATGAAGGCCAGGGCCTGCTGGTCCTCGCTGACGATCCGATAGCCGTCGGCGTGCTTGGTGTTCATGATGTCGATCTCGAGCCGGGTGCGGGCAGCCAGGGCGACCTTGCGCTCCACCGCCAGCCGCACCTTGTCGCGGTAGGCGTCGAAGTCGATGCGAGGGGCCTTTCGGGTCTTGAAGGAGCCCGGGTCCGGCGTCTGGTAGGACAGGATCAGGTTGGTGAGGCCGGCGCGGTAGAGGCCGTCGAGCTTCTCTTCGGTGATCAGGCCGCAGTTGGTGTTGAGCTCGATCCCCACCCCGCGTCGCTCAGCGTAGTCCACGATGGCCACCAGATCGGGGTGGAGCATGGGCTCGCCCATCTGGTGGAGCTTCACCGGATAGAGAGGGCCGAGCCACGCCTTCTTTTCCGCGATCTCGTCCAGCAGGCGGAGGACCTTGGGTTTCTTCATGAAGCCGCGGCGCCGGCCCATGATGTCGTCGGGGCACCAGGTGCACTTGAAGTTGCAGGCGTTGGTGATCTCGATGAAGAGGTAGTTGATGGGGTAGAAGCGGCCCGGCATCTTCCTCAGCTCCGGCAAGGGAGCCAGCTCCGGAAAGCGGCCGAGGTCCGGGGGCGGGACCAGGCTGAGGGTGAGGCCGGGAATCAGCACCTCGCGCCGGAACTCGACGCGGAAGGCGGCGCCCAGATTCTGTGATCGAACCGGGTCGAAGTCGGGAAGGGGAAACAGCGCCCGCCGGAAGCGGCGGAGACCGGTGAGCTCGGGGTTCCAGAGCTGCTCGGCGGGCTTGTAGAGGCCCTCCAAGGGAGCGGCGCCGTCCGAGGAGGCGTACTGGACCCGGAATTCCGCATAGCGAGCACCGAAGTACTCAACCTCCAGCCACAGCCCGGCGCGGGCTCGGGAGCGGAACTCCTGGGGGACCACGAAGTAGAGGTAATGGGAAGCGTCATCCGGGGCCAGGCAGGCCCGGCCCTGCACCGTCTTCACCTCCCAGACCCCGTCGCCGCTCTGGGGGACGTGCAGGGGTCCCTGGGGGCCGTTGGTCTGGACGGTCAGCTCAAGGCGCTCGGGCTGGCTCTCGCCCAGCAGCCGGCCGAGGGCTCCGGTCACCCGTCCCAAGGAGGTGGTCACGGCTGGCCGGCCTCAGGGCCGAGCCGGAAGGTCCCGGCGATCAGGTCGTACCAGCGGGAGACTCTGAGGTAGGCGTCGTCTCGAGCCTCGAAGGTCAGAGAGTAGCCGCGGCCGTTGCTCGCGCGGTAGAAGCGCTTCACTCGTGAGATGGCGACCGGGGTCTCGGTGCGCAGGACGTCCAGGTAGCCGTCCTGCCAAGGGCTGTGGTTGAGGAGTTGGAAGCTCTCTCCCTGCTTGTCGCGAATGGCCTTGTAGTAGTCCTCCAGGTCGCCGCCGCCGGGCACCGGTTCCACGGTCACCGTGAGCGAGGCATGGACGGTCTGCCCCTTCTCGACCAGGAGCGGCGGGCTTCGGAACTGCTGCAGGAAGTTGTCGCGGCCGGAGAGGTGTCGGGCCTGCCGCCAGGAGGGAGGGACGCGCAGCGAGAACGAGAACTTGGGGTGCGAGTGCAGGGTGTAGCTGGCTGGGCGCTCCAGGCTGAGGCTTCTCTCCATCTCCTCGATCAGCGCCAGTTGGGCGGTGAAAGCGGCGGCGTCGCCCTGGCTGAAGAGACCGTAGACCCGCGCCCCCTCTTGCAACAAGAGGAGCGAATAGCGGGTGGAGCCGTCGGGCGAGGCAAGACGGTAGGCCTTGCCCTGGGCACCCTGACGCGAGTCGTGCCGGGTGGCGGTGATGGGGTTGCCGGCCAGGTAGCTCTGGGCGTAGTCCTCGAGAGAGCCGGTGAGCGGGCCCGCCCGCAGGGTGACGGAGAGCGAGGACTTGCCGCCGGATTCCGAGGGCGGGGCCAGGAAGTAGCGGTACCAGACGCCATCTTGTTCTGCCTGCTCGGTGCGCCAACTGGATGGATAGCGCATGGAAATGCCGTGGTCCCCGTTGAAGTAGGTGAGCAGGACCTCTCGCCTGGGAGAAGCGCATCCCAAGAGCAGGCCGCCGAGCGCCCAGGCGGCCCCGAAGCGTTTTCTACTCCAGGCGGTAATTGGGGGCTTCCTTGGTGATGATGACGTCGTGGACGTGGCTCTCCTTGAGACCCGCCGAGGAGATCCGCACAAAGCGGCTGCCCGCCTGCAGGTCCCCGATGCTGGTGGTGCCGCAGTATCCCATGCCGGAACGGAGCCCGCCGACCAGTTGCTGGATCATGGCCGAGAGCGGCCCCTTGTAGGGCACCATGCCCTCGATGCCCTCGGGCACCAGCTTCTGGGAGTTGGCTTCGAACTCCTGGAAGTAACGGTCCCGCGAGCCCTCCTTCATGGCACCCAGCGACCCCATGCCGCGGTAGCTCTTGAAGGAGCGACCCTGGCGCAGGATCAGCTCGCCCGGGCTTTCGTCGGTACCCGCGAAGAGAGACCCGATCATCACCGAATGGGCGCCGGCGGCGATGGCCTTCACCAGGTCACCGGAGAACTTGATGCCCCCGTCGGCGATGATGGGGGTTCCACTGGGAGCGCAGGCTCGAGCCGCCTCCGCCACCGCGGTGATCTGCGGCATCCCGGCCCCGGAGACCACGCGGGTGGTGCAGATGGAGCCCGGCCCCATCCCCACCTTGACCGCGGCCACCCCGGCCGAGACCAGATCCCGCGCCCCCTCGTAGGTGCCCACGTTGCCGGCGACCACCTCCAGGTCCGGGAAGCGCTTCCGGATCGCCTCCACCGTATCCAGCACCTTTCGGCTGTGGCCGTGGGCGGTGTCGACCGCCACCAGGTCCACCTTGGCCTCCACCAGGGCGCTGGCCCGCTCCAGGACGTCAGCCGACACCCCCAGGGCAGCCCCCACCCGCAAGCGGCCTAACGAATCCTTGCAGGCGCTCGGGTACTTGATCTGCTTCTGGATGTCCTTGACCGTGATCAGGCCCTTCAGGTTGTAGTCCTTGTCCACCACCAGGAGCTTCTCCACCTTGTGGCGGTGCAGGATTTCCTTGGCCTCCTCCAGGGTGGTGCCCACCGACACCGTGATCAGGTCCTTCTTGGTCATCAGCTCGGAGACCGGAAGGTGGGTGCGGGTCTCGAAGCGGAGATCGCGGTTGGTCAGGATCCCCACCAGCTTGCTGCCCACGGTGACCGGCACCCCGCTGATGCGGAACTTGGCCATCAGCTCCAGGGCCGCGGCCACCGGTGCGTCGGGGGCAATGGTGACCGGGTCCACGATCATTCCCGACTCCGAGCGCTTGACCTTGTCCACCTCCGAGGCCTGCGCCTCGACCGACATGTTCTTGTGGATGAAGCCCAGGCCGCCCTCCTGGGCGATGGCGATGGCCAGATGGGCTTCGGTGACGGTGTCCATGGCCGCCGAGACGATGGGGACCTTGAGGCTGATGTTGCGGGTGAGTTTGGTGGTGATGTCGACTTCCGAGGGCAAGACGTCCGACTTCTGGGGCACCAGCAGCACGTCGTCGAAGGTGAGCGCAAGAGCGATGTTGTCCTCGATCATTCGTTTCACCCCTGCCAGGACACGACGTCTTCGCTGTCCCCGCCCTCGACGTTGGTTGTCAGTTCCCGCCGTGGCACTTCTTGTACTTCTTGCCCGAGCCGCAAGGGCAGGGATCGTTCCTGCCCACCTTCTTTCCCTCGCGCTTCACCGTCTGCACGCTGCCCCCGCCCCCTTGCGCCTCCTTGGGCTCGGCTCGCGCGAAAGCCGACGGCGCCTCGGAGGGGTCGTTCATGGTGAGGTTGCGGGGGAGCGGCCGGGACCCGCCTAGCGCAAGTCCGCCACTGCCGGCCGCCGAGAGGGCCGGCTCTTGGGCCCGCGCCCCCGACGGGTGTTCCCGCGGACCGCCGCGTCGAGCGCGCACCGGTGCGGTGTCGAAGCCGACATCCTCGAGGTCGGGGCCGGCGACCGGTACCGGCTGGTAGAGGTAGATCCACTTCAGGATCTCCTCGTCGATCCGGTCCATCAGGTCCTGGAACATCGAGAAGGACTCCTTCTTGTACTCGACCAAGGGGTCCCGCTGGCCGTAGCCACGCAGTCCGATTCCCTCCTTCAGGTGGTCTAGCGAGTACAGATGGTCCTTCCACTGGCTGTCCACGATCTGCAGCATGATCATGCGCTGGTGGAACAGCATCAGCTCGGGGCCGATCGCGCGCTCCTTGTCCTGGTAGCGGGCGCGGATGCGGCGGGTGAACTCCTGGATCATCTCCGAGCGGCCCATGGACGCAAGCTCGGCGAGGCTGACCTCGATGCCGAAGGTCTCCTTGAGGATCCCCTGCATGCCCTCCTGGCTCCAGGACTCGGGGTCTGCCCGCTCCGGGCAGTGGGTGTCGACGTACCACTCGAGCACCTCGTCCGCCAGAGCGATCACGTGGTCCCGGGTGTCCTTGCCTTCGAGCACGCGGCGGCGCAGGCCGTAGATGGCCTCGCGCTGCTTGTTCATCACGTCGTCGTATTCGAGCAGGTGCTTGCGGGTGGCGAAGTTCTGCGCCTCCACCTGCTTCTGCGCGCGTTCGATGGACTTGGTCACCATCCGGTGCTCGATGGGGACCCCCTCCTCCATGCCGAGCCTGAGCATGAGACCGCTGATGCGGTCGGAGCCGAAGATCCGCATCAGGTCGTCCTCGAGGGACAGGTAGAAGCGCGAGGAGCCGGGGTCGCCCTGGCGGCCGGCGCGGCCGCGAAGCTGGTTGTCGATACGCCGGGCTTCGTGGCGCTCGGTGGCCAGGATGTGCAGGCCCCCCAGGGCCACCACCCGCTCGCGCTCGTTCTCGTTCAGGAAGGCCTGGATCGGGGCCAGCTCGGGGGACTCGGCGATCTGGTCGAGGCTGCCCTTCAAGGGATGGGCGGCCAGGAAGTCCACCGGCTTCTCCCCCTGAGGGTAGAAGCTCCTGGCGATCTTCTCCTTGGTGGGGCGGGGCAAGTCGCGAATGGCGTCAAGGTAGGCGCGGAGCAAGGGAAGCTGGACCGCCAGGTCCTCGCTGGCCTTGATCGAGGGGTGGTCGGGGGCGAAGGCGGCCAGCAGGCCCACATAACGCGTTGCCAGCTCGCGGCGCTGGGCATCGTCGGGCTTTCTGTCGCCCAGGGCCTTCTTGTACTCCCGGGCCATCTCCGAGTGCGTTTGCTCCAGGGCCGCGGCCTTTTGCTCGGCGGAGGCGGTGTCCCAGTCGATCTCGGCTTCCACCAGGATGGCCTTCTGCCGGTGGTCGGGAACCCCGCCCAGGATGATGTCGGTGCCCCGCCCCGCCATGTTGGTGGCGATGGTGACGGCGCCGAAGCGGCCCGCCTGGGCCACGATCTCCGCCTCGCGCTCGTGGTACTTAGCGTTCAGCACCACGTGCTTGACGTCCTCTCGCTTGAGCAGGGTGGACAGGTGCTCGGACTTCTCGATGGAGATGGTGCCCACCAGCACCGGCCGGCCCGACTCGTGGAGGGTCTTGATCTCGGCGACCACGGCCTCGAACTTCTCACGTTCGGTGCGATAGACGGTGTCCGGGTTCTCCACCCGGATCAGCGGGCGGTTGGTGGGGATGGCCAGGACTTCCAGCTTGTAGATCTTGTCGAACTCGGGGGCTTCGGTCTCGGCGGTGCCGGTCATGCCCCCGAGCTTCTTGTACATGCGGAAGTAGTTCTGGAAGGTGATGGTGGCGAGGGTCTGGTTCTCGCGCTCGATCTTCACCTTCTCTTTGGCTTCGACCGCCTGGTGCAGACCGTCGGACCAGCGCCGGCCCGGCATCAAGCGGCCGGTGAACTCGTCCACGATGATGACCTGGCCGTCCTTCACCACGTAGTCGACGTCGCGCTGAAAGAGGGAGTGGGCGCGCAGGCCCTGGTTCACGTGGTGGAGGACGTCCATGTTGGAGGGGTCCCACAGGTTGGTGACCGCCAGCAGCTTCTCCACGTGGGCCATGCCCTGCTCGGTCAGGGTGACGGTCTTGGCCTTTTCGTCGACGATGAAGTCGCCGGTCTTCTCCAGCTCCGCCCGTTCCTCGGCTTTCCGGTCGCCGCTGATGCGGGCCCCTGGTACCAGCTTGGGGATGATGGCGTTGATCCGGTAGTACTTGTCGGTCGACTCCTCGGCGGGGCCGCTGATGATGAGGGGGGTTCGTGCCTCATCGATGAGGATGGAGTCGACCTCGTCCACGATGGCGAAATGGTGGCCCCGCTGGACGTAGCTCCCCAGGTCGAACTTCATGTTGTCCCGGAGGTAGTCGAACCCGAACTCGTTGTTGGTGCCGTAGGTGATGTCGGCGCGGTAGGCGATCTGGCGTTCGGCATCGTCCAGGTGGTGCTGGATCACGCCTACGGTGAGGCCCAGGAAGCGGAAGATCCGTCCCATCCAGTCGCTGTCGCGCTTGGCCAGGTAGTCGTTCACGGTCACCACGTGGACGCCCTTGCCGGTCAGCGCGTTCAGGTAGGCGGGAAGCGTCGCCACCAGGGTCTTGCCCTCGCCGGTCTTCATCTCGGCGATGGTGCCGCGGTGAAGGGTGAGGCCGCCGATCAGCTGGACGTCGAAGTGGCGCATGTTGAGCACCCGACGCCCTACTTCGCGCACCACGGCGAAGGCCTCGGGTAGCAGGTCGTCCAGGCTCGCGCCCTGGCTCAGTCGCTCCCTGAACTCCGCCGTCTTGGCCCGGAGCGCGTTGTCCGTGAGGGGGAGGATGGAGGCCTCGAGATCGGCGATCCGGCGGACGATCGGCCGGATGGCCTTGAGCTCCCTCTCGTTCCTGGTGCCGATGATCTTGGTGAGGATGGCGTTGAGCAAGACACCTCCGGGTCAACCCGGCTGGGCGGGAGCATGGGCCTCGGGAACACCCCCGGGGCGCGAGTGTCGACTCCAGCTTGACCCGACAGGTTACCAGCCCCTCCCGGGTCGGTCAAACCCCCTGAGCGGCCTCGCCCTTCGCCGGCGGGCCCTTGGCGCCTAACCGAAGGTGCGGTATTCGTCGAGGATGTAGTGAGTGGGGTTCTGCGCCTGGTCCCTGATCCAGACCTCGTAGTGCAGATGAGGACCGGTGGAGCGACCGGTGCTGCCGACGGCTCCAATGGCATCGCCGCGACGGACGCGCTGCCCGGGCTTCACGGAGTAGGCGGCCAGATGGCCGTAGCGGGTGACGATCCCGTTGCCGTGGTCGATCACGATGGTGTTGCCGTAGCCGCCCTTGGCGCCGCAGGAGATGACGACACCTTCCGCAGGGGCATGGATCGCCGTGCCCATCGGGGTCGAGATGTCGAGGCCGGGATGGAAGTCCCGCTGGCCGGTGAAGGGATCCAGTCGGTTGCCGAAGGTGGCGGAGAGGTAGCCTCGAACCGGCCAGATGGAGGGGGTCGAGGCCAGGAGGACCTTCTGGTCCCTGAAGAAGGCCTCCAGCTTGGCCGACTTGTCGGTCAGGCTGTCGAGCCGCTCGTCCATCGTATCCAGAGGGCGTGGCTCGCGGATGGGGGCCACCGACTCGGTGCCCGGAACGCCGCCCACCCCACCGACTTGGGAGTCGGGGAGCGACTGCTCGATGCCGGCCATGACCCCGAGCTTGGTCACCATGTTCTGAAGCACCTGGACCTTGCTCTGGAGCTTGCCGGCGTTCTCCTCGTACTCCTTGGTCTTGGCCAGGAGGACTTGGTTCTCAGCCTTGAGCTGACGGAGCTCGTGGACTTCGAAAGCGATCCGCGTGTAGTGAACCAGAATGCCCAGGCCGATCAGGCTGACGGTCCCTACGATCCCGGCGGCCCACTTCATCAGACGTACCGACACCTGGAGCTTGCGGAACCGGGCTTTCGCATGAGGCACAACGATCAGGGTGTAGAACTCGTTGGCCATCTTTCCTCCCACTCACCTGTGGAACGGCTTGCCACAATGGACGGTAGGCCGTTGGCCTCGCACCCACAAAAGCTCAAGGAGGCTAGCACGCGCCGGAAGCGGAGGTCAACACCTTTCTCCAAGAACTTGGAGGCGGAGAAGGTCGCCTTGTATCACGCCTGCAACTCTCCACATCGGAACTGAAGGGCCTCTGCCACGTGCTCACTCCGGACGCACGGCGACTCGGCCAAGTCGGCGAGGGTGCGAGCCACGCGCAGGACGCGATCGTAGGCTCGGCCGGTCAGCCCCCACCGCTCCACGGCCCTACCCAACAGGCCGAGCCCGGCCGGGTCCGGAGCTGCCACAGAGCGCAGCACCTCCGGGGGCAGGGAGGCGTTGACCCAGACCTGTGTCGCCGCTGCTCGCGCCAACTGGCGGCCCCGCGCGGCCGCCACCCGAGTCGCCACCGCTGCCGAGGACTCGCCCTTGGGCCCCGTCAGGTCGGCAAAGGGAACCGACGGAACCTCGACATGCACGTCGATCCGGTCCAGCAGCGGGCCGGACACCCGGCTCTGGTAGCGACGGATCTGCTCCGGGGTGCAAGAGCAACCTCTCACCGCGCTGCCCAGAAAGCCGCAAGGGCAGGGGTTCATGGCGGCCACCAACTGGAAACGGGCGGGCAGAGTGAGGCTGCCCCGGGCTCGACTGATGGTCACCGATCCCTCCTCGAGCGGCTGCCGCAGCGCCTCCAGGACGTGCCGCCTGAACTCCGGCAGCTCGTCAAGGAACAGCACGCCGTTGTGGGCCAGGCTCACCTCCCCGGGCCGGGGAATGGTCCCGCCCCCGACCAGGGCGACATCGCTCGCCGTGTGGTGTGGGCTGCGGAACGGACGCGCCCGGAGCAGGCCTTCCAAGCGCGCCCCGGAGGCCGAGTGGATGGCGGTGGCTTCCAAGGCCTCGTCTGGCGTCAGAGGTGGGAGGATGCCCGGAAGGCGGCGGGCAAGCATGGTCTTTCCGGACCCCGGGGGTCCCTTGAACAGCAGGTTGTGGCCTCCGGCGGCGGCGATCTCCAGGGCACGGCGGGCCAGGGCCTGGCCCCGCACCTCCGCCAAGTCGGCGACCCGGGTGCCCTGAGTCTGCGGGTTCGCCTTCATTGGCGGCGCTGGCCGGGTTTCCGCCGCCGCCAGGCTGGCGGCTTCGGTCAGGGAGGCGACCGGGTAGACCGCGATGCCCTCAACGATCGCGGCCTCGCCGGCATTCGCCACCGGCACGATGGCGGCTTTGAGCCCCTGGTGCTTGGCGACGATCATCATGGGGAGGACTCCCGTCACCGGTCGAACGGCTCCGTCTAGCGCCAGTTCGCCCACCAGCAGAAGGTCGCGGAGAGGCGCCCCGGGGAGCAGGCCGTCCGCGGCCAGAAGCCCGAGGGCGGTCGCCAGGTCGTAGGACGACCCCACTTTGCGCAAGCTGGCGGGGGCCATGTTGACGGTGATGCGGCGGTCCCACTTGAAGGCGTAGCCGCAGTTGCGAAGAGCCGCGCGAATCCGGCCTTCGCTTTCCTTGACCGCCGAATCGGGGAGGCCGAGCAGCGTGAACTTGGGGAAGCCGCCCGTGGTGTCGGCCTCGATGCGGATCAGATGGCCCTCGACGCCGATGACGGCCGCGGTCAGGGTGGTGGCGAGCATGGGTCCTCCCGAACGGAAGTCGACAGTCAACAGGGTCAAACGGCTTTGCTCGGGGGGAGAGCCCGCAGGCAGCAGCTTACGTCAGGGGGTGGTCCGAACGGGTCCGATCCGGTGGGCGGGGATCCTAGTCGGCGCGGCGGGTGTAGACGGTGAGGGTGTTACCGGCGGCGATGCGTGAGCCTCGCAGGCTGTTCCAGGCCTGCAGCTCGCGGACCGTCGTGTTGTACCTGGAGGCGATGGTGGCCAGGGTGTCGCCGGCCTTGATCGTGTAGCTGATGCGGACCCGTTCGCTGGCCCCCGACGCCCGCGGTTCCAGCTTCGGCTCCACGGTGTTGCGGACCTGACGCGGCGCGGAGGTGGCGGCCCGCCCCGCGTCCCGCACCGGGATGATCAGCTCGGTCCCCCTGGACAGGCGGCGCTTTGGTGACAGACCGTTGGCCTCGGCGATGTCCTTCACTCGGCTTCCGTAGAGCCGGGCCACGCTGGAGAGCGTCTCCCCCCGGGCGACCAGATGGGTCCTGAAGGTGACCCGCTTCTCGACGGGCAGGCTGGCCAGGCAGGCGGCAATGCGGTCCCCGGCCCCGGCCGGGACCTTGAGGGCGAAGCTGCGTTTGGCGGGCGTGGCCAGACGGCGCAGCTCGGGGTTCAGCTCCCGAATATCGGCGACCTGGTTCTCCCCACATTCGGCCACCACCCGGAGGTCGACGGCTCCGTCCACCGCCACCATGTCGTAGGCGGGGGCCGCCTGCGGATCGACGGTGAAGCCGTAGCGTTCGGGTGCCTTGGCCACCACGATGGCGGCGTGGATCATGGGCACGTAGTTCTTGGTCTCGCGCTTGAAGGCTCGCGTCTTGGCCAGCTCCCAGAAATCGCTGGTGCCGTACCGGTTGATGCCCCGCTGCACCTTGCCCTCGCCGGCGTTGTAGGCTGCCAGCGCCAGATTCCAGTCCTGGAACATCTGGTGGAGCTGCTTCAAGTAGCTGGCGGCGGCCCGGGTGGCCTTCTCGGGGTCGCTGCGCTCGTCCACCCACCAGTCCTGGGCCAGGCCGAAGCGCTTCCCGGTGGCCGAGATGAACTGCCAGACGCCCTTGGCCTTGGCGCGCGAAAGGGCGCCGGTCTTGAACGCGCTCTCCACCAGAGCCACGTAGGCGAGATCCTGGGGGATGCCCTCGGCGGCGAAGACCTCTCGGATGTGGGGCAGATAGCGGCCGCCGCGGTTCAGGGCCTCCCCGAACCAGTCGCGGAGCGGGCCCTGGTAGAGGTCGATGCAAGCCAGCACCTGATCGTTCAGCAGAATGGGGACATCCGGCGCCTCTTCCTTGACCGCCTCCTCGGCGACCCGGCGCGACTCTTCGGTGGGTTCGGCCTCACCCAGCGGGATTTCGGAGACGGCGTCGATGGAGGCGGGCTCCGAGGGTGTCTCGATAAAGCCGTCCCCGGCAGCCAGGGCTTCGAACTCGTGGAGCTGGATGGTCTCCAGGGTGCGCTGGTAGGCGTTGGCGATCCGGGGGTTGGCACGCGCTCCCCCCGGCACCGTCAGGTACACCTCGAGGGCCTTGTCGAACTCCCCTCGCGCCTGGTTCAAGTGGCCGGCACGGCCCTCCGCCAGACCTCGAGCCAAGTGGGCGTCCGCCATCGCGATCAGGCGGACGATTGGGTCGGCTTCGGTGACCTTGGGGGCTGCGGGTTGGAGAACGGGCTTGACGGAGGGAGCGGAGTGGGCGCAGGCGAACGCCGCTAGACCGGCGGTCGCCACCAGAATCCGCTTTCCACCCTCTCTCATCCGTGCCTCCGGCGAAGCGACCGCCAGCCGAGCCGACGCACCAAACTGCGATACGGTAGCACGAGTTACCAGGCTTCTGGAAGCGGAAAGCCGGCCTCAGGCCCCTTCGCTCACCAGGACGCCCTTGCCCTCCGCCACCTCGCGGGCGGCTGGGGTGATGATCGCCTTGGGCTTGATGCGGAGGGTCCGGCCTTCGCGCAGGGCCCGGCGGACATCGTCCTCACAGACGAAGTCGAGAGCCGGCGGCGCCGAAGTGGACGCGTCTGCGGGCGGTCGAACGGCTGACGGCGCCGGCCCGCCACTGCCCACTTGCTCGGCCACGAAGGCCGCCACCTGGTCGTGGAGTCCCGCGGAGGCGGCGTTCCGCAGCTCCCGCGGCCATTCATAGGCCAGACGTTTGATGTTGATGAGGTGGAGCGGGGTGATGTTGTCCGAGGTGATGTTGCCGGCGTAGGCCCCGCAGCCCAGGCTCATCGACGGCGCCAGGCCGGTGGTGTAGCCGGTGGCGCCCAGCGAGGTCTGGGTGTTGGCGACAATGCGGAACACCGGCTTCTTGAGGGCGAACTCCCGGATCACGGCGTCGTCGCGGCTGTGGATGCCGAGGCTGTGGCCGGTACCCCCGTAGCGCAGGAGCTGGAGGCAGCGTTCGCACCCCTGGTGCCAATCCTGGACCACGTAGAACGCAAGCACCGGAGACAGCTTCTCGATGGAGAGCGGGAAGTCGCGGCCGACCCCGGCCAGCGGCGCCACC
>DATECU010000222.1:0-5027 GCA_035286745.1 Vicinamibacteria bacterium | reverse complement strand
CGGCGGCGGGAGTGGAAGCCCTGATCGCCGCCGGCGACTTCGACCAGGCGAGCCGAGCCCTGGCCGAGGCGCAGCGAGTCCACGGCCGGGCCGAGCCGTTGGGCGCGCTGCCCGGCCGGATCGAGTCGGCTCGGCGCGAGGCTCAGCAGCTCGCCCTTCGCCAGCTGCTGGACCGCGCCGAGACCCTGGCCGCCGGGCAGCGCTTCGACGAGGCCATTCAAGCCGTGCAGGAGGCCGTGCGTCAGGCGCCGGGCGACGCCCAGCTGAAGAGGCGTTTGGCATCCCTGGAGGAAGAGCGGAAGGGACAGGAGCTGGCCAAGAAGGTGGCGGCGCTCGACCTTCTGTTGTCTCGTGGTTACCTCGAACAGGCCAAGTCCGAGCTGCAGGCAGCCGAGAAGACCTACGGCAAGCTCGAGGCCCTGAAGCGCCTGCGCAAGCGCCTCCAGGATCTGGAGAAGACCGCCGCCCTCACCGCCCCCGCCGAGCCGACCGAGCTTCACATTCGGCCCGCCCCGGAGGTCCGTCGCGCGGAGCCGCCGCGACCTGCAGCCGAGCCGGTCCGGACGGCGGCCGAGCTCACTCGACCGGTGGCCGAGCCGGCGCGTCCCCGACCCTCGGCGCCCGCCCGGTCCACCGGCCTGTACGTGGTGCTAGGCGTCGTCGTCTTGGCCCTGGCCGGCGGCGGCGTGGCCTGGCGGCTCTCGCGAGGCGGCGACACCATCCCCGATGTGGGGCCCAGTGCCGGACCCGACGCCGGGACCTCGCCGCTGCCCACCCCTTCCCCGATCGCTACGCCTGACCTGGTCCCCGCTTCCGGCAGCGGTCTCCTCATCATCGACGCCCTCCCCTGGGGCGAGGTCACGGAGGTTCTGGACAGCAAGGGCAAGCGCCAGTCGCTGGGGGAGAGCCCCTTCACGCCCCTGGTGCTCAGCCTGCCTCCCGGCGACTACAAGATCTCGATCAAGAACCCCGGCTCGCCGAAGCCCCTCACCCTCACCGCCACCATCAAGGACGCCGGCGTCGAGAAGAAGATCGCAGAGTTCCGTCGCATCGACGCTGAGGACTACTTGAAGAAGGCGGGCTTCTGATGCCGGGTCCCGGCTCTCGCGTCGCCGTGCTTGCGGTAGGCGTTCTGGCGCTGTCGCTTCCCGCGCATGCCGACTACAAGGAGTCCTACAAGCGCGGCATGGAACTCATCGAGCGCGGCAACTGGGCGGGGGTGGCTCAAAAGATGCGGGAGGCCGCGGCCGAGCAGGGCAAGGAAGGGGAGCCCATCAAGCTGTACGGGATGCGCTTCGAAACCTACCTTCCCCACTATTACCTGGGGCTGGCCCTCTTGAATAGCGGCGACTGCGCGGGTGCCCTGGAGGCGTGGCGCGTCTCGGAGTCCCAGGGCGCCATCAAGAAGGCCGCCCAGTACAAAGCGCTGGTCAAGGACCGCACCGCCTGCGAGGCGCGCCTCGCCCAGGCCGCCCCCAAGACACCCATTACCCCGGATCCGGCGCTGGCGGCGGTGGCCGCCGCCGAGAGCGAGGTGGTGGCGGCTGAAAACGCGTCGGGATCGGTCACGGCGCTGGCGGCCGATGCCGACCTGGCGCCGGCGTGGGCCAAGGAAGCCTCCCTTGGTCCTGCTCAGAAACAGGCCGCCGAACTCCTGACCCAGGCCAAGGCCAAGCTGGATGCGGCCAAGAAGAAGCCGGAGGCTTCGGTCGCAAGTGAAGCCAGGCAACTGGCGGCGAACGCCGGCAAACAGTTCGAGGCGGTGCGGCAGGCCGCGACCACCAAACGCGACGAGATGCGGCGCGCCGCCCAGAAGGCCGCCGAGGAGAAAGCGCGCAGGGCGGAGGTGCTTCCCCTCACTCCGGTCCAGAGTCCGGTTGCCCCCGGCCCCCCGGTCCAGAGCCCGGGTACGCCCGGGCCAACGGCCCAGAGCCCGGCGGCCTCCGGCCCGCCGGCCGAGTTGCGTCAGGGGATCAGGGCCTACTTCGGCGGCCAGTACGGGGAGGCCATCCAGGTTCTCTCGGGTGGCCAGTTCCAGGGCAAGGCCGCCTTGCACGCGCTGTTGATTCGGGCTGCGGCGCGTTACGCGCTCTACGCCAGCGGTGGGCGGAAGGACGAGAGTCTCAAGCGAGACGCGACCGTCGACATCAAGGCCTGCCGCCGCCTGGATGCCGGGTTCCTGCCGGACCCCCAGGCCTTCTCTCCGCGCTTCATCGAGGTCTTCAAGGCGACGCGCTGAGAACGGAAGCGGTCAGCAATCAGCCTGCAGCATTCAGCGACGGACTTGCAGCGAGGACGGGCGAAGGGCGAAGCGAGGAAGTCGCGACGGCCGGAATGGGTCAGCTGATGATCATCCGTTGCTGACTGCTGATAGCTGATAGCTGCCGTCCTACCGCCTGTCCATCGCCAGCAACGTCTGCCGGGCCCTGTCGGCGACAGGGCTCGCCCCGTGCAGGGTCACCACCTGCTTGAGCGCGGCCCGGGCTTCGTCCGGCCGGCCGGTGGCCAGGTACAGCTTGCCCAGCACGTACAGCAGCTTGGGGTCGTACTCCGGGCTGGGGGCGAGCGCCAAGCCCTCCCTCAGGATCGCCTCCGCCTCCGCATAACGCTCCTCGCCCTTGCGTAGAAAGGCCAAGAGCAGGCGGGTCTTCTTCCGCTCCGGGAGCGGCTGCTTGGCGTCCAGCCCGCGGGCCTGGGCCAGCAAGGTCCGGCTCTGGGCCTCGGAATCCTGGTCGAAGAGGTGGGCGCCCAGCGCCGCCAGCGCGGCGGGGTCGCGCGGGTTGCGGTCGAGCGCCGTTTCCCAGGCCATCACCCGACCCGCGCCCTGCTTGGCCGTCTCCATGGTCTCCGGGAACTGACCCGGTCCCTGATAGCCGGAGATGCGCAGGATGGGATGACCGGCCGGACTCAGGAACATGATGGTGGGAAGGGATTCAACGCCGTAGCGGTCTGCCACCGCCGCCTGCCGCGGCCCGCCCTCGGTGTCCACCTTGACCGCCACGAAGTCGGTCGCCAGCTTGACCACCGTGGGGTCGACGTACGTCGTCTGATCCAATCGATGGCACCAGCTGCACCACTCGGCCCAGAAGTCGACCATGACCGGCTTGCCCTCGCTCTTGGCCCGGCGCAGCGCGTCGTCGAACTGCTTCTCCCAGCGGATTCCCGGAGCCGGGGCCGAGGGTGCCCCTGTGCAGGTGGGATCCACCTGCACCCAAAGGGCGGCGAGGAGGAGAGCGAGGCTCACCCGGAGGCCCTCACCAGAGCTTCGAACAGGGGCTGGAAGCCGTCGCGCTGGCTCCAGAAGCTCTCCGGGTGCCACTGCACGCCGAGCACGAAGCCAGCCGACGGTTGCTCCACCGCCTCGACGATGCGATCGTCGCTGGAGAGCGCCGACGCCACCAGACCCCGACCGAGCTTCTTGATCGCCTGGTGATGAAAGCTGTTCACGCCTACCGTGTCCTTCCCCAAGATCTCCCGGATTCGGCTGCCCGGCAGCATCCTCACCTCATGGGCGCGCAGCCACCGGTCGCGCCGCGAGTCGAAGTCGTGGGCTCCGCCTCCACTCCATTCTGACTCGATGTCCTGGACCAGTGTTCCCCCCATGGCAACGTTTAACACCTGGTGGCCCCGACAGATAGCGAGGATGGGCAGGTCGCGCGCCAGGGCCTGCCTGGTGAGCGCCAGCTCGAAGTCGTCGCGTTCCCGCACCACGTGGCCCAGCTTGGGATGCGGCGGCTCGCCGTAGAGCGCGGGGTCCACGTCGGAACCGCCGCTCAGGATCAGGCCGCGAAGCAAGTCCAACATGGGCGCGATCAGCGGCTCGGCCACCGGGGCCAGCACCACGGGAAGCCCCCCGGCCTTCTCCACCGCCCGGACGTAGTCTTGCCTCAGGGCATGAAGCTGCCCTCGCCGCGGGTCGTATCCGATGGTGATGCCGATGACGGGGAGGCTCACATCCGCTCCGGGATGGGGATGCCGAGCAGGCCGGTGAGCAGCTCCATCTCTCGCAGGAAGGCGTCGACCAGGAAGACCCGGAAGGCCTTCAGATCCTGGTTCTCGGCGCGCAGCACCGAGTGCCGAGGCTTCTGGTAGTACGCGTGAAAGGCCTGCGCCACGCCAAACGCGTGCTTGGCCACCACCGCCGGGTCCTCGACCCGGATCGCCTGCTCCAGCACCTCATCGCTTCGCGCCATCAGCAGCAGCAGGCTCCAGGCTTCGTCGCCCTCCTCGCCCCGAAGCAGAGCCGAGAGATCGAGGCCGCCGGCGCGGGCCCGCAGCCCCTCCGGGTCGGTGCCCTGGTCGCGCATCTTGGAGAAGATGTTGCGGGCGCGCACCACCGCGTTTTGGAGGTAGGGTCCGGTCTCTCCGGTGAAGGCCAGAGCCTCCTCCATGTCGAAGGTGAGGATCTTGGTGCGCCCGTACTTGAGCAGGAAGTAGCGCAGCGCTCCCACCGCGATCTCCTCCGCCGTCCGCTGGCAGGACGCCGCGTCGCGCTCGGGATCGCGGGAGACGATCTCGGCCCGGGCTTTCTCGACCAGCGCTCGGATCAGGTCGTCGGCCTTGACCCCCAGGCCCTTGCGTCCCGAGACCTTGACCGCCGTCTCCTCCTGGGAGACCTCGTAGCCTAACTCGCGAGCGGTGGCCGGCGAGAGCACCACCTTCTCGTAGGCTAGATGGTGGCAGGCCTCGGCGGCTTCCGGGTGGGAGGTGGCGGCTACCCCGGCCTTGACGACCCGCTGGGGATACGACTGGCCGACGTCGATCACGTTGTAGACCGCGCGCGCGTGGCCGAAGCGCGGCGCCCCGCCCTGGCCCTCGCCGCTGGCCGTAGCCCACAGCAGGTGGCCGTCCTCATACGTCTTGTGACGACGGTAGTGGAAGTCGCGGTCCAGGAGCCCGAGCTTCCAGAGCTGGTAGGCGATGTCCTTTCCCGTGTAGGTCACCGTCCCGTTAGACCTAACGATTATCTTGTCGTCATCGATGCGGCGGCCTTCGGCCGCCGCCACGGACTGGGCCTCCCCAGCCGG
>DATECU010000221.1:0-3616 GCA_035286745.1 Vicinamibacteria bacterium | reverse complement strand
CTCTCCACCAGGCGTTTGGCGATGGTTCGGCGCATGCCGGAGAGGGGGATCTCCTGGCCGGCGACCGGGCCGGGAGCTGGCGCGGCGGGCGAGGCCGGCGGGGCGGGAGCGGGACGGCTCGCGCTCACCGGCTCGGCGGTCGGCACCGGCGAGCCCAGGCCGCCGGTGACGAAGGCATCGACGTCGCGCTTGACGACACGCCCAGCGGGTCCGCTGCCGGGAATGCTGTGAAGGGGGATGTTGCGCTGGCTGGCCATGGCCCGAGCCAGGGGGCTGGCCTTCACACGACCGGTAGGTTCCGCCGGAGCGGGAGCCGCGACCAGGACGGCCGTGGGCGGAGGCGGGGGCGTCTCAGGCGCTGCTGCCGGGGGGGCGGTCGCCACGGGAGCGGGTGGGGCGGCGCTCTTGGGTTGCGCGGCGGTGGCCGGCCCCGCCTGGGCCAGGACCGCGGCGATGTCGTCGTCGGCCCCGGCGATCACCCCGATCAGGGCCCCGGTAGGTGCCTTGGCCCCCGCTGGGACCAGGATCTTGCGCAGCACGCCACCCGCTAGGGCCTCCATCTCCATGTTGGCCTTGTCGGTCTCGATCTCGGCCAGCACGTCGCCGACCTTGACCGCGTCGCCCTCCTTCTTGGCCCAGCGGACGACCGTCCCCTCCTCCATGGTGGGGGAGAGCTTGGCCAGCACCACTCGGGTGATCATTGCTCGATCCCTCCCACGGCGTTCAGGACGTCCCCCGGCGCCCACCACCCGCTCATCGGTACACCACCCGGTTGACCGCTTCGACCACCTTCTCCGGCTGGGGCAGGTAGGCCTTCTCCAGGACCTTGGCGTAGGGCATGGGCACGTCGGCCGAGGTGACCCGGATGACCGGCGCGTCCAGGTCGTCGAAGCACTCGCGTTGGACGCGGTCGGCGATCTCGGCCCCGTAGCCGGCCATGCGCCAGCCTTCCTCCACCACCACCAAACGATGGGTCTTGCGCACCGACTCGAAGATCAGGTCCTCGTCCAGGGGCCTGAGCGTGCGCGGGTCCACCACCTCGGCCTGCACCCCCTGCTCGGCCAGGAGGTCGGCGGCCGCAAGCGAGGTGACGACCGAGCGGCTCCAGGCCACGATGGTCACGTCGCGACCCTCGCGTTTGACGTCGCCCACGCCTAGCGGGATGTGGTACTCCTCCTCGGGGACCTCGCCCTTCAGGTTGTAGAGGACCTCGTTCTCCATGAAGATCACCGGGTTGTCGTCACGGATGGCGCTCTTGAGCAGTCCCTTGGCGTCCCTTGGGGTTGAGGGCATCACTACCACCAGTCCGGGCACGTGGGTGTACCAGGCTTCGAAGGCCTGTGAGTGCTGGGCGGCCACCTGGGCCGCCGCGCCCGAGGGCCCCCGCAACACCAGCGGACACCGGATCTGGCCGCCCGACATATAGCGGTACTTGGCAGCGTGGTTCACGATCATGTCCAGGGCCAAGAGCGAGAAGTTGAAGGTCATCATCTCGGCGATGGGGCGGAAGCCGGTGAAGGCGGCGCCCACCGCGATGCCGGCGATGGCCTCCTCGGCGATCGGCGTGTCGCGCACCCGCCATTCGTTGAACTCGGCCAGCAAGCCCTGGGTGATCTTGTAGGCGCCCTGGTAGGCGCCCACCTCTTCGCCCAACAAGAAGACGGTGGGATCGCGCCGCATCTCCTCGCGAATGGCCTGGTTGAGCGCGTCGCGCATGCTGAGGAGGGCCATGGGCTAGCTCCCCACCTTGGGCGCCGACCAGGCTGGGAAGACCTCCGGTAGGCGATCCTCGCGCACGGCGGCCCGCCAGGCCGGGTCCTTCTCGGCCGCCTTCATGTTCATGTAGGGCGAGCGGACGTAGACGTCCTCGAACAGGGTGTCTTCCGACGGGAAGGGGCTCTCCTCGGCGAAGCGCGCCGCCTCGTCGACCTGGGCCAAGACATCCTGGTCGAGTGCGTCCAGCTCGGCCTGAGTCACGCGCTCCTGCTCCATGAGCCGGCGGCCGAAAGCCAGGATGGGATCGAGCTTCATCATCCCCTCGACCTCTTCCTTGGTGCGGTACTTGCCCGGGTCGGACATCGAGTGGCCACGATAGCGGTAGGTCTCGGCCTCGATCAGCGTGGGCACCTTCTCCTTCCGCGCCCGGTCGATGGCTTCGGCGAAAACGGTCCGGCAGGCGATGAGGTCCATGCCGTTCACGTCGCGGCGCGGGATGCCGTAGGCAGAGGCGCGCTGGTAGAGGTCCTTCACCGAGCTGGCGCGGTCCAGCGAGGTGCCCATGCCGTAGCGGTTGTTCTCGATGATGAAGACCACCGGCAGCTCCCACAGCCCGCTCACGTTGAGCGCCTCGTGGAAGGCGCCCTCGTTCACGGCACCGTCGCCGAAGAAGCAGAGGACCACCTGATCGCTGCCGCGCAGGCGGATCCCGTAACCCATGCCCGCCGCCACCGGGAGATGCCCGCCCACGATGCCGTCGCCGCCGAAGTTGCCGCGGGGCACGTCGTAGAAGTGCATGCTGCCGCCCTTGCCGCGGCTGATGCCGGTGATCTTGCCGGCCAGCTCCGCCAGCAGCGGCCGGGGGTCGGTACCGCGGGCCAGCGCGTAGCCGTGGTCGCGGTAGGAGGTGATGAAGTAGTCGTCGGGGCGCAGCAGACTGATGGCCCCCACTCCCACCGCCTCCTGGCCGATGTAGAGGTGGAGGAAGCCGCCGATCTTGCCTTCCACGTAGAGTTGGGCACAGCGCTCCTCGAAGCGTCTGATCAGGAGCATCTGCCGGTAGAGGGTGAGGGCTTCGTCTCGGTTCATGGACCTCGTTGGCCGAGCGCTAGCAAGCACGAACTCGGCACATAACATGTCCCCTTGCAGGGGCCAGCCCGTCCGGGCGCTCCTGCGGCGTTTCGGGCAGCGAGGGGAACCTGTCGCTTATACCCCGAGGCCGACCGGGCAGTCAACGCGGCGCCGGGTGGTCGGGTGGTCGGGTGTTCGGGTGGTCGGGTGGTCAGGCTCGGTCGCGACGCCGGATCGCTTCGAAGGCCGGCGTGAGGTCGCCCTGGCCCAGCGCTTCCTCCAGGAGTCGCAGGACCGAGCCGATCCTCCCCGGGTTCATCTCGTGACCGCGAACCCGCCACAGACCGCGCGCATCGTCCAGGTCCTTGGGGCGGCCCGCCAGGACCTTCGCGATGATGAGGTCTTCGGGGTCGATGGTGGGCACGCTCAGTCCAGCGATGTCCAGGACTCGCGCACGGCCCAGGAACTCGTCCTCGAGACCGGAGCCGGCGAGCACGACGTCGAGGGGCATGCCGCTGGCGACGTGGACGAAGGGCAGCACACGCGTTCGGCGCACGAACTCGGGATCGTCGACCCGAAGCTCGAAGCCGGCCACCCGCATGTCGGTGACGAACCGCCCGGGTGAGTCGGGGGTCAGCCGGAGGGTGACGTCGACATCGGCGCTCAACCTCGGCACCCCGTAGGCCACGACGGCCTGGGCGCCGAAGAGGTACCAGGGTCCCCACCGAGGCAGGATCCCGACCAGCGCCGTCAGGACGTCAACGGCTGCGGGGGCGACTGGCACGTAGCGTCCGAAGTCGTTGCGTTTCGGGTCCGGGGGCTCGGGGGG
>DATECU010000220.1:0-26876 GCA_035286745.1 Vicinamibacteria bacterium | reverse complement strand
GAACGGAATGCCGAGGTGCGGAGGCGGTGCGGCGGGATCCCCACCAACAAGAGAACCACAGAGGCACGGAGGCACAGAGGACGGCAGAGGCGGGATGGGAGACAACGCGCAGCAGCTCAGTGGTCGCGGGATGTGCCGCGGAGGGGCTGGCCAACGCCCTCGGACTGCCTTGTGGGACAATTGCCGCGGAGGCCCCGCCATGGCGCAAGTGACGATCGAGTGCTCGGAGGAGATCCTGGTGGCTTTGGGGTCAACGCCGGAGCAGTTCGAGCGAGAGGCGAGGCTCGCGCTGGGAGCAAAGCTGTTCGAGATGGGTCGGCTTTCTGCCGGCCGAGCCGGAGGTTGCTCCATCGGCCGCTCGTCCTCTCCCCAGCCTCTCGCCTCCTGCCGCAGCTGAAAGCTGATGGCTGTCCGCTGAATGCTGCCGTTCAGCGGTACCGGCCGCTACGCAGGAGCGCCTTGATTTCGTCGTGGTTCCCGAGGAACGAGACGAACAAATCCGTTGCGCGGTCCTGGAAGATGAAGCGCAGACCGAGGCTACCGCGGCATTCGAAAAGCCGCGCGCCGAGTTTGCGGATCCCCAGCCCGCTGTGAACGTGGGGCCGACCAAATGAGTCCACCAGCTCGCAGAGCGCCAGCAGGCACTCCGTCTTCTCGCCCCTTGGCAGCGCTTTGAGCCGCCGCAGGACGTCGGAATCGATGGAAAGCTGCCTACTCAAGCACTTTCCTGAGCTGCGCCGCGGACAGGCTGACGAGCTTGCCGCTCCGCTTGAGTCGACGGTAGCGCCTGTCGGTCGCCTCCTCGAGGGAGGTGACCTGATCGGCGGTCACGCCGTATTCTCGCTGAGCGTAGTCGGCGGATTCGACCTGCACCTTGCGCAGGGCGATGATGTCAGCCCCGGAGACGATACCAACATCCTCACCCCGGGCGGCGGCCGCAAGCCAATGACCGAGGTTCTTCTTCGCGTCCGTGATCGTTAGAGTCCGCATAGGGTCTTTATACCGTCTCCAGGGGAGTTCGATCAAGCGCGCTACGGGAGCGGATCCGCAGCCGCCGCCAACTCGGCGCTGGACTCGGAGGGCTGTGGGGCCTAGACTTCTTGCATGCGACGCGGTGCCTGGATCCTGGCCTTCTCCCTGACTGCCCCTTCCGCCTGGGCCGGGGAGGTCACGGTCACGGTGGCGCCGGGCAGGGTCTCGCTGGCCGCCACCACCGCGCCGGTATCCGACATCCTCGATCAGCTCGCCCGCAAGACCGGCATGAGGGTGATCTACGACGGCGCGCCGCCTCGCCTGCTGGTGAGCCCCCGCGTGGAGAGGGAGACCGCCACTCAAGCCGTGCTGGCGGTCCTGGAGGGCCTGGGGCTGAGCTACGTGCTGATCACCGACCCCTCGGCCAGCCGGGTGGAGACGCTCTTCGTCGCCGGGGGAGTCGGGGCAAAGGGAGCGGCGGTACCCGGGCCCTCGCGAGCGCCCGGCCCGGGCGATGAGCCGCACGAGAAGCCTCGCCCGCCCATGGTCGACGACGACGAGGAAGAGGATTCGGTGCGGCCGATCCAGCAGCCCCAGGAGCCCGAGCCTCCCAAGCCGAACCCGGTGCCTCAGCCGGTGCCGACCTACTCCTTGTCGCCGTTTGCGCCCCAGCAGCAGCCGGTGCAGCCCTACATACCGGGAGTCACCACCCCGCCGCCGGGAGCGCCGGGGCACCCGTTTGTCCCCGGTCTCACGCCGCCCAGCCCCCCGCCTCAGTAGGGATTCGGGCCTACCGCACCACCCGTCACGCTGAGCAGCGTGAAGCCGGTCTCGGGGCGCACCCGTAGATCGAAGCTCCGACCGGCCGGCACCTTCCACACCTTGAAGCCGGTGTAGGTCAGCGGCGTCTGAGGCCGGCACACCTCCGGTAGGTGGTCTGCCAGGATGAAGTAGACGGGGCCGGCTCCCAGGACGCGTCCCAGCCCGTGGGAGTCGACGACCAAGGATGTCTCGTCGTTCACGGCCACACCCAGGACCCGGCCGGCCCGGCCATCCTGGATCTGGCGAGCCAGGAAGGTCAGCAGCCGCCCCAGGCGGTCGCGGCGGACGAAGTGGGTGTCGGTGAGCGTTCCCACCAGATCCCGAAAGCGGAAGAGGTCGTAGGTGAAGCTCAGCCGCCGATCATAGGGGTTGGCGAGGGCCTCGGCCGAGGTCACGGTGTCGTGGCAGGCGTCAAACGCGATCTCGCCCAGGATCGCCAGTCCGGCGCTGGTCCCCCCCACACCGCCGCCGCGGGCGTAGACCGACTCCACGGCCGCCTCCACCAGAGTTCCCTTGAAGTTGCGGACGTAGTCGCACTGATCGCCGCCGGCGAAGAACACCACCTCGGCGTTCTCCACCGTGGCCCTCACCTCGGCGCGATTGGAATCGCGGCTGCTGGTGATCACCAGGCTCTCCACGGAGTCGACGCCATTCATCGCCAGAATCGAGGCGTTGTAGCCATCGGCGCCGCTGGCGCGGAGGATCACCACGTCCACCGTGGTGGCGCAGTCGCTGCAGCCCCGAACCTCGTCGATCATGCACTGCAGGGCCGCATCCACATCGGTACCGCCACCGCCCAGGTCGTGGACGGGGCCGAACAGCGTGGGTCGAACGTCGGCGGGGTTGCCGCTCCGGTAGCGGGTGACCTTCGCCTCGGCACTGCCGGCGGCTGACGCGAAGACGGCCAGCAGGAGACCACCGCTGGCCAGCGCGCGAAGCGGCGCGCGCCGGCCCAGCTGCCTCACTTCTGGCCGCCGGGGCTGGGTGAAGACCGAGGCGGTCCGAACGCACCACCCCCCGGCGGCATCGCGGGGCCCGGCGGCCTGCCCACCACGCGGGGCTGGCCGGCCACGAAGAGCCAGTCGCTGTACTTGGTGCGGCCGTTGAACATGCGGAGGCTCTTGTCGGGGTTGGTGCTGGCGACGCCCAGGATGGGGCCGAGCGGGGTACCGGGTCCGCCGAAGGCGCCCGGGGATGGCGACGGCGAGGGCAACGGACCGCCGGGCTTGGGGCCCGGGACAGGCCCCACCGGCTCGCCGGGCCGGACGAACCGCCACTTCCCCTTGGGCGTCATGGGATCGGTGTAGGCCTTGCGCAGGTAGCGACCTTGCACCAACACCTCCAGGGAGACCGGCGGCGCGTTGCCGTTCTTCTTCTGAAAGCGCTCGATGGCCTCGGCGATCTGACACCCGCGGAAGATCAGCTCTTCCTCCCGAGCGTCCTTCATCACGTACTGCCAGGAGGGCACGGCCACCGTCATCAGGATCAGCATGATGGCGATCCCGGCCAGAAGACCGGGCATGGAGTAACCGGCATCCGTTCGGCGCCGGGGCATCAGCGGCCCTTCCGGTAGCGCTCCAGGACCTTCTTCACGTACTGGCGGGTCTCGCGGTACGGGGGAACGCCCCGGTGTTTCGCGACCGCCCCCTGGCCCGCGTTGTAGGCGGCCAGGGCCAAGTCCAGGTTGCCGCCATAGCGGGCCACCAGGTCCTTCAGGTGGCGGGTGCCGCCGTCGAGGTTCTGGGCGGGGTCGAAGGGATCGGCCACACCGAGCGAGCGAGCGGTCTGGGGCATGAGCTGCATCAGGCCCTGGGCCCCCTTGGGCGAGATGGCGTCAGGCTGGAAGGCGGACTCGACCGCCACCACCGAGCGCACCAGCGCCGGGTTCAGGTGATGTCGGTGGGCGGTCTCGGCAATCAGCGCCTCGAGGTCGACGCCTGCGGGCGCCGCGGCCACGGCAGCGGCCACCTCCTCCACGATCTCGTCGGGGACGTAGCCGCTGATGGAGGCCTCGGGGAGGCCGACCTCGCCCCCGTCCTTGAGCGCGAGCCAGACCAGGCCGCTCTCCACCCTGTGGGAGCCGATCTTGAACGTGGTCCCGTTGGCCAGGACGGCAATGTCCGCCCGCGCCGCCGTGGGGGCGATCAGGAGGGCCAGGCCGAGGAGGACGAAGGACTTCACGTGGCTCAATTGATCCAGACGGGAACCGTGCCGAACGGGCTCTTGCTGGTCGTCGCGGTCACAGTCACTGATTTCGGCGCAGCGTCTCTGGGGTAGTCGGTTCGAAGGACATCTTCGGCCCGGCCGTTGTTGTCCGTGGTGATGGGGTTCCCGCCGCTGTCCATCCACTCACCGCCAGCCGTTTGGGCCGGGGCAATCGGCACCGTAGTAGTGGTGGTGGTCGTCGTGGTCGTAGTTGTTGTCGTGGTGGGCGGTGGTGACGCAGAAGAGGAGACCTTGAAGATCACCGGCACTCCCGGCACCGGATTGCCGCTCCCGTCGTAGACGAAGGCGTAGATGTGGCTCGATCGCGACACGGTGATACGGGTCGGGTTCGCCGTGACCTCGACGCGGCTTGGCAGGATTGCCCCGATCCTGACCGGGACGTCCTTAACGATGACGGACCCCGAAATCGCCGTGACCTTGGCCTCGCCCGAGCGGCTGTCGCTCACCAGGTTGACCCGCGCCACGCCGTCGTTCGTCTTCCCTTGCTCGTCGATGCGGCCCAGGGTCGTGAAGAACTGGACCACAGTACCATCGGGGACCGGCGTTCCCGCGGGCTCGATGATGTGCGCTGACACCACCGAAACGCCGCCATTGGCGGGGATGAAATCGGGGTTGACGACGACCGTCATCTCCGACCCGGTCGGTGCGGTGAGGATTGCCTGATGACAGGTGAGCAGGCCCAGACCCACGGCGACCAGAGCAGTTCTGAGCTTCATCGCGACACCTCCATGCGTCTCACGGCAGAACCGTTATGTGAACCGGCGCGGCCACCCGGACCTGCTCCCTGCCGGTCGCGGTGGTCACGGTCAGCGTCTCCACCGTCACCGTGGTGCCGCCCTCCCTCAACCCCTTGAGGGTCAGGGCCGCCACCACACCGGAGCCGGCCACGCCCGAGGCCCGGGTGAGCCTGACCCGAGCCCGCCCGGGTTCCATGGCTCGCTCCGCGTTCACCGGCACGCCCCCCAACGTCATCAGGCTGCCCGCGGCCAGGTCCAGCGCCTCCACCAGCGCCGAGTCAAATGCTATGACGACTTCCACGCCCGTCAAGTCCTGCGCGTTCATCAGGACCACCGAGACCGCCGTGGCCTCGCCTGGCTTCACCTTCGCCTCCAGGGGCGTCAGGGCCGCCGCCAGGGCGGGTCTGGCGGGCAAGGGTGGCGGCACACCGGCCGCGGGGCTGGGCGCGGCAGCAGGCGCGACGGGGGCTTGCGGCTTGGGACTGGCGGAGGGCACGGGGCTGGGCGATGCCAGCGGCTCTTCCGGCGCTCCAAAGAGGGGCGGTCGGGCCGAGGGGACCTTGGGGAGGTCCTGGGTGCCGATGTAGAGCGGCTTCAGATCGGCCTCGGTGATGTGTGGGGCCCGAACCAGCCGGGGGGTGATCGAGATCAGAATCTCCGTGTCATCCACTTTCTTCTCGTGCGACGAGACAAGCGGACCCAGGAGCGGCACATCCTGGAGACCAAACACCCCTGAGATGGAATGCTTCTCGTCTCGCTGCATCAACCCGCCCAGAAGCGTCGTCTCGCCGTCGCGGAGTCGCAGCACCCCATCGACGTTGCGCGTCAGGAAGCTCGGGAGCTTCTGGCCCGCGATCTCGCTGTCAGCGCCTGTGCTGCTGAACTCGGCGCTCATTTCCAGCGTGATCTCGCCACCCGCAGCGATGCGGGGGGTGATCTGCAGGTTCACGCCGACGTTCTTGTAGTTGAATGAGGTGGCAGGTGTGTAGCCCGACTGGTTGGGATTCGCTACCGTCGTTTGGAAGGTGGTGACCGGAACCGGGACCTCCTGACCGATCTTCAGCGTGGTCTTCTTGCCTTCGGCCGCCCGGAGTTTCGGCGCCGCCAGGATGCGGGCAGTGCCATCCGTCTGGAGCAACTTGGCCGCCACAGTGGCAGGCATGCTCACGATGAAGTCGGAGAGGTTAAGGGATGACAAGAGGTGGGCTCGCACGCTGAGGGCGCCGTCGACGACCTCATTCTCGCCGCCGGTGGGGGAAAGGGTGACCGCGACGCCGTGGTTCGCCAGCTTGATGCCGTAGTCCTTCAAACGCTTCCGGTTCACCTCCATGATCTGCAACTCGACCACCACCTCGCCACGCGCCTTGTCGTTGGCATCGATCATCCGCTCCGCCAGCGCCAACTGGTCGATGGTGCCGGTGACGGTGATGGCCCCCAGCGTCTGGTTCGACACCACCTTGCCTTGGGCACCCATGATGCCCTTGATCACCGGCTCCACGTCCTTGGTGTCGGCGTTCCGGAGATAGAACGTGCGCAGGAAGATGTCGTCGTACTGGCGGCGCTTCGGCTGGCCCTCCGGGGCGATGATGATGGTGTTGCGGTCCAGCACCTTGTAGAAGAGCCGATTCGAGAAGGTGAGCTGCTCCAGGGCCTCCTCGAAGCTCACCCCCATCAGGTTCACGGTGACCTTGGGCTTGTCGCGGAAACCCTCGTCGAAGAGCACGTTGACCCCGGCCACCTTGCCCAGAGCGATGAACACCTTCTCCAGGCTCTGGTCCGGAAACGACATGGCGATGGCCGCCGGGTTGCGCGGGGAGAGAACGGGCACCGGATACTGCGCCCCCTTGGCTCGGAGCTTGCCGACCTCGAGCTCGGCCAGGCGCTCCTTCTCCTCGTCACGCTTCTTGATCTTGTCCCGCACCACCGCCAGCTCGTCCACGGCGCCCCGGTTGGCGGGGTCGTAGTTGACGGCGATCCCCAGCTCCTCCTCGGCCTTTTCCAGGTCGTCGGCGGTCAGGTGCTTGCGCCCCTCCAGTTGATGCTGCCGGCTGGCCTGGCTGCGGGCGTTCTCCAGGGCGATCTTGTAGCCGATGTTGTCGGTGTCCTTCTGCAGGGCCTTGGTGAGCCGCGCCACCGCCAGGTCCCAGTTCCCCTTCTTGGCCTCGCCCAGCCCCTGCCGATAGGCCCAGCGGGCGGCGCAGCCGGGGGTGAGCGCAAGGGCGAGGAAGAGCAGCAGGGCGCGGGCCGGGGGCCTCAGGGTCGATCTCATGGAGCCTCCGCTCTGGGTGATATCATCGTTAGTTGCTCCGCAGCGGAACCCGCTGGAGCGTCTCGGAGCCCAGCATCTGGACGTCCGCCGACTCCAGGCCGATCTTCATCACCTTGAAGCGGTTCATCACCGTCTCCCCCACCTGGCCCATCAGCACCTCTTTCTGGTCGTTCATGAAGAAGGCCACCTTGACCCCCTGGGGCGCGTCCAGGGAGCCGATGTACTTGAGGTTCAGGGGCATGAGCGGCGGCGCGGCGGGGACCAGCGCCACCGGCTGCACCACCGGGGGCGGGGGCGGCTCGAGGGTGGGGGGCGGCGCCGGTGGGGGGGGTGGCGCACCAAACGCAAACAGGTCGCGGCCGCCCACCTTGCCGGCGGTGGTGGGCCGTTCCAGCCGGTCCAGATCGATCCGTCGCACGCTCTCGCCGCCCCCCTGACTGCGAGGCCGGGCGGCGCTGCCGGCCGGCCCCCCGGCCGGGGTCGCGCGCAGGGTGCGCCAGGCGTAAGCCCCGGCCAGGACCAGAGCCCCGCCCAGCACCGACAGAAGGACCTTCTCCCGCTTCACCATTCGTTGTACGGGGTCCCGGCCAGGGAAGAGGCGGTGGAGGCGCTCTTCACGTCGAAGATGCCGGCGGGCTCGCCCGGTGCGTCGGGGTTAGGCTCGGCGGGCACCGCCTCCCAATCCGCGGCGTTGGTGATGGGGTCGACCGGGAGCTGGCGCAGATAGCCGTCTTGCACCAGGGTCTCGAGCGTCTCCGGGTAGTGCCCCTTGTCGGCGTAGTACTGGTCGATCAGGTCGCGGAAGCGGAACAGGTCCTCCTTGAGCACCGCCTCCTTGGACAGGACGATCGCAATGCGGAAGTTGGGGAGCGCTATGGACACCAGGATGCCGATGATGCTGATGACGACCATCAGCTCGATGAGGGTGAAGCCCGACTGCCGCCGCAGGGTCATGCCTCTCACCAGTCCTGGTACTTGGAACCGTCCAGCGCCTTGGCGGTGGCCAACGAGTAGACGTCGTAGACGTTCTCCCGACACCAGGAGGTGCTGTCGGGCTTGTCCTGATAGCAGCGCATACCCCACTCCGCCTTCCCGGTCATGGGATCGATGGGGATGCGGCGCAGGAACTTCTTCTTGGTGGTCTTGCCCACCGGGTTCACGCCCTCCACCAGCAACTCCAGCTCCTCCGGATAGCCCTCGGCGCCCAGCCTCACGTAGGTCCCGCCGATGCGCCCGGCGTCCACGTCCTTCTTGAAATCGTCGATCGCCGTGCGCAACGTGCGCAGGGCCCGCCGCAGCTCGATCTCCTTCTGACGGGTGCGGGTGACCCGAGCCAGAGGCATGATCGCCGAGGCCAGGATCAACAGGATCCCGGCCGTCGCCAGCAACTCCAGGTAGGTGTATCCCTTCGCGCGCTCACTCACGGCTCTTCTTGGATCCCTTGCCAAAGTAACAGGATAACACCAGATCGAGTTGGGCCTGGCCGGCGTCGGTGCCGCTGCGCACCTTCACCTCGTCCAGGGTCAAGAAGTACGGCGACTCCTCGAAGCGGGCCATCAACTGCACCAGTTGCCGGTAGGTGCCAGCGACCGGCATGTTGATCTCGAACCGCTCCAGGGGCGTGCTCTTCACGTCCTTCGGGGTGTACTTCTGCTCTCCCACCCGCAACCCCTGTTCGGTGGCCAGGGTCTCGATGTGGCGCAGGATGGGCACCAGCGACGCCTCGCGCTCCTCAACCCGGTGCTCATAGAAGCGCCGCACGTCCTTCTTGTTGGCCTCGATGGCCTCCACCCTTTCCTTCAGCTCGGCCACCACCTGCTGCTCCCGCAGCAGCTCCTGCTTCAGAACCGCGGTGTGGGTGGCGATGGCCCGCTCTTCCATGGACCGGGGCAGGCTGTAGGCCCCGTACACGGCCACATTGACGAACGCCAGGGCCGAGAGAATGCCCACCACCAGACGCCGGCGACTTCTCATGACGCGTCCCCCAAGGGCGGCGGGGTCCGCGGCAGGAGGCGCATCGTCAGGCGGAAGGCGACCCCTTTCTCATCGGTGCTGCGGCTGGTGGGATAGACGTCGGCGATCTCCTCCCGGGCTTCCAGGGCCTGGATCAGCTCCAGTCCGTCAGCCATGGTCTCGGCGATGGCTTGCAGCTCCAGCGTGAGCTGTCCCTTGGTCACCCCCGGGGTCACCGACACCAAACGCACGCCCCGCGGCAGCGCCTCTTCCAGCACCCCCAGCAGCCAGGTCCAGGAGAAGGTCCGCCGGTCCACCAGCTCCCTGAGGGCAGCCCATTCCTTGGTGGAGGAGGCGTCGGGCGCCTCCACCTTCACCTTGGCGGCCACCGCCACCGCATCCTTGACCTCCGCCTCCAGGGCGGCCATCTGCTGGTGGGAGGCCGAGGTGCGGTCGGGCAGCAGGTCGCGAATCAGCAGGGCGTGGCGGGCGGTGACCACGACCAGGGCCACCCCGGCCAGCGCCAGCAGGAGCGTGGGCAAGCGCTGGTTGCGGAAGGGGCGGCTGGCGAGGTTTAGGACCCTCACGAGGGGTCCCCCAGCAGGCAGGCGGCGGCGCCGGCCAGCGCGTGGCCCGCAGGCCCCAACTCGCCGTGCTCGATCCTGCCCCAGGCGTCGTACGGCGTGGGGGCAAAGCCCAGGGTCTCGGCGAGAATCGGCGTCACCTCGGCCACCGGGTGCACCCCGCTGCGAAGCAGCACCCGTCCCAGGGCAGCGCCCCCCAGCCGCTCGCGGTGATAGAGCAGCGTGGTGGCCACCTCCCGGCTGACCTCCGCCGGGTCGAGGGTGCTGGCGCCGGTCAGCGTCCGCACCAGCACGGGCCAGCCGCGGCGCACCAGGGCCAGCGTCAGGTAACCCGGCTCCCAGTTGACGAGGAGCCAGTCCTGATCGTCCGTCTCCGAGGCGGCACTCAGCAGGGCCAGGGCCGAAACCTGGACCAGGCCGGGCTCCAGGCCCAGCGAGCGACACAGGTCCTCGTAGCCGCCGAGCACCGGTCTGAAGATCGCCGCCACCACGGTGCCGCCGGTTCCGGCTCGGTCCGGGAGGCAGGCCAGGTGCGCCTCACGGATCTCGAAAGGGACCGATTTTCGGAGCTTGAAGCGCAGCAGCTCGTCGCGTTGGGCGCGGCCGCGGGGCAGCTCCTCCCCGGGCGGCAGAAGCGTCAAACGCACCAGGGGATCGGGCAACACCAGGGCTACGCGGCCGGGGCCCACCCCAGCCCGCTCCAGGGCCGAAGCCAGCCGCTCCCGGAACACCTGCGGCGCCTCCAGGTTGGGCTCGGTCATCGAGAGCCTCAGGCAACCGGCGGGCAACTCGACGGAGGTGGCGGCGGCCACCGTCGGGGCCCCGGCCCCCCGGGTCAGCCGCAGCACGCCCAGGGAGTCCGCGCGCACCTCGATCGCCGAAAAGACCGGCTCCGGCTGCACGAACTGGCGGCGGAGCCAGCCGCCGAGAGCGGGCCGGCGCCGGGCCGGGGCAGCCGCCGAGGCGGGCGGGGCCACGGGGACGGTGCTCACGCCACCTCCACGAAAGTCACCTTGTTGATCTCGTGCAGCGTGGTGTGACCCAGCAGCGCCTTGTTCACCGCCGAGTCGCGCAGGAAGGTCATCCCCTCTTCCCGGGCCGCACGTTTGATGTCGGCGCTGGAACGGCGGGCCAGGATCAGCTCGCGCACGTTGTCGGTCACGTCCAGAAGCTCGGAGATGGCCATCCGGCCCTTGTAGCCGGTGCCCCCGCACTCCAGGCAGCCCGCCCCCTCGAAGAACGGCACCTCGGTATAGGCCTTGGGATCGAGGCCCGACTCGACCAGGAGCTCCCGGGAGGCCCGCACCTCCCGCTTGCAGTGGCCGCAGATGGTCCGCACCAAACGCTGTGCCTGCACGCAGTTGAGGGCGGCCACGAAGTTGTAGGGCTCGATCTTCATGTTGAGGAAGCGCCCCAGCACGTCGATCACGTTGTTGGCGTGGACGGTGGTGAAGACCAGGTGGCCGGTGAGCGCCGACTGGATGGCGATGTCGGCGGTCTCCGGGTCGCGGATCTCGCCCACCATCACCTTGTCCGGGTCGTGGCGCAGGATGGAGCGCAGGCCGCGGGCGAAGGTGAGGCCCTTCTTTTCGTTGACCGGGATCTGGGTTATGCCCCGGAGCTGGTACTCGACCGGGTCCTCGATGGTGATGATCTTGTCTTCTTCGTTCTGGATCTCGGAGAGCGCCGCGTACAGGGTGGTGGTCTTGCCGGAGCCGGTGGGCCCGGTGACCAGCACCATCCCGTAGGGCTCGCGGATGAAGCGGCGGAAGCGAGCCAGCTCCTTCTCGTCGAAGCCCAGGATGTCGAGGCGAAGCGAGGAGAACTGCTTGGACAGGCTCTCCTTGTCCAGGATGCGGATGACCGCGTCCTCGCCGTGCACCGAGGGCATGATGGAAACGCGGAAGTCGACCTGGCGGCCCCGGATCTTGACTCGGAAGCGGCCGTCCTGGGGCACCCGCTTCTCGGCGATGTCCAGCTCGGCCATGACCTTGATGCGGCTGATGATGGTGCCGTGGTGCTCCTTGCCGATCGGCTTCATGGCCGCCTGCAAGACGCCGTCGATGCGGTACTTGATCACCACCTCGGTGTCGCGGGTCTCGATGTGGATGTCGGAGGCGCGCCGGTTCAGGGCGTCGAACAGGGTGGAGTCGACCAGGCGGATGATGGGCGACTCATCGGCCTGGATCTTGTCGATGGAGAGGACCTCGTCCCCGTTCTCGTCGCCATGGATGATCTGGATCTTGAACGACTCGCTGGCCTCTTCCAGCACCCGTTGGGTGCCCTGGCCCTTCTTGAGCGCCTCCTGGATGGCCGACGGCGTGCCCACCGCCGGCTGCACCGGCACCTTGAGCAAGAGTGACAGCTCGTCCACCACCGGGATGTCGGTGGGATCGGCCATCACCAGCACCAAACGCTCTCCCTCCCGCCGATAGGGCAGGAAGTTGTAGCGGAACATCAGCTCCACCGGAACCGCCTGCAAGATCTCGGGGTCGGGGGCGAAGGTGGCCACGTCGACGAACTCGAAGCCGTAGCGCGCCGCCACCGCCCGGCCCTGGGCTTCCTCCTCGGCGGGGGTGAGCCGGTTGGGCTCGACGAGCGGGGGGGTGCCGGTCGCCACTGGGCTAGCCTCGGGTCTGGATGGCCGAGATGGCCTCGAACAGCGGCAGGTAGAAGGCCAGCAGCATGGCGGCCACGATCACCGCCATCACCACCAGCATGATGGGCTCCAGCAGCGCCATCACGGTGGCCAGCCGGTTCTCCATCTCGTCGTCGTAGAAGTCGGCCACCGCGCTCAGCATGTCGGCCAGGGCGCCCGTCTGCTCGCCGACCTTCACCATTTCCAGAGGCAGGTTCTCCAACATGTTGGTGGATTCCAGGGCCAGGGTGAGGCTCTTGCCCTCGCGGATCAGGGGCGTCGCCGCCCCCACCGCCGCCGCCATGGCGCGGTTGCCGACCGAAGCCGCCGCCACCTCCATGGCCTGGACCAGCGGCAGCCCCCCGGCCAGCAGCGAGGAGAGGGTCCGCGAGAGCTGGCTGGTGGCGTACATGCGCATCAGCCCGCCGACGAAGGGAATCGCCAGCAGCACCCGGTCGACCACCACCCCCGAACCCTCTCGCCTGAGCCAGGCGGAGAAGAGGAGGATCCCCGCGGTCAGGCCCCCCGCGATCCAGACGACGTTCTTCTGCAGGCCCAGGGCCAGGAAGATCAACACCCGGGTGATGAGCGGCAACTGAACATCCATGTCCCCATAGAACTTCTCGAACGCGGGAATCACCTTGAGCATCAGCACGCCCACCAGGATCAGCATCATGCTGATCAGGACTGCGGGATAGGTCGCGGCCGCGACCGCCTTCTTCTTGAGCTGAAGGTTGAGACGCTGGTACACGGCAAACCGCTTCAGGACGGTCTCCAGGTTGCCGCTGCGCTCTCCCGCGACCAGGCTGGCGGAGAGGATGGCCGGGTAGAGGTCGCCCTCGGCCCGGAAGGCCTCCGAGGCGGCGATGCCGCTCTTGACTTTTTCCCGAATGACGCCAAGGGACCGACGAAAGATCGGGTGCTTCTGCCGCTCCAGCATGACGTCCAGGGACTGCAAGAGGGGCAGGCCGGCCTTGAGCAGGGCGGACAGCTCCTGGGCGAACAGCATGAGCAGCTCGGCGGAGATCCGCTTGGTCCCGAAGGCCAGGCTGCGCATCCCCATCCGGCGCCGGATGGCGAAGACGTAGAAGCCCTTTTGCTCCAGCTCGGCTCGGAGCGCTGCCTCATCCTGGGCAGAGAAGGTCTGCTCCAGGACCTCACCGGAAGGCGTGCCGACCTTGCAAGAGTATTCCATCGTGCCCTTCGCGAAAGCGCGCGCGCACCTTAGCAGTCCGACGTCTAACCGTCAAGGCAGGAAGGACTTAGGTTCGGGCCCGCCTAGCTCACGGCACCGGGTCGATGAACTTGTAGCCCATGCCGTGGATGGTCAGGATGTAGCGGGGCTCCGAACCGCTGTCCCCGATCTTGGCCCGGAGCTTGGCGATGTGGGTGTCCACGGTGCGGGTCGAGGGGTAGTTGTCGTAGCCCCAGACGTCCTCCAGGAGCTGGTCCCGAGTCACCGTCTCGCCCTTCCTCTCGATCAGATAGCGTAGCAGCTCGAACTCCCGAGGCGACAAGTCCAGGGGCTGGCCGCTCTTGCGGGCGCGGTAGGCCTCGAAGTCCAGCTCGACATCGGAGAAGCGATACCCGGCCAGGCGCTTCTTCCCGGGGTCGGTCCGGCGCAGGATGGCCCGGACCCGGGCCAGCAGCTCCCGGATCGAGAAGGGCTTGGTCACGTAGTCGTCGGCGCCCAGCTCCAGGCCCACCACCTTGTCGACCTCCTGGCCGCGGGCCGTCAGCATGATGATGGGAGCCTCGAAGCCCTCGCTGCGCAGGGTCTTGCAGACCTCCAGGCCGGAGACCTTGGGCAGCATGATGTCCAGGATCACCAGGTCCGGCTTCTGGTTCCGGGCCCGCTCCAGGGCGCTGGCCCCGTCGAAGGCGGTGAGTACTTGGTAGCCCTCGAACTCGAAGTTGTCCCTGAGGCCCAGCGCCATGTCCGGCTCGTCCTCGACAATCAGGATCTTGCTCATAGGCCCCTCGGAGCGAAGCAATCAGCGATCAGCTACGGACGGAAGCGATCGGCAATCAGCACTCGGCAATCAGCCGGTCACTATGGACTCAGCCGTCACAGCGTTCGTCGTTCCCCGCACTAATGCCCACCCAGCGTCTGCCCCGCCGTAGCTGAAAGCTGATAGCTGACAGCTGATCGCTTCCTTCATCCCCTCCCCAGCACCGGCAGCACCAGCGTGAACGTGCTCCCCTGGCCGGGCTGGCTCTCCACCTCGACCCGCCCGCCATGAGCCTCCAGGATGTGCTTCACCAGCGGTAGGCCGAGCCCGCTCCCCTTGGTCTCGTGGACCAGGCCGTCCTCCGCCCGGTAGAACTTCTCGAAGATCTTACGCTGTTCCGACTTCGCTACCCCAATCCCGTGGTCCGACACCGCGATGCGCACCAGCCCCCCGCCGGCCGTCACCCGCAGCACGATGGCCTTCCTGTCCCGCGAGAACTTGAGGGCGTTGTTCATGAGGTTGAGCAGCGCCTGGCCCAGCGCCTCCTGGTCGGCGTTCACCTCGGGAAGGTCGGGAGCCACCTCCACCTCCAGGCTGAAGCCCTGTTGCTCGATGGGATAGCGGTAGGCGTCCACCACCTCCGCCACCACTCGGGCCACATCGGTGGGGCCGAAGCGATACTCCTTGCGCCCGGCCTCGATGCGAGAGAAGTCCAGGATGTTGTTGATGAGCTGGGTCAGCCGCTGGCTCTCCTTGTTGATGATCCGGTAGTACTGGTCCGCCTTCTCCTTGCTTGGCACCCGGCCCAGCTCCAGGGTCTCCGCGAACAACCGGATCAGCGCCAGCGGGGTCTTGAGCTCGTGGCTGACGTTGGCCACGAAGTCGCTCTTGAGACGCGAGAGGCGCATCTCACGGCGCACGTTGCCGTACACCAGGAGCAGGCCGGCTCCCAGCGTCAGGTCGATGAGGCCGATCAAGGCCAGGGTCCAGAGCTGCCAGCGGCGGGCGTCGCCGGCGATCGACACGTCCTTGTAGCGCAGAGCCACCTTGAGGCCACGAAACGACGCGCTCTCCATGCGCCGCTCCACTTCGAACTGGCCGTTCGGCGTCCGCGCGGTCTCGTAGATCAGCCCCCCGCCGGGCTCGGTCACCCGCAGGACCAGTTGGCTCAGGCCCACGAACTCCCGCTCGAAGTATTCCTTGACCAAACGGACGTGCGCATAACTGCACGAGAACCTGAAGCGCAGCATGCCCACCGGGTTCCCGTCGGGGCCCAGCCAGGGAACCTGGTCCTCCCCCTCCCGGGGCGGAGCCTCCAGCACCGCCCTCAGCTCGCGGGTGTCTTCCGGGCTCTTGTCCTTCCGCCCGTTCTTCCCGGCGATGCGAATGGAGGGGGCCTCCAGGTGCAGGGCCTCGAACATGGACTCGTCCAGGCCCGACTCGGCTAGCGCCTGACGCACCGCGGCCTGCCGGCCGTCGAGCAGGGCCTCGGTTCCCACCGCGCGGGCCGCCTCCAGGGCCTTGGCGTGGGCGCTTTGGACCAGGTCGCGTTCGATGTAGTGAAGGGTCTTTTCGGCGCGGCGGCGGTCGGTGTGGATGCGGGTCTCGGTCAGCTCGCGGGCGAAGCGGACCGACACGTAGGAGAGCGCGATGGAGGGGAGCAGCACCGCCCCCACGAAGATGGAAACCAGTCGGCCCCTGCCATCGTCGGGCGCAGACACCGGGGTGGAAGGAGTGCTCATCCTGTTCGCAATCTAGCACCTCCGCCGGGCGCCGGCCTGGGGAGCGCGTCGGGCACGGGTTAAACGTTGTGACTCGCGATCGGCGTCAAGCGCGGTAGCGCAGCAGCAGGGCCTCCAGCAGGCCTCGACCCGCGAGCGCCAGTTGCAGACTCAGCAGCCCCAGCACGACAAGACGGGCCACTAGCCCCCGCGACCAGCCGGCCACCACGCCCTCGGCTGCGGCCACCGCGACCGGGACGGTGAGCGCGTACAGGTAGCGGACGTCCAGCGGTGAGACCACCGCCAGCGCCGCCAGCAGCCCGCCGGCAATCCAGAAGCAGGCCAGGTCCCTGGGTAGCGAGCCGCGCGACAGGCGGGGGCGGCCGAGGATCGCCAGCAGAACGGCGGGTGCACCCCACTGCCCCAACAGGCTCACGACCTGAAAGCGAAGGACGTCCCAACTGGTTCGAGAGGCACCCCGTGCCTGCCCACCGCCCTCCAGCAGCCGGGGAAGCTGGCTCGCCATGAGGTCTGCGAACTGCAAGTAGTAGAGGGCGGCCAAGCTCAAGCCCACGGCCAGGGCCGTGCGTCTCGCCCTGTCGGACCAGAGGGTCCGGCCTCGGGCGCCGGCCAGAGCCGCGGAGAGAACGACCAGCACGATCAGGCTGGAGAAATGACTGAGGCAGCCCAGCGCCAGAAGCCCCGCCCCCACCGGCCAGCCACCCCAGGTGCGGCCCGCCCACCAGGCGAAGAACAGCACCGTCATCGCTTGCCCGAACACGTTAGATAGGTTGCCGAACGAGTAGACGTCGAACACGCCGGGAAGCAGTTGCAGGGCCATCACCGCCAGGGCGGCCCGGGCCGCCCCCCGCGGCAAGAGCAGGACCAGAAGGCCCCAGGAGGCCAGCAGACCGGAGGCGGCAGCGCCCCACCGAACCAGGGTCACGCCGTCGGCGCCCAGCCGCTGGAGCGGCGCCAGCAGAGCATAGAAGGCAACGCCGTAGGGAAAGCGGAAGGGCCGACCGTGCTGGGTGCTGCTGGTGAGGAACCAATCGCCCGCGACCAGGCGGCCCAGGTTGTTGGCGTGGAAGACGGCGTCGCTCACCACCATCACCGGTGAGGTGGCCAGAATCCCCTGCACCAGCAGGGCGAGACACAGGGCCGCCATCGCCCAGTCGGCGGCGCCCGGCTGCCGCCGCGCCGCCCAGCGGGCCAGGCCCCCCGCCGCCAATAGGCCATGCCCCAAGATCCAGGGCAGGCTGAGCGCATAACTCGATCGAAGCAGGCCCCAGGGCAAGAGCAGCAGCAGCAGCAGGCCGGTGGCCCCGGCGCTCAGGCCAAGGCCCCACCCGGGTCCCAGGCCCGCCAGCCGAGCCGCCGCCAGGGCCGCCAGCACCGGCCACAGGAAGGCCAAGATCAGTCCCCAACGCGGCCAGCCCTCTCGCCGGTGCCGCCAAACGATACCGTCCAGGAGCGCCCCCAGCCGCCGCCCGTCGCCGGCCAGGAAGGTCTCGGTTCTGAGCTCCACCAGGTGCGCGCTCGCGGCCGAAGGGCTCACCATCCAGCGGGCGCTCGCGGTGCCCGGCAGCAGGCGCCCCACCAGCACACCATCGACCGCCACCGCCACCGGGCCCCGGTGGCCATGGAGCCGAACCTCGAGCTCCGCGCCTCCCGCCGGCAGGTTCCCAAAGCGCACCAACGCTCGCTCGCCGGTCCAGCGCTGAGGGCCTCGGCCGGGCGGGATCTCCCGAGGGAAGAGCCCGCGGACGAAAGGCTCCTCGGTGCCGCGGGCCACCTCCGCCGCGGGCCACGGGGCGTAGCGGTTGGCGGCCCAGGCCGCGCCGACGGCCAGTGCCAGCCCCACGAGCGTCGATCGCACCCAGCCCGAGAACATCGGCCGGAGTCTATGCCAAGACGTTGGTCCCGGCGAGACAGCCTCGGCCATCGCGTACAATCCGCCCATGGCCGAAGGCAACAGCGAGAAGGTCATCGCCACCAACCGCAAGGCGTTTTTCAACTACGAGATCTTCGATCGCGTGGAAGCAGGCGTCGCCTTGCGGGGCTCGGAGGTGAAGTCGATCCGCGACGGCGGCTTCAACTTCAGCGACGGCTACGTGGAGTTCCGCGGCGGGGAGCTGTTCCTGGTGGCCTGCCGCATCGGCCCCTACAGCCACGCCAACCGCTCGAACCACAGCGAGACCCGGGATCGCAAGCTGCTGCTCCACAAGCGGGAGATCCTCAAGCTGGGAGGCAAGGCCACCGAAAAGGGCTTCACCCTGCTGCCCTTGAAGGCCTACTTCAAGAACGGCCGGGTCAAACTGGAGATCGGCCTGGCCCGCGGCAAGAAGGCCCACGACAAACGCGAGGCCATCAAACGCCGGGACATCGACCGGGAGACCCGCCAGGCGGTCCGCAGCCGGCGAGACTCGGCCTGACGGACTTGAACCACAGGAACACCGAGGCACAGAGGCGACGGCCAAGGGCAAGGACGTCAACCACAAAAAGGCACCAAGGACACGAAGAACGGAGAGCGGTCAGCTGCGGACAGCGGGGTGCGGTGATCGGGCGCGAGATGAGCATTTAGGTGTCCGACGCGCGACGCGCGGGGCCCGGAACCTGGCGATCAGCGCTCAGCACTCAGCGGTCGGCGACGGATTAGGACCGAAGAGTCGATCAGCGTCCCCGCGGCGTTCGCGGCAAGCGACCCTGGGCCTTCACGGCGCCACGCACGGCGGGCGCGTAGCCGGCGTCGGCACTCGGCACCTCGCGCAGGAGCGAGGCCAGCTCCCTGAGCGTGAGCCGCCTGGAGGGGCTGGCCGGCGTCATGCGGCAGACCGGCTCACCTGCCCGCTCCACGACGAACTCCTCACCCCGAAAGCGGATCCGGTTCAGCAGATCGGAGAAGCTCCTGAAGCTCCTGGCGGCTTCAGTCGCCGACACGTGCGTTGTCATAGAATCAGAATATCGTAGTCCGGTGTCACACCAACAAGGGTAACCACGCAGGCGCAGAGAGGGAGAGCTGGCGGTCTTCAACTTCCTTAACTTCTTTGCTCCCGCCTTCTTGGTCTTCGCGTCGGCTGCTGCCGTCCGTTCCTGCCGTCCTTTCCGTTCTCTTTTGCGCCTCCGTGCCTCTGTGGTTGCCTTGTCCGTTGGCCTAACGCTTCCGCAGCAAGCTGACCGCCACCCGCATGGCCTCGAGCAGGCTGCCGGGGTCAGCGGTGCCGCGTTCCACGATGTCGAAGCCGGTGCCGTGGTCGACCGAGGTGCGGACGAAGGGCAGGCCCAGGGTGACGTTGACCGAACGACCGAAGGCCAGGAGCTTCACCGGGATCAGGCCCTGGTCGTGGTAGCAGGCGATCACGGCGTCGAACTCGCCGCAAGAGGCCCGGACGAACGCGCTGTCCCCGGGCAGAGGACCGCTGGCCTCGATTCCCTCCCGGCGCAGGGTCTCGATCGCCGGCCGCAGCACCTCCTCGTCCTCGCGACCGAAGAGGCCGTGCTCACCCGCGTGGGGGTTGAGGCCGCATACCGCGATCCGGGCGGCGGTCGCCCCGAAGCGCGGCAGCTCGCGGTCGAGAAGCCTCCCCACCCGCAGCACCTCGGCTCCCCGGATGGCGTCGGGTACCGATCGCAACGACTGATGAATGGTGAGCAGGGCCACCCGCAAGCCGCCGCCCACGAACATCATGGCCACGTCCTTGGCCCCGGTAGCGTCGGCCAGCATCTCGGTGTGACCGGGCCAGGGATAGCCGGCGGCACGGAGCGATTCCTTGTTGAGCGGTGCGGTGACCAGCGCATCCATCCGCCCCGCCATGGCATCGCGGGTCGCGCGCAAGACAGCCTCCGCCGCCACCCGCCCGGCTGCGGCGGAGGTCTTCCCCAACTCCACAGGTCCGCTTGCCGCGACATCGATGACCCGGGCACCCAGGTCCTGAGGCAGCCGGAGCCCGAAGCGGGCTGCCCGATCGAGGAGCGAAGCCACGGGCCCGTAGACGGTGACCGTGGTCTGGGGCCGGTCCGGAGAGGCCAGCGCCCGCAGCACCACCTCCGGTCCGATTCCGGCGGGGTCGCCCATGGTGAGCGCCAGCCGGCGAAGCTCAGAGTTAGGCATGCCGAGACACCGCGAGAATGAGCGTCTCGCCCTCCTTTCGGAACCACCGGAGTCTACTACGGGGTGCAGCCTCGGGCCTCGGCAGACACGGCGCCACTGGAGCCACTGGGCGGGCCGCTGGCGAAGTCACCGCTGTAACGTAGAATCGGAGTCCCTTATCGTTCGGAGGAACGCGGTAGCCTTGCGACCACACAAGGCGCCCCACCGGAGCACTTCTGTTGACCAGTCCCTACTCGCACGCGACGGCGGTGAGGATCCAGCGCTGGGGACGAGGCCTGGCCCTGGCCGCCGGGCTCGCCCTCCTGGTCTGGACCCTGCGGCGCTTGGGCCTGTCGGCGGCGGCAGCGGTTTCGGCGCTGGCGGTGTTGGGGCTCGCCCTCTGGCCGCCCGGCGTTCTCCTGGCTCGAATGCTCCCCCGCGACCAGCTGCGCCCAGGCGAGCGCGTGGTCCTGGCCTTCTTGCTCGGCTACCCGACATTCTCGGCCCTGTACTGGTTTGCCGCCGGGCTCGGCATCCGGGCCTTCTACCCGGCCTTCCTGCTAGCGCTGGCTGGCGTGGCAGCCGTCGTGACCTGGAGGGACCGCCACCCGTCCGCGGGCAAGGACAGCGCCGAGCACCGGGGCCGCCCGCACTGGTCGCTGCCCGTGCTGGTCCCTCTGGCGCTCCTGCTCGCCCTGCGCGGCGCCACGCCTTTCGTGGCCCTCGGCGACGGGACTCTGCGCTACGACCACTCGATGGACCACTCCATTCACCAGGCCTTCTACTGGGAGCTGCTGCGCGACACCCCCCCGGCTGAGATCCCGGCCCTGGCCGGCGTGCCCTTTCCCCGCTACCACCTGCTGGGCTTCATGCCCGGCCTGCTGCTGGCGGACCTAGCTGGTCTTCAGGTTTCGACCGTCTACCACCTGGCCTCTCCGCTGCTACGCCTAACTCTGTTGATGGGAGCCCTGTACCTGGTGGTGCGCGTGCGCACCGGCCACGGCCGGCTCGCCACCGCCACCATCCCGGCCGTCATCCTCGTCAGCCACGCCCTGGCCCTGTGGCTCGACGGCCGCTTCCTGGAGAACACCACGCCCCTCTACTTCTTCATCCGCAGCGAGTCAGGGGGTGCCGGCCTCGTGGTCTGGGCGACCGTGGCGGCGCTGACGTCGCTTCACGATCGGCGACAGGGAACCGGCCGCGCGCTCGACCTGGCGGCGATCCTGGCCGGATTGGCGTTCTCTTTCAAGGCGCAGATCTTCGCCCTGCTCGGGGTTTCCTTCGCCGTGGTCCTGGTGGACAGGGCGCTCCGCACGCGATCGCGCGCGTATCCCCGCGCCCTTCTGCTCATGGGCCTGGTTGTCTTGGCCCTGCTGGCGAGCTGGCAGGCCTCCGGCCATCTCGGTCGCATCCACTTCACGCCCGGCGCGCTGGCCCAGCACTACGTCTACCCGGTCCTGGCCGGCGACCCCTCGGCCCTGGTGCGCGAGAGGATCCTCGGGCTGCTGCGCGATGCTCCCTACGGTCTTGGCTGGATGGTGGCGACTCCGCTGGCGCTGTGGCGAATGACGGCCTTCTCGCCCCTGGTGCTGCTGTTCGTGCTCAGGAGCCTGGGGCGATTCGGCAGCGTGGGGCTGACGGATGGATGGAACGCCCTGGCCTTTCCGGTGGCGCTGCTCTGGGGCTCCGTGGCGTCCAGCCGTGACTTGAACGGCGACCTCACGCCTTACGAGACGCTCCAGGCCGCCGCCTGCCTGCCCCTGATCGCCGCCGTCGCCAACGTGCTGGTGCTGGCGGCCCTGGCCCGGCGCTGGCGGGAGGCTCCCGCCCCCCCAGCCCCCGGACACGAGACCCACTCCCTTCGGACCCCCCGCGTCGATGCCGCGGGCGTCGTGCTGTGGAGCGTGCTCCTGGCCTCGGCGATGGCCTGGTGGGCGATTGTCTCCCGGCCGCCCTTCGTTCCGGCCCGCACGGGGATCTCGATCCGCCCCGACGAGCAGTGCGCGCTCGTCTTCTTGCGTGAGGCGACTCCGTTCGATGCGGTGGTGGCGAGCAACCGCACCGACTCGCTGCCCGAGCTGCAGGGAACGCGAAAGCGCTTCAACCACCAGGCGGTGGTCGCCGGTCTGGCCGGTCGCCGCTCGGTTCTCGAGTACTACGGGAAGGACGCCGACCCCGAGCGGAACCGGCAGCGGGCGCTGCGGCGGCTCTTCTCGACCCGCGATCCGGGTGAGGCCCGTCAGATCCTGGAGCGCTTCGGCGTGGACTACCTGATCGAGTACGCAGGCCATCCCCTGCGCTTCCCGATCGAGGGGTGGGAGCTGGCGTTCGCGCGCGGCGGAGTGCGGGTCTACGCGGGGCCCGCCAGACGCCACCGCGCAGCGCCATTCCGCCCAGCCGCGGCGGCCTGGCTGCCTGGGTTCCTGCGCGATCCGAGTGACCTCGCCTGCCCGGAGGCGGCAGGCAGCCCAGCGCCCCCATCCGGCGGTCGCGGCTGAGCCTCGGCCCGGCGGAGGCGCCGGCCTCCACGCAGCGTTCGCGGTGCATCCGCCGCCGCCTGAAGCGGGAGGCTCCCGCGTCCGCATGCGAAACGCGCCGCCTTCGGACGCTACGCCTCGTCCTCTTCGAAGTCCTGGTCCTGGTCCTCGTTCTCCTTGTACATGTACTTGATGGTGTCCTTGAAGAGGAGGATGTTGGGACCGTCCGTGCGATGGACCTTGAGGGTGGTCTTGTCGTACCACTCGATCACGCCGCGCAGCTCTTCTCCGTCTTTCAGCACGATGACCATGCGCGTCTTGTTGGTCATCTGCTTCAGGTAGTAGAAGCTCTCGGCGTTGGTCTGTTCGGGCGGCGTCGGCTTGCGCTGCCGGTAGACCTTGGCCGTAGCCTGGAACTGGTCTTTCATCTCGCTGAGGTCGGGACGGATCAGCTTGCGGTTCATGAGAGCCGGCCTCCTGCCGGCGGGAATCGGGCGCCTCCGACCGGAGACGACCAGGCGCGGAGGCGGGAACTCGCGCCGGCCTTGAAGCCCGATCGCGGAGGGAACGTCGCTTTGCTATTCCTAACACAGGGCAGCAGGGCAACGCAACGGAAGATCGCGGCGGGGCGGCGGGGCGGAGGCAGGGCGGGGGGCCGTCAGGCGACGTCAGCCACCGCGTCCAGGAGCGTGTCCAGGGCCAGCAGCTTGTTGCCGTAGGCCTCGAGCGCGGCCCGGGCGTCGGCAGCCGCTTCCGCGAGGGCCACCGCCCGGGGGCCCAAGGGGCCCTCAGCAAGGCGGGAGAGACGGGGAGCCAGATCGGCGTTCAACAGTTGCGACGTCTCCGCGCCGGCTCGGATCGCGGCCACGTCGCGGAGCAAGGACCGGAAGCCGGTCAAGGCCAGCTCTGGCTCGCTGGCCTCAGCCAGGCGCTCCGCGGCCGCCATCCGGTCGAGCACCGACCCGCCGGGCAGGGTCTCCAAGAGCTCCAGGACCGAATCGCGCAGCCCGCGGTAGGCGTCGGCCTCGAAGTCCAAGGCCACCCGCAAGCTCCCCCCGGAGAGCTGGGCCCGCAGGTGAGCCTCCGCCGCCTTGACCTGATGGCGCTCCCGAAGCTCGGTCTCGACCAGGTGGAGAGGCAGGGCCGAGAAGCGCAGCGTCTGGCAGCGGGAGCGGATGGTCGGCAGCAGCGCCTGGGGTGAGGGCGTCACCAGCAGGACGTGGGAGGTGGGCGGCGGCTCCTCCAGGCTCTTGAGCAGAGCGTTCGACGCCTGCTCCGTCATCAGGTGGGCGTCGTCGATGACGAAGCAGCGGGCCCGGGCCTCGAAGGGCCGGCCCTGGATCTCGCGGACCGCATCCCGCACCTGCTCGATCTTGATGCTGTTCCCGTCGGGCACCAGGAGCACCAGGTCGGGATGGAGACCCCGGGCCGCGCGGCTGCACGGGGCGCACTTGCCGCAAGCCTCCCCGTCCCCGGCTTCGCAGACAAGCGCCTGGCCGACCTGGAGGGCCAAGAGCTTCTTCCCCACCCCCTCGGGGCCGGTCAGCAGCAGCGCCGAACGCAACTGCCGCTGCCGCAGGGCGACCTCGAAGAGGCGCTTGATCCGCTCGTGGCCCAGGACGCTAGCGAAGGCCATGGGCCTCAAGACCCCGCGCGGTGACCGCCGCCCACACCCGCGCCGCCACCTCTCCCTCGCTCCCCCGGCCATCCACCACGACCCAGCGGTGTGGCTCCCGGCCTGCCATTTCCAGGTAGCCTCCGCGCACCCGCTCGTGGAACTCCCGGACCTCGGCCTCCAGGCGGTCGTGGACCCCCCGAGCCGCCACTCGTCCCAGCCCGTCCTCGACCGGCAGGTCGAGCAGCAAGGTGAGTTCGGGCCACAGCCCGCCGGTGGCAGCCTCGTGCAGGGCCTGGATGAGGTCCAGCCTCACGCCGCGCCCGTAACCCTGGTAGGCCAGGCTGGAGTCGGTGTAACGGTCGGAGATCACCAGCCTCCCCTGCGCCAGGGCGGGCCGAATCACCTCGGCCACGTGCTGCGCCCGGTCGGCGAAGAAGAGGAGCAGCTCTGCGGCAGGGGCGAGGCCCCGATGCACAGGTTCCAGGAGCAGCCCTCGAACCGCGCGTCCCAGAGCGGTGCCCCCCGGCTCCCGACTGAGCACCACCCCGGGGCCCAGAGCGGCGGCCAGCCGTCGTGCCTGGGTGCTCTTGCCGGAGCCCTCGATCCCTTCCAGGGTCAGGAATGGCATTGGCGCGACATTGTAGTGTAGCGTCCCCATCGATGCTCAGCTTGCAGGGACGGGTGGCGCTGGTCACCGGAGGCAGCCGCGGCATCGGCCGCGCGGTGGCCCAGCTCTTCGGACGCCTGGGGGCCCGGGTGGCCCTGAGCTACGCGCATAACGAAGAAGCGGCCAGGAACGCGGCGGCCGAGAGCGGAGCCGAGGCGGTCGCCTTGAGAGCCGAGCTGGCGGATCCGGCAGCGGCCGATCGCCTGGTAGGCGGTCAGTCCGGTGCGGTCAGCGAGCGCTGGGGCACGGCGCGGGCTGCGTAGTCTCGGACGGCACGAGTGAGAGCCGCGCCGATGGTGGCCGTGGGCTGGGCTCGATCGGCCAGCACCGCGATCCCCTCCAGCGTCTCGGGGACCACCGCCACCAGCGCCGCCACCCGTTCGGTGCTGACCTCGATCAGCTCGATCCGGTCCTGGTTCTCGGCCGCCACCACGTCGCGCAGGTAGGAGGTGAAGGCGGGGACCTTCTCGGCCAGCAGGCTCACCCGCAGCGCAGATCCCGCCCGGCTCTTGCGGGCCAGGATGGCGCCCGTCATCAGATCGAAGAGGAAGGCGTGAGCCACCGAAGGCAACTTGGCGCACAGGCCGTCCAGGATCTGGCTCCTGAGCTGGTTCTCCTCGGTCGCCAGTTCCTCGGCGGTGGTGTCCTCGCGATTCTGCAGCCGGCTGCGCAGGCTGTCCTGCACCTCATGACGCGACTTCCAGACGTCGCGCGAGAAGTCGGCCAGGTACAGCATGGCTTCCTCGCCGGTGTCCAAGGCCTCGTCGAGGTGCTGGCGGGCCTCGCCCTTCTCGTAGGTCTGGCCGCCCGTCGCCTCCCAATACACGTTCGACACCCGGCCCCGCACGATCAACACCATGGCCGAGCCCAGGGCGAGTTGGATCTCCAGCGTGCCGGTGTGCTCCGCCTTCTCCAGCCGGCCCAAGAAGTCGGCGAGACTGGTCCGACCCTTGAGGGTCTCCCGAAGCCGCTGCCGGTTGGTGATGCCGCGCAGCAGGTGGGCCATGTCGAGGGGCAGCTCGTAGACCGAGATGGCGCCCTCCGGCCCTCCCACTTGCTCCCGCAGCTTGTCCAGGGCCGCCTGGCCGTTGTACGCCACCGGCCCTTCTCGGTAGAGGGCATTCACCTCGCCCCCGAGGTAGTAGAAGATCATGGCCACCGACTCCGGGAACTTGATCTCCGCGAAGCCGGTGAGGCCGATCTGTTGACAGGAGCGAAGCAGGTCTTCCAGCGAGACGTTCTGGGTGGCCAGGTCCCACTGATGGAGCAGCTTGCTGCCGGGGAATCTCACCTGATTGAAGCCGCCATGGGAGGGTCTGCTGGATTTTAGAGTTAGGTCAGCGCCGGTGTCAACGAAGGGCCCAAACCCTGACAAGCCGCCTGTGACGCTGATCACAGGGGCCAGCGGCCTCCTGGGGGGACGCCTGGCCAGCCTGCTCGCTTCCGGGGGCCTTGGCGTGGTGGCGGCGCGTCACCGCGCGGCACCTCCCGGGGCGCTCCCGTCCGTCCCCCTCGACCTCACGGACGCTGGCTCGCTGGCCGCAATCCTCGATCGGGCGAGGCCCCAGGCGGTGCTGCACTGCGCCGCCCAGGCCGATCCGGACCGCTGCGAACGAGAACCCGCCTTGGCTCAGGTGCTGAACGTCGACGCCAGTGCCCGCCTGGCACGGCTGTGCCACCGCCGCGGGTTGCGCTTGGTGGCTCTCTCCACCGACTTGGTGTTCCCCGGGGACCGGCCGAACTGGCGCGAAACCGACGACCCGCACCCGCTGCTGGTGTACGCCCAGAGCAAGCTCGGCGGCGAACGAGCGGTCCTCGTCGAAGCGCCCGGGGCGGCGGTGGCCCGGATCGCGCTGGTGTACGGTCGCGGCTTTGGCCCGCGAGGCACCGCCAGCGAGACCATCGCCTGGCGCCTGCGAGCGGCCCAGCCGGTCCGCCTGTTCACCGACCAGTACCGCACGCCGGTCGACCCCGAGTCGGTGGCTCAGGCGCTCGCGGTGCTGCTGCGGGGCGACGCCAGTGGGGTCTTCCACCTGGGGGGACCAGAGCGCGTCAGCCGCTACCAGCTCGGCCTTCGGGTGGCGGAACTCCTGGGCCTGCCGGCCGAGCAGATCGAGGCGGTGACCCAGGCCGGGGAGGCGACCGCACCC
>DATECU010000219.1:0-9674 GCA_035286745.1 Vicinamibacteria bacterium | reverse complement strand
CGGCCTCCAGATTCTGACTCTGATGGGAGCGCTGGCCCTCACCGTCGGCGCTTTCTTCGCCGTCCGCGGGGGCCAGGAGCCGAAGCTCAAGAGCGGCCGGCCCGGGAAGGGCGGGCTCTCACTGCTGGCCACGCCGGAGCGGCTGCTCGGAACCGGGGCCAAGGAGCCTTCCGGCATCGCCTTTCACCCGGACTCCCGTCACCTCTTCCTGGTCGGCGACGAAGGCCGGCTGGTGGAGCTGGATGACAACGGGAGCGTTCTGCGCAGCGACAGGCTCGGTGGCAACCTGGAGGACGTGGCCGTCCACACACCTTCCGGGCTGGTGGTCCTGCTCTCCGAGAAGAAGGCCGAGCTTCTGGTGTGGGACCCCATCGGCCACGCCGAGGTGCGCCGGGTGAAGATCGACCAGGAGGCGGTGCTGGGCCAAGCTCCTGGCGACAAGAACCAGGGCTTCGAGGGCCTGGCTTTTCGGGAGCTGCCCGACCCCGCTGGAGGCCTCTTCTACCTGGTGCACCAGCGAAGCCCCGCTCTGCTGGTGGCTCTTGCCTTCGACCCGCGGAGCGGCACCACCACCCTGGGCGCCGAATCCGTGAAGCTGCGCGCTCAGTTTCCAGGCCACCAGGATCTGACGGCGGTGACCTGGGTCCCCGCTCTGGAGCGCCTGCTGGTCATCGCCGAGCAGGATGACCGCATCCTGCTGGTCCGCGCCGACGGCAGTCTCGAGGATCAAGTCGTCTTGCCCGGGCTTCGCCAAGAGGGCCTGGCCTTTGACGGCCGGGGAGACCTCTGGGTCGCCGACGATCGCGGGGGGCTCCTTCGCTTCGCCGGCGCCCTCGCCGCCTTGAAAGCAGCCCTCGCCGCGGGCACCTCGGACGCGCCGCCATCCTGAGGCGATGCTAGACTGGTCAGGATGCGCTCTCGCTCCTCTCCGGTCCTGCTGGCCGTCCTTCTCGCCGCTCCCAGCATCGCGACCGCCCAGGAGCCCTGGAAGCTGGGGCCTGACGCCGGCGTTTCCAAGGGTTCGTTCCGGCTCAACCTAACCGGCTACCTCCAGGGCGACTTCCGCTACTTCTCCGACTGGGAGGTCAAGGAGACCGAGGCCGGTGAGCTGAGACGCGATGAAGCCGAGGTGCGGCGGGTTCGGGTGGGCCTCGATGCCGTCTGGCGGAAGCTCAACCTCCAGTTCGAGATCGACCCGCTGCAAGAGGGGCGGGGCCGGCTCCGGGATGCCTATGCCGAATTGCGTTTCGGGAAGGCGTTCCGGCTTCGCGGGGGCCACCTCAAGGTCCCGGTGAGCCCCGAGTTCCTGACCTCGGCGGCCAAGATCGACTTTGCCGAACGCACCATGCTGGCTAGCGAGCTGGGCCCCGGTCGCGATTTCGGCGTGATGGCCCACGGCGAGGTCAAACGCTTGCAGTATCAGCTCGGCGTGTTCGCAGGAGACGGCTGGTCCCACAGCTCGCGGGCCGAGATCACGACCGCCCTCCGGCTGGTGGTGACGCCCGTCCACGGCCTCGACCTGGGGGGGTCGGCCAGCCTGGGGGAGGTGGACGCCGACCCCGTGGCCGCGGGGGCGACGCTGACGCCGCGCGGCCTCAAGGGGTTGAGTCCCACCGGCTACGAGTTCTTCGTCCCCCATTTCGTCGGCGGGCGCCGCACCCGGGTCAGCCTGGAGGCGGCTCTCTCTCGGGGCCCGGTGAGCCTCAAGACCGAGGTCCTGAGATCCCGCGAAGAGCGCAAGGGCCAGAGTTCAACCTTCACCGACATGCCGGATGTCCAAGGGGATGGTTGGGCGGTGTCGGCTCTGTGGCGGCTGCGGGGTGAGAAGAAGCGGCAGCCGGGCGCTCTGGAGTTCGGGGCTCGCTACGAAAGCCTGCGCTTCGATGACGTCGGCGACGACACCGGCTTCGCGGGCTTCGGCAACCGGGCCCGGAACATCAAGCCCGGGTCTCTTGAGGCCGCTACCGCTGGTTTCTCCTTCTGGATGACCCGCTGGGGGCGGATAATGGGGAACCTGCTGTTGGAGCGGTACGGCGAGCCGCTACTGGCTCCCGAGCCGGGCCGCGCAGGGAACTACGTTACGCTCCTGGGGCGAGTCCAGCTTCACCTGCCCTAGGCGGAGGTCGCATGAGACGGCGCGCGCTGCTCACCGCACTCTCGGTGCTTCTGGGGTCGCTCCTTCTCGAGGCGGGAGACCCCGTCTTCGATCAGAGCACGCTGCACGAGGTCCGGATCGAGATGGACCCCGGCGACTGGGAGTCGTTGCGGGCCAACTACCTAACCAATCAGTACTACGCTGTCAACATCTCGCTGGACAACGCGGTGGTGCAGCAGGTGGGGATCCGCTCGCGGGGCACCGGTTCCCGCGACGCCGCCAAGCCCGGTCTCAAGGTCGACTTCAACAAGTACGTGAGCGGCCAGGAGTTTCACGGTTACAAGAGCCTGGTGCTCGACAACCTGGTGCAAGACGCGAGCTTCCTGCGCGAGCGAATGGCCTTCAAGGTCTTCGAAGCCATGGGCATTCCGGCGCCCCAGAACGCCTTCGCCCGGCTCACCGTGAACGGCGAGTACGCCGGTGTCTACAACCTGGTGGAGCCGGTGAGCAAGCCGTTCCTCAAGGCTCGCCTGGGCGACGACTCCGGCAACCTGTTCGACTACGAGTACGTGAGCCCCTACTACTTCGCCTACCTGGGTTCGGATCCCGCGGCCTACGTCCCTTCTCCCTTTGAGCCCCAGACCAACGAGGACTCGCTGAACGCGAGCGGCCTGGTCGAGTTCATCCGGGTGATCAACGAGGCCCCGGATTCGAGCTTTGCCCAGGATGTCGGCCGCATGGTGGACGTCAACAAGTTCCTCACCTACCTGGCGGTCGAGAACGCCCTGGCCGAGTTCGACGGCTTCGTGGGCGAGTTCGGCATGAACAACTTCTACCTCTACCAGTACGGTGGACAAACCAAGTTCGAGTTCATTCCCTGGGACAAGGACACCTCTTTCAGCTCGCCTAACTGGCCGATCTTTCAGCGGGTGGGCGACAACGTGTTGAGCCGGCGCCTGCTGGCCAGCGCCTCCATGCAGGCGGTCTATGTCGGCGCCGTCAAGAAGGCCGTGAACTCGTATCTCAACTCCCGCTGGCTGTTGCCGGAGCTGGAGAAGGCCTACACGCAGATCCGAGAGGCGGTGCTTCTGGACACGCGCAAGCCCGCGAGCAACGATGATTTCGAGCTGTCCGTGCTCGGGCTTCGGGGGATTGTGGCGGGCCGGGAGGCCGACGTCCTGGCTCAGGCGCCGTAGCCGTCGGTGGGGCCGGCCGCGGGCGCCTCGGCGCGCGGCGACTGGCCTGGTTTTCTTGGGGTGTGCTCTTGATCCGGTCCGGCAAGGCCGCGGCTGATCCCGGCGCCACTTCGCCCTGCGCCCGCGACTGCCCCCTGCTGCGTGTGCCCACCGAGAGCGGAGGCCGCCCCTGAGCGACGCGACACCCAAGGACGGCGACGCGCGATTCCGAGAGATCGCGGAGAGCCTGCCCGGAATGGTCTTCGAGACCAGCGCCGACTTCTCGGAGCTGCTCTACGTCAACCGAGCCTACCAGGAGATCTTCGGCCGGTCCCGGGAGAGCCTCTACGCGAAGCCGCGTTCGCTGCTGGATGCCGTTCACCCTGAGGACCGGGCCGCGGTGGAGAAGGCCCTGGACGAGGCCCTCGGCACCGGCCGGCTCAACGAGGAGTACCGGGTGGTCCGGGCCGACGGGTCGGTGCGTTGGGTGCTGAACCGGGTGACCGCAGTGCGGGAAGACAGCGGTCGCATAGCTCGTTTGGTGGGTACCGTCCAGGATGTCACCGGCCGCAAGCGGGCCGAAGAGGGGCTGCGCCAGAGCGAGGCCAGGAATCGGGCGCTGCTCTCCGCCATTCCCGACCTCATCTTCATGCTCAGCAGGGACGGCGTTCTCCTCGACTGTCACGCCCCGGATCCCCGCCTGCTGCTGGTGCCGCCGGAGGTTGCGGTGGGCCAAGCTCTGCACCAGGTCTTGCCCCCACCCCTGCTGCGCAGCGTGCGGCGGGCCCTGGACCTGGCTCTGCTCTCTGGCGAAGCTCAGGGGATCGAGCACGAGCTCAGCCTGGGGAACGAGCGGCGGGAGTTCGAGGGGCGAGTCGTGGCCTGTGACAGCGACAAGGTGCTGGTCATCACCCGCGACGTCACCGAACGCAAGCACGCCGAGGAGGCTCTTCGTCAGGCGCAGAAGCTGGAGAGCTTGGAGGCTCTGGCCGGCGGCATCGCCCACGACTTCAACAACATCCTGTCCGCCATCCTGGGTCAGGCCTCCCTCGGTCTCGGCAGGTTGAGCCCCGATAGCCCGGTCCGGCCGCACCTGGTGAAGGTCATCGACGCCGCCGAACGAGCTGCCGACATCGCGCGCAAGATGCTCGACTACTCCGGCCACGGCTCCCTTCACCCCCGCCAGTCGGACCTGAGCCAGGTGGTTGAGGAGAGCCGCTCGCTCCTGGAGGCCGCCCTGCCCAAGTCCCTGGTCCTGCGCTGGGAGCTGGCACCGGGGCTGCCGCGGGTGCAGGTCGACACCGGTCAGGTCCAGCACGCTCTCGCCAACCTGGCCCTGAACGCCGCCGAGGCCATCGGAGAGGCCCCGGGCCTGCTGACGATCCGCACCTCCCAGCGGAGGATCGGCCGCGACGACACGTGGTTCTGGCGCCATACGGCCGGACCCTTGCCCCCCGGCCCCTATGTGGCGCTCGAGATCGAAGATGACGGGCCCGGCATGGCTCCGGCCGTCCAGGCCCATCTGTTCGAGCCCTTCTTCACTACCAAGGTAGCCGGCCGCGGCCTAGGGCTGGCGGTGGTCCTTGGCATCGTGCGCGGGCACCAGGGCGGGATCGCGGTGGAGAGCCGGGCCGGAGCCACCCGCTTCGAGTTGGTCTTCCCGGTCGCCGGTGCGGCGGCGCCTTCTCGCCCTCGAAGAAGCGGCCGTCCGGGCCGGGGCGTTCTGGTGGTGGATGACGAGGCCATCGTGCGCGACGCGGTGGCGGCCATTCTCACCGCCGAGGGCATCCCGGTCTGGAGTGCCGAGAGTGCCCAAGGAGCGGCGGAGGTCCTCAAGGATCAGGCCTCCGACATCGGCATGGTGGTTCTCGACTACTCCATGCCCGCCCTGAGTGGAACCCAGGCCTACGCCCTCCTCCGCGAGATCGCCCCCGGCATTCCGGTGGTGCTCTCCTCGGGCTTCACCGAAGAAGAGGCGCTTCGCCGCTTCGCCGGCCTGGATCTCGCGGGCTTTCTGCAAAAGCCCTACCACCCGTCGGAGCTGCTGGCTCAGGTCAGGCGCGTGGTGCCCCAGGCGCAGCCGAGCTGAGTGCCGGCCGGCGGTACTCTGCCTAGCGACCCAAACGCGTTGGCATGTCGGCCACTACGTAGCTCATGACGGCCAGGCTGGCCGTGGACAGAGCGATTTCCTCGGGGTCGATCTTGTCCGGGGTGTCGGCAGCGGTGTGGTGGTAGAGGAAGTACTTGGCCCCCTCGACATCCAGCGACATGGCCGGGATGTTGCCCTCGGCGACCGCCGGTCCGATGTCGGCGCCACCCCCCGTGGGTCCGACGTGGTCGGCGCCGATGGGCGAGAGGAGGCTGGCGATCTGGGCAACGGCGGCCCTGGCCTTGTCGTTGCCGCTGAAGCCGAATCCGCGGGGCCGGAAGACGCCGCCGTCGGACTCCATGGCCAGCACGTGGTCGGCCAGCTCGGCCCGGTGCTGGTCGCGATAGGCGAGGCCGCCGCGAAGGCCGTTCTCCTCGTTGGTCCAGAAGACCACTCGGATGGTGCGCCGGGGTCTGAGGCCCAGTCTCTTCAGAACCCGGAGCGCCTCCCAGGCAGCCACGCAACCTCCGCCATCGTCGATCGCCCCCACCCCCACGTCCCAGGAGTCCAGATGCCCGCCCATCAGCACGATCTCCTGCGGCCGCTCTCGGCCCGGCAGCTCGGCGATCAAGTTGGCGGACTCGGAGTCGGGCAGGAAGTGAGCCTCCATGAGTAGCCTAACGCGTACCTTCTGACCGCGGTCGCTCATCCGCTGCAGGCGGTCAGCGTCCTCTCCGCTTACCGCGGCGGCCGGGATTCGGGGTACCCCATCCGCGTAGTGAAGCGAGCCGGTGTGCGGCGTGCGCAGACCGGGCAGCCCCACCGAGCGGAGCAGCATGGCCACCGCCCCGTGCTTGGCGGCCATCGAGGCGCCGGCGGACCGGTAGCGGACGGTAGCTCCGTAGCCCGTGTAGGGCACGTTGAAGACCACGATCTTGCCCTTGGCGGCCGGGGCACGAGCCTCCAGGTCCTCGGCGCTCTTCACCACCAAGATCTCGGCGGCAATGCCGTCAGGCGGCGTCCCCACGCTGTTGCCAAGACCGAGCATCGCCAGGACGCTGGGGAAGGGCTCCACGATCTCCGCGCTCTCCCGACCCCTCACCCAGGTGGGAACCATCACCTTTTCCAGGCGAACGTTGTCGAAGCCGTCGGCCCTCATCTCGGCCGCCGCCCAGCGGTAGGCGGCCTCCAGTTGCGGGGTCCCGGAAAGGCGGGGGCCGAAGGTGTCGGTCAACTCGGCCAGCCGATTCCAGGCGGCGCGGTCGTCGCGAGTCGCCGCCAGAATCCGGCTCGCCGGCTGGCGGTAGGGGTCGAGCCAGGTCGCGTCCTCGGCGCCCACGCTGGTGGCCAGCACCACGGCACCGACCGTCATCGCCAACCGTCGCCGCCCTCGGTTCCTCATCACCCCTCCGGGACCCGATTCTATCGCCGGCACCGCCGGCCGTGAGGCGGGCTGGTACCATGAGCGCGTGAAAAGTCGTGAAGAGCTGCTGAACGTCTACGACCCCGCGGGGGCCGTCCTCGACGCGTGGCCCCGGAGCGAGGCCAAGGCCTCGGGTCGGGCGGTGGGCGCGGTCAACCTGCTGCTGGTGACCGGCCGGGGCCAGGTCCTGTTGCAGCGCCGGCCCGTGGACAAGGAAAACGGCGGCCTCTGGGACAAGTCGGTGGGCGGTCACGTGAGCGCGGGCGAGGACTTCGACACCGCCGTGGTGCGGGAGGCCGGCGAGGAGCTGTTCGACGATCCGGTCTCCCCGCGGGTGCGGCTCCTGGCCTCGGAGGCGGCCTTCACCGTGGCCCTGGGCGACGCCGATCTGAGCCAGCAGGTGGTGCTGCGCCGGGTGGCCTGGGCGGCCAACCTGCGCGATGTGAGGCTGGCTCCCGGGGGCGGGTCCCTTAACGTGCTCTACCACGTGGCGATCTACGCCGGCCGCACCGAGGTGTCGCTGGGGGACTTCAGACCTCAGGCCTCCGAGATCGCGGAATTGCGTTATGTGGACGCGTCTCAGGTGGACCGCTGGCTGCTCGAGGGCCGGCTGGCGCCCAACATGGCCTACCTCTGGCTGACCCAGGCCCACGCGCTCCTGGCGGTGGCCTCCGGGAACCACGGCCACGCGTAGCGGCGTGCTTCGTGTCCGGAGCCCGGGAGCCCCCCGTTTCGTGGCGGCGGCCACGTTCGCTTCGGGCACCGCGGTTCGTGTCCGGGGGCTCCGGGGGCGGGAGCCCCCCGCTTCAAGAGCGGCGACCGAGTTCACTTCGGGCGCCGCGTATAAAATGGGGCGGTGGGGCGCATCACTTGGGATCGGGTCCAGAGCGCACTGGAAGCCCGTCCCAACGGGCGCGTCAGCGAGCCGGTTCACCGGGCCGCGGTGGCGATGGTGCTGCGGGAGGTCGGCGAAGGCCTTGAGCTTCTCTTCATCCGACGCGCCGAGGATCCGCGGGACCCCTGGTCGGGCCAGGTCGCCTTCCCCGGCGGCCGGGCCGAGCCCGAGGATCCCAGCCTTCAGGTCACCGCCGTGCGGGAGACCGCCGAGGAGGTGGGCCTGGACCTGGCGGCTTGCGGTGAGTGTCTGGGTGCGTTAGACGAAGTGCAGGCCCGGGCCAAGATGCAGCTCCTGAACCTGGCCATCGCGCCCTACGTGTTCCGCCTGGCGGGGGGCCCTACCGCGGAGCCTCGTTCCGAGGTCAAGAGCGTCCACTGGCTTGCCCTGGACGATCTCCTGGGCCCGGAGCGGCGCTCCACCATGGAGTACGTCCACGAGGGCCTGCGCATGGAGTTCCCCTGCCTGCGGGTGGGGGAGCTGGTGATCTGGGGACTCACCTACCGCATGCTGATGGGACTTCGCGAGCGGCTGGGCCTTGCCGAGGGCCTGACCGGCGCCATCGAAGTCGGGGCCCGAGGATGAGGGTGGCCATGAGCATCGCCGGCTCGGACTCCGGCGGGGGCGCCGGCATCCAGGCCGACATCAAGACCTTCGCCGCCCACGGCGTCCACGGGACCACCGCCATCACCGCCATCACCGCCCAGAACTCGGTGGCGGTCAAGGACTATCTGGCGCTGCCGCCGCCCATGGTGGTGGCGCAGATGGAGGCGGTGGCTTCCGACATGCGGGTGGCGGCGGTCAAGACCGGCATGCTGGCGACCGCGGCCATCGTCGAGGCGGTGGCCGAGGCCGTCAAACGGCTGGGGCTTCCCAACCTGGTGGTGGACCCGGTGATGGTGGCGAAAAGCGGCGATCGACTGCTGGATCCGGCCGCCGAGGCCGCCTACCTCGATCACCTCTTCCCGCTGGCTCTCTTGGTCACCCCCAACCTGGAAGAAGCCGAGGCGATGCTGGGCCGGCCGGTGCGGGAGCTCGGGGCGATGCGCGAGGCCGCCCGAGCGCTGCTGAGCCTGGGCGCCAGGGCAGTGGTGGTGAAAGGCGGCCATCTGGCGGGGGATGCGGTCGACGTGTTCTTCGATGGCCGAACCTTCGAGGAGCTGGCCGCCGAGCGCATACCCACCGCCAACACCCACGGCACCGGCTGCACCTTCTCGGCCGCCATCGCCGCCCGGCTTGCGCTAGGCGCAGACCTGCCGGCCGCCGTGCGCGGCGCCAAGGCCTATCTCACCGAAGCCATTAGGCGCTCCTACAGCGTGGGGCACGGCCACGGTCCGGTCGACCACCTGCACCCCCTCACGGCCCAGCGCTAGTAGCCCTCCGTGGACCGGTGGCCGGCCCCGGGGCGAGGCGACCGGCCGAGGCCGATGGCTGACGGCTGCGTCACGCTTCCGCCGCCAGCGCGGCCCTGAACAGGGGCTCCAGTTCGGCTCGAACCGCCGGCGCGGCCGGCAGCAAGGGGGGGCGCACCTCCCCACCTCGGAACCCGGCCAGATCGATGGCGGCCTTGAGGCCGGCCACGCCGTAGGCGGCGGTCACTGCGGTGGCGAGGGGCGTGATCGCGGCCTGCAGGGTGCGGGCTCGGGCGTGGTCGCCGGCGCAGAAAGCGCGATAGAGGGCTGTCGCCGGTCCCGGGGCGCAGCAGGCCACGGCCACGATGCCCGCCGCCGCGCCCAGGCAGAGTGCCGGGTAGAGGACGGGCGCGGATCCGCAGGCCACGCGAAACGAAGATGGGACCGAGCTCAGGATGCGCCCCATCAACCCCAAATCGCCGGACGACTCCTTCATCCCGGTTAGGCGCGGATGGCCGGCCAGCAGGGCGGGCAGGGAGGGTGGACAGGGCAGGCCGGTGAAGGCGGGCACCGTGTAGAGCCACACCGGGATGGGCGAAGCGTCCGCCACCGCCTGGTAGTGGCGGCGCAAGGCATCCACGCTCA
>DATECU010000218.1:0-2275 GCA_035286745.1 Vicinamibacteria bacterium | reverse complement strand
TAAGAGTGATCGCTCGAGGGCGAGATTGTCGATTCGGGCGGGGGCCGCACCCCACGCCCTCCAGGCCGAGGGTGGAAGACCCTGCCGCCCGGGCGAAACTGGTTGGGGGCTGTCCCAGGGCTCCGGGGGTGACCGGGGCCGCCGAAGTTTGGTGTCCAGGCGGAGCGCCCCGCGAGGCGGGGGGTCGGCCGCTGGCCTGAGGGGAAGCGAAAGTCTGTGGGCGGAGTGAGGGGTGGGGAGTCAGGGGCCCCGGGGGGAATGAAAAAAGGCTGGTGTCCGAGGCCGAAATCTGCTACAAGCCTCTCCAGAACCCTGGAGCAGGCCGTGCCGAGACGGAAGCTCACCGACGCCGAGACCGCCGCCCGCCTCGCCCGACTGGGCAAGACCCTCCACCTCTGTCGGCGAGACGACGCGGCCGTGGTGCAGGCCTTACACGAGCACAAGGTCGTCGACGAAGTCGAGGCGCTCGACAAGGTCAGCTTCTGCGACGAGTTCTTCACCTTCCTCCAGCACCTCCAGGTGTGGCCGTTGCTCGAGGCCCTGGATCCGGCGCGGCGCGTGCGGGCCTCGATCGCCTGGACGGCCATGGTGGGCGTCTACGTCATGCGGATCGTCTTGGGGGTGCCGTCGGTGCCGCAGACCCAGGGGGTGATCCTGACCGATCCGGCGTTGATGACGCTCTTCGAGCTCGCGGCCTTCGTCAAGACCGGGCTGACCCGGCGGGGACTGTCCCGCGCGCAGGTGCTACCCGAGGTCCGCGGGGCGTTCTCCGGGGAGGTCATGGTCGACACCCTGGTGCAGGTCTCCCTGGGCGCGGTCGCGCGGACCTTCAACGCAGTGGTGAAGCTCCTGGCCGAGGCTGGCTACTTTCCCCGGGCTGTCCACGCCGTGGTCGACTGCACGGATTGCGAGGCCACCCCCAAGTTTCGGATGCGCGGGGGCGGTCCGGTGGCCCACGTGACGCGCCACAAGCGGCCCGACCATCGCCACAACCGGCACGCGCCGAAGGTCGCCACCACGGTGTGGGGCTGGAAGGTGTGGCTGCTGTTCTGCCCGGTGAGCGGCATCCCCATCGCCGTGTACGTGGACCGGATCAACGTCGACGACCGGGTCTGGATGGTGGCGCTGGTGCTGCAGGGCCAGGCCAACTTGGGCCCGCGCCTGAAGACGGTGGCGTTCGACCGCGGCTTCTGGGACGGGCAGGAGCTCCACCGGGTGGCGCAACACGTGCCGTTCTTCATTCCCGGCAAGGCCGATCTGGAGATCACCCAGGAGGCCAGACGCGCCGCCTTGGACGTCTCTGCGCGCCAGCAGCAGGGGCGGCCGGTCGCGGACGCCGTGCTGGCCACGCGGCCGATCACGGTGGTGACGGGCAAGGGCAAGCGGCGGTGCGAAGAGCGCCAGGCGCTCATCGTGATCGGGCTCCCGGGGCTGGACTGCCCCACCTACGCCGGGGAGCATCCGGGGTCGAAGGTTCACTCGAAGTCGTTCGTTCCCGGCCGACTGAACGCGGCGGTGGTGATCGCGGACCCCTCTTACCCCTCCGCGGACCCAGCCGAGCCCCTGGTGATCCTGACCTGCGCGCCGCTGGACACCCCCCAGGACGTGCTGTTCGCCTACGACCGCTTCGACGCGCGCGGGGTCATCGAGAACTCGGGCAACAAGCAGGCCAAGCGCGAGTGGACGCTCGAGACGCCCCTGGAGAAGAGCGAGGCGGCGGTCTACCTGCACGTCTACCTCGTGTTCCTGCTGATGGGGCTGCTGGCCGCGTTCCGCGCCCAGCAGGCGGCCGAGCAGACGGCGGCCGCCCGGGGGGAGGACACCGGCATGGCCCGCTACCGCCGGGCGGTCGAGCGGGCCAACCGGGACAAGGTGCTGGTGCGGGACGGGGACTGCTACGCGATTCTCTGGGCCTGGGAGCTGGCGGTCTTGGCCGGGCTGCGGCTGCGGTGGCACCCGACGGACACGGCCGCCACGATCCTGGCGCGCTACGGCGGGGGGCCCGCGCCATGAGCGGGCTCACGGTCCGCGGGCGGTGTCTCTCGGCCGACGACCTCGCGCTCATCCGCGCGATCGCCGGCCAGGTCGGCCAGACGCGCTCCGCGCTCTCGGTGGCGGTCTGCGCCCGGCTGGGCTGGACCCAGCCCAACGGCCGGCCCTGGGACATGGCCTGCCGCTACCTCTTGCGGCGGCTCGAGCAGCAGGGGGTGCTCACGCTCCCCCCGCCCCGCGTCGCCCGCGTCCGGCGTGGCCCGCCCCCGCTCTCGACGGCCGG
>DATECU010000217.1:0-10505 GCA_035286745.1 Vicinamibacteria bacterium | reverse complement strand
GGCCCCGTTGAAGGAATAGCCGGTGACGTAGGCGTTGCCGGAGGCGTCCAGCGCAAGGGCCAAGGCGAGGTCGTTGGCGTTGCCGGCCCCGTTGTAGGCGACGCTCCACAGCACGCTGCCGCTGGCCGAGTACTTGATCGTCCGGTAGTCCCAGTTGATCCCGTTGAAGAAGTCCCCGGTGACGTAGAGGTTGCCGCCGGCGTCGACCGCCGAGCTGCGCTTGGCGAGCAGCAGATTCCCCGAGCCTGGCAAGTCGTCGGCACCGTTCGCCCCCGCATCGGAGGCCGAGAACAGCACGGCGCCGTCGGCGGCGGCGTACTTGATGGTCCGCATGTCGCCGTTGGAGCCGTTCCAGGAGGTGCCGGTGACGTACACGTTCCCACTGCCGTCGACGCCCATCGCGTAGGAGTTGTCGGTGCCGTTGCCTGAGCCCGCGTACCCCGCGCTCCAGAGCACGGTCCCGTCCCCCGACGCGTGCTTGACCGTGCGGTAGTCCCAGTTCGTGCCGTTGTAGGACCAACCCGTCACGATCGCGTTGTCCGATCCGTCCAGCGCAATCGCCCAGGCACCGTCATCGGTGGTGTATGGGGGGCTGTTGTATCCCACGCTCCAGATCAAGCCACCCGCCGCGCTGTACTTGGTGGTCCGGAAGTCGAAGTTCGCCCCGCTGACGGAGCCGCCGGTCACGTAGGCGTTGCCCGAGCCGTCCACCGCCACCGCCCATGCGGTGTCCTGGCCGCCGGCCGGGCCGGTGTAGGCCACGCTCCAGAGCTCGCCACCGGCCGACGCGTACTTGATGGTGCGCTGGTCGAACAAGTTGGCACCGTTCCACGACTCGCCGGTCACGTAGGCGTTGCCCGAGCCGTCGAGCGCGATGTCGAGAGCGTGGTCGTCGCCGTTGCCCGCTCCGTTGAAGGCCGCGCTCCACAGCTCGTTACCGTCCGCCGCTGCGTACTTGATGGTCCGGAAATCGTTGTTGCTGCCGTTAGACGAGCGGCCGGTCACGTAGGCGTTGCCGAAGGCGTCCAGGGCCAGAGCCCAGACGTAGTCGTGGCCATTGCCTGGGCCGTTGAAGGTCTTGTTCCAAAGCTCGCTGCCGTCCGCTGCCGCGTACTTGATGGTCCGGTAGTCGTCGTTCGTTCCGTTCGACGAGAAGCCCGCCACGTAGGCGTTCCCCGAGGCGTCCAGGGCGACCGCGTGGGCGTGGTCGTTGCCGTTGCCGGGACCGGCGTAGGCCACGTTCCACAGCTCGGTGCCGTCCGCGGCCGCATACTTGATGGTCCGGAAGTCGTTGTTGGTGCCGTTCCAGGAGAGGCCCGTTACCACGACGTTGCCGGAGGCATCGAGCGCGATGGCCACCGCGGCGTCGTCGCCGTTGCCGGTTCCGTTGAAGAGCATGCTCCACAGCACGGCACCGCTCGGGGAGTACTTGATGGTGCGGAAGTCCAAGCTGGTGCCGTTCTGCACCTGGCCGGCCACGTGGGTGTTGCCGGCCCCGTCCACGGCCAGGCTGTGTTTGCCGACCGACGCATTGCAGGCGCCTGGACAGGCTTCGCTGTCGATGAGGCCGCCGTTGTAGCGCGCGGTCCAGGCCACACTCTGCGCAGCGGCCTGCTCCACCACGCCAAGGCCGCCCAGCAGCAGCCCCACCGCTAGCATCGATTCGCGTCTCACCATCTTCGCCCCCCCCAGCACCCGAGCCGCGCGGGCCCGGAACCTCTTGTAGTATGGGGAGCGGTGAGGCCGACGTCATACCCCGTTTGAGGTATGGCTGGCGGCGCGCGGTCGAGGCCTACCGCAGGTGCGCGGGGCCCGAGAGCAGCAGGTGAACCAGCTCCGCCTGGCGCCGGGTGCCGGTCTTCAAGAACACGCTGCGGAGTTGGGTCCGCACCGTGTGTAGGCTGAGCGCCAGCGTCTCGGCGGCTTGCTTCAGATCCTGTCCCTGGGCCAGCAGCGACGCCAAACGCGACTCGGCCGCGGTCAGATCGTGCAGGCCGGCCAGGCACTCGGGAGACAGCGGGTGGCCGCGCTCGGGCTCGCTCACAAAGACGGCGGCCAGGGCTCCCCGCACCCCGAACCCATGCGGATCGCGCGGCAGGGGCGTGACCCAGACCTGAAGGGGCCGCCGTCCGGAGGGACGCTCGACCAGCAACCCGCCACCGCCCTGGGCAGAACGCCCGAGCGTGGTCTCGATGGCGCCCGTGAGGAGGGCGCGCAGGGCCCTGGCCTCCCGTCCGTTGGCGACCAGCCGGTCGACGGCCAGGGAGAGCCCGTCGCCTTCTCCCAGCAGCTCGCTGCCGGCACGGTTCATCGCCACCACGCCGCCCCGGCCGTCGACCAGGACTACCGCCATCGGGAACCGGTCCAGGGCATGGCTCACGGCTGCGGTCTGGGCCTGCGCCTCGGCCAGCCGCCGGTGCAGGCGGAGGGCCTGGCGCAGATGCGACGAGATGTTGCGGACGAACGTCACCTCGGGTTCCCCGTAGTGCCCTGGCCGGGGTCCGCGCATGAAGGCCATGGTGGTGGAGAAGTCCTGATCCGTTGAGAGGACCGCCCCCATGGAGTGCCGCAGTCCCTGGGGTCGCAGGAAGTCGGCGTACCACTCGGTCTGCCCCAGGCGGCCCTCCGGGTACATCTCGTGACTCAGCGTTAGGCCCCCGGGCCGGATCGTGTGGCGGCCGTTGATCATCCAGACGTTCACGCGACTGAAGTGGTCCACGTAGGCCCGGTGCCAACGCTGCTCGAAGTTGTGAATCGGTATCGCCCGCGCCTGGCGCCGGCGGTGATCGTATTCGTGGATCGCTACAAAGTCGGAGTGCAGGTGCCGGGCCACCGTCGCCAGCACCTCGCGAAGGTCCGGCTCGCTTCCGACCGCGGCGTAGAGGCGCTCGACCAAGTCGGGAGCAGCGCCGTCGCCGGGGGCCGCGGCAGAGGCTTCCGACCTCACGCTCCCGCCCTTCTCGGCCCTCATGCCGCCTCCGTTCCTGCCGCCGCTGTGGCGACCGAACAACACGAAATCCCAGCGTGCCAGCTCCGCCCCAGGCTGTCAATGCGCGCCGTCATACCGGCATACCTCGAATGGGGTATGACAGGGACCGCGAAGTCGGCCATGCTCCCCGCTGATTCCGTCTCGAAAGGGTGGGAGGAGAGCATGATCTCAACGAAGCGAGTGGTGGCCCTGCTGGCCGTGATCGCACTGCCGGCTCCAGGGCTCTGGGCGCAGGCCGCGCGTCAGGTTCCGATGCTGTTGAGCAGCGAGACCGCTTGCACGGTGAGCGTGGATGGGGAACAGGTGGCGATGCTCGCCGCCGGTGGAGCCAAGAAGATCCAGGTGTCGCCGGGCGAGCATCTCGTGGTCGCGGTGGCGACCGACGGCCGGCGCTCGACTCAGACGGTGGCCGCCCGCGATGCCCAGGTGGTGGTCACCTTCGACTTCGCCGCCGCGGCTCCCCAGGCAGCGCCGGCCGCCGCCCCCGCGGTCGCCGCCGCCCCGGCTCCGGCACCAGTGGCTGCCAGCGAGCCGGCTCCGCCCCGGGTGCCCTTCGGAGCCAAGCTCTTCATCGCCCCCATGGGCGGCTACGAGAGCTACCTGGCCGCGGCGATCCGGAAGAAGGAGGTCCCCGTCACCGTGGTCGGTATCAGGGAGCAGGCCGACTTCGAGATCACCGGCACCTCGGAGAGCAAGAAGCCCGGCACCTTCAAGATGCTGATGACCGGCGCCACCGGGTCGGCGGAGGCGGTCAGCATCTCCGTTACCCACCTCCGGTCGGGCGCCGTGGTCTACGCCTACGCCTACAACAAGGACGAGACCTTTCGGGGAAAGCAGAGCAGCGCCGAGGCCTGCGCCAAGCACCTGAAGAACCACATGGACGGCAAGGAGTGATGCGGGGGTGGATGCCATGAAAGCGAGCAGCCGTTTGCTCCCGGCGTTGCTGGCCCTGTTGCCGCTAGGCGCCGCCGGGCCGCAGAGGGAAACCGGGACTCCGGTCGTGATCGCGGCCGAGGAAGAGTGCCAGATCGCGGTGGATGGAGAGGACCAGGGGACCATCCCCGCCGGCGGCACCAAGAAGATCAGGACGACGCCGGGGGAGCACCTGGTGACCGCGGTGTGCGCGGGAGCCAGGAAGTGGCGTCAGGTGATCACCGTTGGTGACCAACAGAAGGTGGTGAACATCCAGGGTCCGGCGGCCCCCGCGGCAGCTCCGGCCGCGGGCCCGGCGGTGGTCGAGAAGGGATACACCGGAATCGCCTACGTGGTGACCGACAGCGAAGGGCGCTGGAAGATCGTCTCGGTGGTGAAGGACAGCCCTGCCTACCGCTCCAACCTGCGAGCCGGCTCGATCCTGGTGTCGGTCGCCGGAGAGCGGGCCAAGAACAAGACCTTCGAGGACCTGCTGAAGTTGGACGAGGGGCCGCTGGGCTCCGCGGTGGAGGCCGAGATCCTGGACAAGGACGACCAGTTCCGCAAGGTCACCATCCATCGAGCGGCGATTCCACAGGCGGGAATCCTCGAGGTCCTGAACAAGGACGGAACGGTTCGCGAAGCCGCCTACAACGCCGGCAACATGTCGCAGGTCGCCGCCGGGGCCTTCGCACCTTCCAATCCCGTGGCGACCACAGGCCTGCCTCAGTTCCCCGCCTTGTTGTGCCTCAAGTGCCTCAAGAAGCCCATGTATGGCGGATCGAGCTACTGCATCGATCACAAGTGCGCCAAGCCCACTTGCCTGGATCTGGAAGCCGTGGGGGGAAACTACTGCCTGGCCCACAAGTGCACGGAGGCGTTCTGCCAGAATGAGAAGGCGCCCGGCAACATGAAATGCTGGATGCACATCAAGTGGTAGCTTGCTGCGGCTCGCATCCGCAGAAGTGAGCGTCCCCAACCCCCAGTGAAGCCGGGCCGGGCACGCCGCGGCTTCGGCCCTTCGGCCCGGGTCTCGCTTGTGAGGCTCCCGTCGAGGGCGCTAAGATCGCCGAGTCAACCGCGCCCTCAGGTTCGACTTGGCGACTCCGAACTCCGACGGCAGGTCCCTCCATTGCGAGGTTCTGGGCAAGGAAGGCCCCTTCGTCGTCCTCGTGCATGGCGGCCTCGGCCTGGACCACACGTACTTTCGGCCCTGGCTGGACGGGCTGGCCAGGCGGTGCCGCCTCGTCTTCTTCGATCTGCGCGGCAACGGCCGCTCGCCGCGGCTTCCGAGCTTCGAGGGTGTCACCGCCCAGAGCTTCGCCGCCGACATCGAGGCGCTCCGCGACCACCTGGGCATCGAGCGCCTGGTGTTGTTCGGTCATTCGTTCGGCGCGGCCATCGCGCAGCTCTACGCCATCGTGCACCCCCAGCGGCTGGCTGGCCTGGTGCTGTGCGCCGCCAGCACCGACTACCGGCACCTGGCGGAGGCGCTCTCGGCGGCTCGGGCGCGTGCGCTTCCGGAGGAAGCCTCCGCGATCGAGGTCTTGCTGTCGCGCCCGCTGCGCGACGACGATGAGTTGCGCGAGCTGTGCGGCGCCGTTGGGACCCTGTACCTGCGCGCCCGCGATCCGGCGCTGGCCAGTCGCCTCCTGCAAGGGGTGCACTTCCGGGCCGCGGCCTACAACCACACGGCGCATCTGTGGCCGGCGTTCTGCTCGACGGGCCGGCTCGGCGGTGTGACGGCCCCCGCGCTCGTCCTGGCGGGAGCCGTCGACTGGATCGCCCCCCCGGCCCTGGCGGAGCGCCTCGCCTCCGAGCTGCCCAGGGCGGAGCTTTGCGTCTTCGAGGCGAGCGGCCACTATCCCTTCGCGGAGGAGCCCGACCGGTTCCTGGCCGTGGTCGAGGACTGGCTCGGACGCCTACCGGACGCGACCAAGACCCCCTGACGATCCCCGGGATCGGCTCGCCTCGGCCTTCGGGTTCGCCAGACGCGGGCCGCAGGGCCTTGACGGCAGCCGCCGGCGGGCGGTAGTGTCCGCAAGACAGCGAGAGGCAGGTGAGCGATGAGCGGCCATCGTCTCGGACGCTATGTGAATGAGTTGGCGGCTCGCAGCGCCACTTGTCGCTCTAGCCATGAACGATCCGCCCGCTCCTGATTGCGGCAAGCCAGCAACTCCGACCCCACCGTGGCGGCAGCCGGAGGTTTGGCGACGCCACCTCCACTTGGCGCTTCTGGCGCTCTTGGTCGCCGACGCGTTTCTCGGGGGTGACCTGTCCGCATGGACGACGCAGTTTGGGATCTCGGCGGCGCCTGGCGCGAGGGTGGCGCTGCTGGCAGCCGTCTACGTTGCGTTCCGTCTGCTTGGTCGCATCCGCTCCTTCGGTAGGCCGTCACTCGAGGCCGCCGGCATCCTGTTGCTGGGTGTTGCGACTACGTGGACACGCCTGCGCACTCTGACCTGGGACCTCCAGCACGGCGCCGAAGGCTACGAGCTGCTGTTCGTCTCTCCGGCGCTGGACATGATCCGAAGCGGCGATCTGAATCACAGGTTTCACTTGTATCCGGGGCTCTTCATCTACCTGCTGGCGGCGGTGTTCGTGGTCGCCTTCGTGGTGGCGGTGAGCGTTCGGCCGGGCGCGACCTTCGAGGCGATCCCGTTCACTGCCTATCTGGGCGCCGCTCGTGGCTTCGTCGCGTGCTGCAGCATGGCCAACGTCTCCCTCACGTATGCCCTGGCACGCGCCCACGGAGCAGGTCGCCTGAGTGTGGTGGCCGCCGGTTTCGTCTGCTTCTCGCTGGCCGAGGTGGAGAACAGCCAGCTGGTTCGGCCCGATGTCGTGCTGGCGACGGCCTTGACGCTTTCCCTCGTCTTGATGGCGCGCCTCGTCGATCGCGGGACCGTCACCGCCGCCGCCCTGGCGGGCCTCTGCGTGGGCGCCGCCACGGCGGTCAAGTACACAGGGTTCTTGGCGATTCCCGCCTTGCTGGTCGCGTGCGTTCTCCCTCGCCGCGGTTGGGAGCGAGGCGCCGCACGAGTGGTCGTTGCCTGTGCGGCACTACTCGCCGCCTATCTGCTCTTGAGCCCATACTCGCTTCTGGATCTGCCTGGCTTCGTGGGGGGGCTGGCCCAGCAGCGAATGCAAGTCGAACTGGGCGCCCAGTCGGTGGCAAACCTGGCTCGCGCTAACACCTTGGTCGTCGGAGCCCGGATGCTGGGCTACCTGGGCCTCGGCGCGGCGCTGGTAGGCGTCACCCTGGCCTTGCGGGCCCCCAGAAGGCAGGATTGGGTCCTTCTCTGCTTTCTCGCGACCTACTTAGGGTTCCTGGCGAACGCTCCCTTGCAGGGCGACCGGCTCCTGCTTCCGGTTGGCCCGGTCCTCGGGTTGTTCGCCGCCCGGGGACTGAGCGCGCTCTGGATGCTCTTCCCAGGCAACACCCGGTTGCGCTGGTGCGCCATCGCCGCCAGCCTCGCCATCGCCTTTGCGGGCCCCGGTTATGCGAGCTGGTCGTATGTCGTGAGTCGGACCGCGCCAAGCCCAAGGGAGCGGCTGCGGTTTTTCGTCGACAGCCATCTGCCGGCGGGATCCCAAATCGCGGTCAGCCGTCTGGGGCCCAGTCTCGACGAGGCCAGGTTTGCGGTGGGTCGGTTCGTGGTGTTCGATGCCGCGACCTTCCACGCGCTTCGTCACTACGACTACGCCGTGTCCAGTGTCGTCGACTCAACGACCGTGCTGAGCGCCCTGCAGCGCGCGGTCGAGTTCTCGCCCCCGCCGGCTGGATCCGGCAGGACCCAAACCCTGTGGCGCGTGCCCCCCGATCTGCGACCGCGCTATTCGCCAGTTGCCTGCTCGCTTCTGCGGGCCTCTTCGACAACCGGGCCGGAGAACCTGAAGTACCTGTTTGACGGCGACCCGGACACCGTCTGGCGGTTGGCCTCCAGTGAGGGGCCCGCCGACTTGCGGATCTGCCTCCCTAGGCCCATGCCGCTCGGGAAACTCGTTCTGCGAGTGCGCGCCGGCTCGGAGCGGCACGTTCAGCGCATTGCCTACTCGACCGGCGAAACGGTTCCTTTGACGCCGCTCGAAGCCCACCTGCGGATGGAGGAGCCCGGCCGGTACGACGTGTTCCTGCCGGACGTGACGGCCGAATGCGTGCAGCTCGAGCTGCCCTCGCTCCCGAACAAGCGCGTCGGCTTGAGGGAGATCGAGGTCCACGTGCGAGAAGTGTCCAGGTAGCCGATTCCACCCCAAGGCTGTGGGTGGAGCCAAGGGAGGCACCCAGCTTCCGCCGCCGCACCGTCAATGCCTGTGACAGACGCGAAAACCGTCACAGGCCCCGCCTGGGACCCCCGACCTGGCGCATACGCTGGAGCGGTACGCAATGATGGGAGGGGAGTCATGAAGCCTCGAAGCCCCAGACTGGCCGCCACGGGAGGCGTCCTGCTACTGGCCGTGAGCCTGGCGGCGGAGGAAAGGGCGACGCCGCCGGGCGCCACCCGCCGCCTGACCGAGAGCCTCGGGTTCTCCGCCAACCCCGCGGGATTGCAGCACGTCCTGGACCTGCGATGGACCTGGCGGCTCAACTCGTCGCCGGGCCCGTTGCTTTCCGGCGCCCACTTCGCGGTCGGTGCCTCACACTCGCTCACCCCCTCCTACACCAGGCTCGGGGTCTGGGTGGAGCTGGCTCCGCTTTCCATCCTCGACCTCCGCGGCGGGGCGGAGGGATCCGCCTACTTCGGGAACTTCGGCTCTCTGACCAGCTTCAACAGCTATACTGACCCGTTCGGCGAGGAGGCGCGGGATGCCCGGAAGGACGACGCCCGGTCGGGCACCGGATCGCGCCTCTACCTGTCGCCCAGGCTGCGCATGAGGGCGGGGCCGCTCTTGATGACGGCTGGCGCCGACCTCGAGTGGTGGTGGTCCAGCGCCGAGGGCCCTCTCTACTACGAGCCCGCCCGCGACACCCTGCTTGCGGTCGACGGGGGGCGAGTGCTGCGAACCTCGGCCGCCCTCCTTCGTCGCCACGACTGGGGACGCGGGGGCGAGCTTGCCTACGGCGTGAACCACTCCCTCACCCACGTCCTTGACGCCGCCGCCAACCGCTCGCAGCGGATCGGGCTGACCGTGGTGCGCCAGTTTGGCCCGCGGCGTTTTGGCCTTCACAGCCCGCGGATCGCCGGCCAGGTTTCGTACTACCTGAGCGATCCGTTCCGCAAGGGGCAAGTCGCCGCCAGCCTGGGTCTGTCCATCGGACTGACCCGATGACCCTGCCCTCAAGGCCGAGGCGCGCCAGGAGGGACGCCCCGACTCCGGGTGTCGTCGTCAGCCGTCCCCGATGGCTCCGTCGCGTGCTGGATGAAGCGGTAGCGCGGTTGGCCCGACTCACGCTCCACGTCTTCTTCCGTGAGGTGCAGGTGGCGGGCATCGAGCGCATTCCCAGTGGCGTTCCCCTGGTATTCGTGGCCAACCACAACAACTCGGTGGTGGACTCGGTCCTGCTTCTCGCTCTCCCTGGCGCGCGCCCGCGGATGCTGGCCAAGAGCACGCTCTTCTCTCACCCCGTCATGGGCCCCCTCCTGGCCCTGGTCGGCGCGCTGCCCGTCTACCGGCGCCAAGATCCGGGCGCGGAGGTGTCACGGAACTTCGAGACCTTCGCCTACTGCCGCCAGCTCCTCGCCGCCGGCGGCCAGATCGCCCTCTTCCCGGAGGGGAGGAGCCACAGCGAGGCGCGGCGCCCGCCGCTCAGAAGCGGCGCCGCCCGCATCGTGCTGGACGCGGGCCCCGGCGTGAGGATCGTCCCGGTGGGCCTGAACTACGAAGCCAAGGACCGCTTTCGCTCCAGGGTGCTGGTGTGCGTGGGGCATGACATTGACCCCGCGGCCGAGCGCGTCCTTCACAGGGATGACCCGCGGGTGGCGGTGAGAGCGCTCACCGAACGCATCGCCGCAGCCCTCGAGGAGGTGACGCCGGGCGTCGAATGGCTGCGGCCGAATCCCGCGCCACCGGCGACGACTCGCCCGGCCCGGCGCCTTCTTGGCGGCAGGATCCTGGCATGGCCCGTCTTCGCTCTCGGTTGCGCGCTGAACTGGATCCCCTACCGGATCCCCGGTTGGATCTCGGACGGTCTGTCCACGAACCCCGACGAGCCGGCGACCTACAAGCTCCTCGCTGGCCTGCTGGCCTTTCCCCTGGCCTGGGCGGCCGAGACGGCGATCGCGGTCCGATTCGCGGGGCTGGGTTGGGGGCTGGCCTTGACCGTGCTGGCGCCGGCGAGCGGTTACGCGGCGCTGAGGCTACGCGAGAGGGGCCAGCGGTAGGCGCTGGGCCTGGCGCGGTTCTCCGACGGGTTCTCTACTCTCCTGATCCTCGCTCGTGAACCTCACCGGGCTCTTCGTCCTCAAGGGGAAGAACGGACTCTCGGTGCGGGGCAACTGGCTGATCGCCGCCGGAGCGCTCTCGCCGGGAGCAGCCCTCGTCGCGTTCAGGTCGATGTGACGCAGCCACGAGGCTGGTCCGGGCGGGGCGAACCGACCCGGCGGCACCCCAGCCGCTTCGGAAGTGACCGGTAGCGGCGGCAGCTGAGTCACTGAGCCGGCTGGTT
>DATECU010000216.1:0-6279 GCA_035286745.1 Vicinamibacteria bacterium | reverse complement strand
GAAAACGCTGACCGTGGTCCCCGCTCTCTCGTTGCGTCTGGAGCCGGAGCTTCTGGTGTTCCCGCTAGGTGGTGGCTCGAAAGCGAAGCAGCTCCGATTGACGGTGCGGAACCTGGCCCCCGGCCCCACCGAGGCCCGGCTCCGCCTCGAGGCGCCAACCGGCTTCCGACTGGATCCGGCGCCGGCCGGGTTGCGCTTTGGCGCCGAGGGGGAGGAGCAGACGCTTCGCCTCTCGGTCCAGGCACCGGCGCAGCTGGCTCCGGGGCGACTCGCGCTGCGAGCGGTGGCCGAAACCCCGGGCGGTGTCTTCGCCGACGAGCTGGTCAAGATCGCTTACGATCACATTGAAGAGCGCATTCTGCTGCGACCCGCCCAGAGTGGGATCCTGGCCCTTGCCGTGCTTAGCTCAGGCCGGGCTCGGGTGGGTTACGTGATGGGCAGCGGGGACGGCGGACCCGAAGCCCTGCGGCAACTGGGGATCCCGGTCAGCCTGCTGGCGGCGGAGGACCTGGCCTTCGGCGACCTCGACCGCTTCACGACCATCGTCACCGGGATCCGCGCCTACGAGACCCGTTCCGATCTCAGGGCGCATCAGGCGCGGCTCTTGGCCTTTGTGGAAGGGGGCGGTCACCTGGTGGTGCAGTACAACCGAGCCTCCTTCAACCGGCGCGAGGGACCGCGGAGCACCGAGTCGGTGCCTGCGGCCGGAACCGACAGCCCTTTCGCCCCCTTCCCGGCGGCCGTGACCTCGGAGCGAGTCAGCGACGAGACGGCACCGATCCGGGTCCTGGCGCCCCGGCATCGGCTCCTGACCACACCTAACCCTATTAACGACAGCGATTGGCGGGGCTGGGTCCAGGAGCGGGGCATCCAACTGCTGCAAGCCCGCGACGCCCGCTATCTGGATCTTCTCTCCTCCGCCGACCCCTTTCCCTTAAACCCGGGAGACAAGAAGGGCCTGCTGGTCGAGGCCAGGGTCGGCAAGGGAACCTGGACCTACGTGGGGCTGGTGCTCTTCCGCCAACTCCCGGCCGGGGTCCCCGGTGCCTATCGCCTGCTGGCCAACCTGGTGAGCCGCCCTCGGGGCCGGTAGCGCAACGGACACACACCACAAAGACACCAAGAGCACAAAGAACAGTGTGTCTTTGTGGTTCTTGTTATGCGGATGCGGGGACCGCCTCCGCCCGGAGGGCCCGGCGCAGCACCTTGCCCACCAGGCTCTTGGGCAGCTCCTTTCGGAACTCCACCTGGGTGGGGACCTTGTAGGGAGCCAGGCGCTGCTTGCAGTAGGCGCGCACCGCGTCCTCGGTCAGGGTAGAGCCCGGCCGGCACACCACCCAGGCTTTGACGGCTTCGCCGCGGGCCGGGTCCAGAACCCCCGCCACGCCCACTTCGGCCACCGCAGGCATGGTGGCGATCACCTCCTCCACCTCGCGGGGCCACACCTGAAGGCCGCCCGGCTTGATGAGGTCCTTCAGGCGATCGACGATGAAGAGGCAGCCGTCCTCGTCCAGTCGGCCCAGATCGCCGGTGTGGAGCCAGGGCCCGCCCTCGCCGTGGCGGCGAAGGGCCTGGCCGCTGGCCTCGGGGTTCTCCCAGTAGCCGGGCATGATCTGGGGCGCCCGAATCAGGACCTCACCGACATCGTTTGGTGGCAGGGGACCCTCGCCGGTCTCGACGTCGGCGATCCGGACCTCGACGTCGGGCAGCGGAAGGCCCACCGAGCCCTCCTTGGTGGGACCCTGGACCGGGTTGCCGACCAGCGCCACCAGGGCTTCGGTGAGCGAGTAAGCCTCGATGATGCGGCCCCCGGTCAGGGCTTCGAAGCGGCGTCGGGTCTCGGCCAGGAGGGCGGCCGCGCCGCAGAAGCAGAGCTTGATGGAGCGGAAGTCGACCTTGCCGGCCTGCACCCTGGGATGGCCGAGCAGCGCGTTGAAGAGAGTGGGCACGCCGGCGAAGAACGAGGGGCGCGTCTTCTGGATGGTGTCCAGAACGTCGTCGAGGTCCCGTGGGCTGGGGACCAGGATCAGCGGGTTCCTTCCCACCATGAAGCTGGCCAGGGCCACCACGCCAGCGGCGGCGTGGAAGAGAGGCAGCGGCAGCATGGCGGTGTCCTTCTCGTCCTCCAGGGCCGGGGACAGCCAGGCGTGGCCCTGCAAGCCGGTGGCCACCAGCCCGCGGTGAGGGGCCATCACACCCTTCGGGGTGCCGGTGGTACCCCCACTCATCAGGATGAGGGCGATCTCCTCCCCTCGCGCGGGGTCGTTGGGCGCAGCGGCCCCTTCGTGGGCCCCCAGCAGGTCGGCCAACCAGAGGTCCTCGGCCCGCAACCGCACCCGGTGGCCGAGCGACTTCTCCTTGAAGACGGTGAACAGGAAGCTGAGCAGCGGCGGGAAGTGCTCCTTGATGTTGGTGGCGATCACCCGCCGGAGCGAGGTCTCGGCCTGGATGCTCTTCACCCGCTCGTAAAACGGCGTGAGCACCACGATGGTCTCGGCCCCGGTCTGCTGCAGCGGGCCCCGAAGCTCCTCCTCGTTGTAGATGGGGTTCAAGGGGACCACGGTGGCTCCCGCCTTCCAGGCCCCGAACTCGGCGATCAGGAACTGCGGGCAGTTGGGCAGGAGCAGCGCAACCCGTTCGTTGCGTTCGACGCCGAGGTCGCGAAGACCGGCGGCAAACGCGTTCGCCGCCCGATCCCAGGCTCCGGCCGTCAGGGTCTTGCCCTTGAAGTGGATGGCCGGGTGGTGGGGCCGCTCCCGAGCCGTCTGCTCCAGGATGGCGAGCAGCGTGGTGTCGGGGTAGGGGTGGAGCGAATGGGGCACGCCGGCCGGGTAGTGACCAAGCCAGGGGTGGGCCATGGCGGAGCCTACGCCCGGCCTCCGCCAAGCGTCAAGCCTCACTTCTCCTTGTCGGGGTAGCGGCGCTCGCGGCGACCCAGCAGGCTGGCCCGAGTCAGCGCTTCTTCGCCGAAGCGCTCGGTCACCAAGTCGCGCAAGCGGTCGGCCGGGGAGGCTTCGGCCGAAAAGAGGTCGAGCTGTGGCTTCTCGCCAAAGCCCGAGGTGGAGACGCCGATCAGACGGACCTTGCGGGAGCCGTGCACGCCCTGGAAGAGCCTCCAGGCCACCTGAAACAGGGCGGCGCCGGCATCGGTCGATTCCGCCAGGCTCTCCGCCCGGGTGAGGGTTCGGAAGGTCTCGTCTCGGTACTTGAGGGTGATGGTGCGGGCCCGGTAGCCTTGATGGCGCAGGCGCCGGGCCACCCCGTCGGCCAGGTCGAGCAGGGTGCGGCGCAGGCGCTCACGGTCGCCGGTGTCGACGTCAAACGTGTGCTCGGCGCCCAGGCTCTTGGCCTCGCCGGCATCCGCCAGCACCGGGCGCTGGTCGACACCGCGGGCCAGTTGCTGGAGATCGTGGCCGTGGTGGCCGATGCGCCTTTCCAGGGCCGCGGGGTCCAGGGCCGCCAACTGGCCGATGGTGACTACCCCGAGTTTGGCGAGCTGCTCCTCGGTCTTGGGCCCCACGCCCCACAGCCGGCGCACCGGCAGGGGGGCCAGGAACGCCGCCTCCGTCCCCGGAGGCACCACCACCAGGCCGTCCGGCTTTCGCATGTCCGAGGCCACCTTGGCGAGGAGCTTGCACGCGGCGACGCCTACCGAGGCAGTGAGGGCGGTCTCGCGGCGGATGGCGTCCTTGAGGGCCCGGGCGATCGCCTCCCCCGTACCCAGGGCTCGCCGGCTGCCAGTCACGTCCAGGAAGGCCTCGTCGATCGAGATCGGCTCCACCAGGTCGCTGAAGCGCCGCAGGATGGCCATGATCTCCTTGGACACCCGGCCGTACTTCTCCATGTCTGGGAAGATGTAGACGCCCTCCGGACACAACCGATAGGCCTGGGAGATGGCCATGGCGCTGCCCACGCCGAAGCGCCGTGCCTCGTAGGATGCCGTTGAGACCACACCACGCCCGCGGCCGCCCTGGGGATCGGCCCCGATGATGACCGGCCGGCCACGGTGCTCCGGTCGGTCCCGCTGCTCGATGGCCGCGTAGAACGCGTCCATGTCGAGGTGGAGAACGGTGCGATGGTCGGGCGTCATGCTTCGGGCGGCTCTCTGGTGACGGGCGCCTACCGGGGCGGTTCTACACCAGCCCCCATTCCCTCAGGTCCGCCGGCCCCTCCAGGTGGGTAGCCTGGAGCCGCCCCCGGTTGCCTTCGGACAGGAACAGGATGTCGGGTGAGCGGCCACGCGATTCTAGCACCCTGCCCGGGCCGAGGTCGGTCAGGGGGTCAGTGCCCGAAGGTACGACAGGCGTGGCTTTCCACGCAGGGCTTGTCGGGCTCCATGACGCAGCGCTCGGAGCGCGCCCCCGCCTTGAGCACTTGCAGGCTGGGGTGAACCCGGACCGTGGTGGCGGCGAGAGAGGCGGTGGTGACGGTGGCGGTGGCGCCCCGAGCCAGCGCCCCCCGCAGCTCCGCCACCTCCCGCTCCAGGCTCGCTATGCGCGACTCCAGGTCGGGTCGGCTCGGTTTCTCGCGGTCCTCGCGGATAGCCGCCAGGACCTCGTCGGTGAGCTGCTGGATGCGGGAATCGTCCATGGCCGGATTCTACAAGACCTCGACGCTGTCGATCACACCCAGGATGGCGGCATCGACCGGGGTCAAACCCTGGTCCAGGATCTGCATGGCCGACTTGCCGTCCTGGGTGAAGAGCACCTTGTCGCCGACGCCGGCGTGCGAGCGGTCGATGGCGATCAACTCGCCTCCCTTGGGCTCGCCGGCCAGGTCCAGGGGTTGCACCAAGAGCAGCTTGCTGCCGACCAGGGCCTCGGCCTTCTGGGTGGCGATCACGCTACCCACCACCCGCCCGATCAGCACCGGTTGCTCCGATTCCAGTGATCGACGATGCCCACGATGGCGGCGTCGGTGGGGACCTCGGCGGGCAGGAAGGGATAGCTGGCCTCGCGGCCCTTCACGTAGAACACGTCCTCGCCGTAACCGGCGCCTACCGCGTCTACCGCCACCAGGGGTCTGCCCGCGGGGGCCCGGTCGGCCTTCATGGGCTGGATCAGCAGGAGCTTGCTGCCCAGCAGCCCCTCGTCCTTGCGGGTCGCCACCACGGTGCCGATCACCCTGGCCAGGAGCAAAGGGCTACTCCTTGACCTCGACGGTGTCGATGACGCCCACGATGGCGGCATCGACCGGGCAGTCCTTGAGGCCGGTGGCCATGCGGGCCGAGGAGCCGCTCACGATCAGCACCCGATCGCGGAAGCCGGCGTCCACGGTGTCGACGGCGACCAGGTAGCCGGCCTCGTCCTTGCCGTGAGGGTCCTGCGGGCGCACCACCAGGAGCTTGGCGCCGGAAAGGCGCTCGTCCTTCCGGGTGGCGACGACGGTGCCGACGACCTTGGCCAGGATCATGGGGAGACCGGACCGGTCAGGGGACCAGCCCGGCGAGCAAGCTACTTGCCGGCCTTGCCGATGGGCAGCACGTCCTCGAGGTTGGTGTGCGGCCTGGGGATCACGTGGACCGAGACCAGCTCGCCCACCCGGCGCGCGGCGGCGGCGCCGGCGTCGGTCGCCGCCTTGACCGCGGCCACGTCGCCCCGCACCAGAGCCGTCACATAGCCCGATCCTATCTTCTCGTAGCCCACGAGCGTAACCTTGGCCGCCTTTACCATGGCGTCCGAGGCCTCGATCATGGCCACCAGCCCCCGCGTCTCGATCATACCCAGCGCTTCACCCATGCTGCCTCCTGGACGGCTCTATTTCGTGTTTCGCCCGAAGACTCTGAACCGGCTGCCCGCCGGAGTCAAGCCGGCCACCGGTCACTTCGAGAACCGCTCGACCGCCTGGGTCACCAGGCGCACCAGCTCCTCCCGGGAAAGCACGACGCGGTCGGGACCGGCCGCCGGGCAAGTGGCCCTTCCGGAGGCGGCCAGGTCGCAGACCGGCGGGGGATAGCCGGCGCCGGTCCGGAGCGCTTCCAGCCGGGCCACGTCCGCGGCCGGTAAGACGTTGTGCTGGCCGAGGATGCGGGTCACCAGCGCCACCTTGGCCAACTGTTCCACGGTTTCCATCCGCTCCCAGGCCCGCCACACGGTTTCGCCTACCGTGACCGCACCGTGGTTGGCCATGAGCAGGGCCTGGGCCGCGCAGATCGCCTGCCCGATGTTGTCGGCCAGGGCGCGGGTGGAGGGCGTGCCGTAGGGCACCACCGGTACCTCGCCGATCACCACCACCGCCTCCGCGATCAACGGGCGATCGAGAGGCAGGCCCGCCACCGCG
>DATECU010000215.1:0-7771 GCA_035286745.1 Vicinamibacteria bacterium | reverse complement strand
CGGGGTGCAGGCCGCCCCCGACAAGAACAACCTCGACCCGGAGACCCTGCAGCGTCTGGCGGCCCTCGGCTACGTCGGCGGGGGACCGACGGTGGATCCCGAGGCCGTTCTCCCCGATCCCAAGGACAAGATCGGCCTCTTCGCACGGATCGGTGAGGCACGGGCCCTGGCCAAGGACGAGCGCTACGACGACGCGGTCCGCAAGCTGGAAACGGTCATCGCCGAGGATCCAGGCGTCATCGACGCCCACCTCACCTTGGGCGGCTGGCTGCGACGCCTCAAGCGGATGACGGATGCCATCGCCGCCTACCAGCGCGCCTTGGGAATCCAGCGCGACAACGAGCAGGCGCTGGCTGCGCTGGCCGAGATCTACCGGGCCCAAGGGCGAGCCGACGCCGCCGTCGAGGGGTACCGTTCGGTGCTGCGAATCGAGCCGCGATCGCCGCAGATCTGGTACCAGTTGGCGACCCTGTACCTCGACCTCGGGCGCTCCCAGGAGTCCGAGCAGACCTTCCACGAGGCACTCAAGCACAACCCGAAGATGGGGGCGGCCTACAACAGCCTGGCTGCCCTCGCCTTCGGGCGCGGGAACCTGGCCGAGGCCGAGCGCCTGGTGCGCCGCGGCCTGGAACTGGAGGAGGACCTGCGCTCGAGCCGCTTCAACCTGGCGCGCATCATCGAGGGCCGCGGGGATCTGACGGGGGCGGAGAAGCTCTACCGCGACGAGCTCTCGCTCTACGCCGACCAAGGCCGAGCCCGTTTCAACCTCGCTCAGTTGCTGCGTCAGCGGGGTGACCGCGACGGCTACCTCGCGGAACTGCGCCTTTCCATCGAGACGGCGCCCGAGTTCTCTCCCGCTTTCCTGTTCCTGGCGCGGGAGGAACTGGGAGCCGGACGGCTGGACCAGGCGGCCGACCTGGCCCGGCGCGGTCTAGCCGCCGACAACCGCTCGACGGTCGCGCCGCTCGGCCACTACGTCCTCGCCGACGTCTACAACCGGCAGGGTCGCTCGGCCGACGCCGGCGCCGAGGTGGCGAAGGCGCGGAAGCTCGAGGCCGCGCTGCGGGTCCACCGGGCGGCAGATCGTTAGATCTCTGGGGGGTGCGACGGAAGCACCCCCCAGCTCAATCACGTCCCGCTCTTGCCCCCGGTCTTCTTCACCAAACGGATGTCGCCGATCACCATGGCCTTGTCGGCCGCCTTCACCATGTCGTAGACGGTAAGGGCGGCCACCGCCACCGCGTGCAAGGCCTCCATCTCGGCGCCGGTTCTGGCATCGGTGCGCACGCGGGCCTCGATCTCGAAGCCGTCGCGACGGGGATGAAGATCGACGTCCACCTGGGTCAGGGGCAGCGGGTGACAGAGAGGGATCGCCTGGTCGGTGCGTTTGGCGGCCAGGATGCCGGCCAGCCGCGCCACCTCGGTGACCCCGCCCTTCTCCAGCTTGCCGGCTCTCACCAAACGCATGGCGGTCGGCGAGATGACGATGCGCCCGCGCGCCACCGCCTCCCGGGCGGTGACCGGCTTGCCGGAGACGTCGACCATGCGGGCCTTGCCCTGGGCGTCGAGGTGGCTGAGGCGGGTCTTCGGGGATCGGGGCATGGCGGGAACCTCAGGAAGAAAGGAGATCGCCGAGCAGGACGGCGGGCAGGCGCTCGCCGGCCTCGGCCTGGAGCCGCTCGGCCTCCATCACCAGCAGCGCGTTGGCCCGGGCGTGGGCCACGATGTCGGCGGAGCCCATCGACCGCAGGGGCTCAGCCAGCAGGCGGCCGAAACTCCACATGACGCGGGCCGGGCTGTGCGCCCGCCGGCCCGAGCGGTTCTTGACCCCGGCCGCGATCTCGACCTCGACGGTGGGGCGAGAGACGGCGGTGGCCCCCTGCATCCGGAGCAGGGCCGCCCGCACGAAGAAGTCGAAGGTGACCTGGGCGGAGACGGGGTTGCCGGGAAGCCCGAAGACCAGGGTTCCTCCCCGCCGGCCGAAGACCAGGGGGGCGCCCGGCTTGATGGCCACTTTGGTGAAGAGCAGCTCGACCCCGAAGCGCTGGAGCACCGGCTCCACCAGGTCGTAGACGCCCTCGGAGACGCCGCCCGAGACCAGCAGGACGTCGGCGGCGAGCCCGGGCTCGACGGCGGCGGCGATCCGCCCAGCATCGTCGGGGACCACCCCCAGGTCGAGGACCTCGGCGCCGGCCAGGCGGGCCTGCGCCATCACCGCATAACCATTACTGTTGCGGATGTGGCCTGGCGCCGGCTTCTCCGCCACTCCCACCAGCTCGTCGCCGGTGACCAGCACGGCGACCCGTGGCCGGCAGCCCACGCTCACCCGGGCTGCACCTACCGCAGACAGCACCGCCATCACGGCGGGAGTCACCGGCATCCCCCGGCTCAGGACCACCTCGCCCGCCCGCACCTCGGAGCCGCGAGGGGCAATGTTGGCGCCCGCCTCTACAGCCGCCACGATCTCGACCCGCCGGCCCTGGTCCAGGCTGCGCGTCCTCTCCACCTGCTGCACGGCGGTGGCTCCAGCCGGCACCGGAGCCCCGGTCATGATCTGGACCGCCTGCCCGGGCCCCACCGCGTCCCGCGGCATCTGCCCCGCCCTCACCTGGCCCATGACCTCAAGCACCGCGGGGACCGAGGACGCGTCCTCGGCGCGCAGGGCATAGCCGTCCATGGCCGAGCGATCGAAGGGAGGCATGTCGACGTCGGAGGCCACGTCGGCGGCCAGTATCCGGCCCAGGGCCTCGCCCAGCGGGACCTCCTCGGCGGGCAGGCTGGACACCTGCGCGAGAACGATGCGTAGGGCTTCGTCGACGGGGATCAAGGGCCGCCTCCTGGAAAGCCCGATTGTAAGGCGGCCAGCTTGGAGGCGCGACCAAACCGAAGTAACTTGGAGCTTTGGGTGAGGCTCGCTTGGTTCCAACCGTCGAATGGCGTGACGGTGCCGTGGTGATGATCGACCAGCGGCGCCTGCCCTCGGAAGAGGTCTACCTGCGCTGCCGCGACCACAAGGAGGTGGCTGGAGCGATCAAGGACATGGCGATTCGCGGCGCCCCCGCCATTGGCGTGGCGGCCGCCCTGGGCATCGCACTGGGAGTCCGCCTCACCAAGACGGAAGGTGCGGACCTGGAACGCGAGTTTGCGGCCATCTGCGCCGACCTGGCCGGCACCCGGCCCACCGCCGTCAACCTGTTCTGGGCCATCGAACGAATGAGGCGCTGCTTCGAGAGCCACGCCGCGAACGGCGGCAGCGGGCTCCGCGACGCGCTCTTGCAGGAGGCGCTCGCCATTCACGCCGAGGACGTGGCGGCCTGCGAGCGCATGGGCGACCTGGGGGCGGAGCTTCTGCCGGCGGGCGTGCGCATCCTCACCCACTGCAATGCAGGCGCGCTGGCCACCGCCGGCTATGGCACTGCCCTCGGCGTCATTCGTTCGGCGGCGCGGCAGGGGAAGGTGAAGCGGGTCTACGCCGACGAGACCCGTCCCTACCTCCAGGGCGCCCGGTTGACCGCCTGGGAGCTGCTCCAGGACCAAATCCCCACCACCCTGATCGCCGACAACATGGCCGGCCACCTGATGGCCAGGGGCGAGCTGGACGCGGTGATCGTGGGGGCCGACCGGATCGCCAGGAACGGCGATGTGGCCAACAAGATCGGCACCTACACGGTCGCGGTTCTGGCCAAGGAACACGGTCTTCCCTTCTACGTGGCCGCGCCCTTGTCCACCATCGATCGGGCGACCGCCTCCGGTGCCGGCATCCCCATCGAGGAGCGCTCGGCCGACGAGATTACCCACCACGGGGGGCGCCGCCTGGCGCCGGTCGGGGTGGAGGTGCGCAATCCCGCCTTCGACGTGACCCCGCATCGTTATGTGACCGCCATCGTCACCGAAGCGGGGGTGGCGCGGGCGCCCTACGAGGAGAGCCTGGCGGGGCTGTTCGGGGACGGCGGGGCGACACCTGCCCCGCGCGCCTGAGCGGGCCCAGCGGGAAGCGTTATGCTCGTCCTGGGCATCGAGACCTCCTGCGACGAGACGGCGGCGGCGGTGGTAGCGGACGGCCGCCACATCCTGGCCAACGTCGTCTCCAGCCAGGCCGAGATCCACGCCATCCACGGGGGGGTGGTGCCCGAGATCGCCTCCCGTCACCACCTCGAAAACCTCTGTCCCGTCATCACCCAGGCCCTGGCTGACGCCAAGGTCGGCTATGCCGACCTCGACGCGGTGGCGGTGACTCATGGACCCGGCCTGATCGGCGCCCTCCTGGTCGGCGTCCAGACCGCCAAGGGCATCGCCTTCGTCCACGGCAAGCCGCTCATCCCGGTTCATCACATCGCCGGCCACCTCGAAGCCCCGTTCCTCGCCCACGGCGACATCGCCTTGCCGGCGCTGGCGCTCGTGGTCTCCGGCGGCCACACCAGCATCTTTGGCCTGCCTGCTCGCGGCGAGTTCCGATTGCTGGGCAGGACCCGTGACGACGCGGCCGGCGAGGCTTTCGACAAGGTGGCCAAGCTGCTCGGGCTCGGCTATCCCGGCGGCCCGGTCATCGACCGCCTCTCGGCCGGCGCCAACGATCGGGCGGTGGCGTTCAAACCGGCCCGCATCAAGGACGGGAGGCCCGACTTCTCCTTCAGCGGCCTCAAGACCGCCGTCCTCTATCACGTGCGCCGGGAAGGCATAACGCCAGCCGCCGACGCCGCGAGTCCTTCACCGGAGATCCGAGACCTGGCAGCCTCCTTCCAGCGAGCCGTGGTCACCGCGCTGCTGGGTCGGCTCAAGGAAGCGGCGCTCAGCCAGCGACCGAAGGCGCTGCTGCTCACCGGCGGGGTGGCCGCCAACACGCTGCTGCGCCGGGAGGCTGTGCGCCTGGGCCAGGAGCTGGGCCTGCCGCTCTACGTCCCGCCCATCGCCCTCTCCACCGACAACGCCGCCATGATCGCCGCCGCCGGGTTCCTGAACTTCAAGAGGGGAATCCGCGCCGGCTGGGACCTGAACCCCGAGGCCTATCTACCGCTCGGGAGCTGACGGCTGTTCGCTGAAGGCTGTTCGCTTCGATGTCCTGCGATGCTACGTTGACAGGCTTTCACCGCCTTGGCTAGACTTGTCTCAGGTCCGAAACGCGGCGGGAGGTGCTGTGGTCTCCGAGAAGCACGCCTTGAATCCCGAAGTGCGGAGAGCCCTCACCCATTTCTACCGCGAGGAGTTCCTGAGACACCTGGATCACCTGCACTGCACGGGGATGGTCCACGACGGTAACCGAGCGGCCATCGAGAAGGCCTGTGACCGCCTGCTGTCTGATCTCGACCGCGTCTGCTGCCGCTCGGATTTCCCGGCGGTGGCCGAGACCCTGCTCCAGAGCTTTGAAGCCTTGACCCGGCTTTCGGAATTGGACCCGCGCTCGGGTCACTGACCCCAGGACCGTGTCAGGATCGCGCTGGGATCGGCGCCGTCTGAGGCGGGCTGCCTCGGCCATCCTGCGCGCCGGCCTGGAAGCCGCCGACCCCGGCAAGCTGATCCGCCGGCACCTGCGCCAGGACGGCGAGTCGCTGGCGGTGGCTGACGTTCGCTTCCGTTTTGGCCCTCGCCGTCGGCTCGCCGTGGTCTCGGTGGGCAAGGCGGCCACCACCATGGCTCGCGCCGCCGAGGAAGTGTTGGGCGATCGCATCTCGGCAGCCCTGGCCGTCGACAGCTCTCAGGGTTCCGGCCTCACCCGGACGCGGCTCTTGGTGGCGCGCCACCCGGTGCCCGACGAGCGCGGTCTGGCGGCGGCTGAAGAGCTGGAGACGCTGGCCTTGGGCCTGGGCCGGGACGATCTGCTCCTGCTCCTGGTTTCCGGCGGGGCGTCGGCGCTGCTGCCCGCTCCGGTGCCGGGGGTATCGCTCGCCGACAAGGCAGCGGTGACGTCGCTCCTCATGCGGGCGGGGGCCGGCATCGGCGAGCTGAATACGGTGCGCAAGCACCTCTCCCGCCTCAAGGGCGGTGGGCTTGCCCGAGCCGCGGCGCCAGCCCGAGTGGTCGCCTTGGTTCTCTCCGACGTGGTCGGCGACGACCTCTCGACCATCGCCTCCGGTCCGACCGTACCCGATCCCACAACCTACGGCGAGGCCTCTGAGATCCTGCGGCTCCGGGGGGTCTGGGGCGCCACCCCTCCCGCCGTGCGGCGCCACCTTGACGCCGGGCAGCGGGGCGAGGCCCCGGAGACGCCCAAGCCCGGCAACCCCCTCTTTCGCCGGGTGTCGAACCGGGTCGTCGGCAGCAATCGCTGGACGGTGGAGGCGGCCGCCCAAGAGGCGCGCCGCCAGGGCCTCCGGAGCGTGGTGCTCACCACCCGCCTGGAAGGCGAGGCCCGCGAGGCAGCGCGGGTGCTGGTCGCGGTCCTGCGGGAGTGTGCAGAGACGGGAACCCCCGAGAATCCACCGGTGTGCCTGCTGGCCGGGGGCGAGACCACGGTCACGGTGCGAGGCGAAGGTCGTGGCGGGCGCAATCAGGAGATGGTGTTGGCCGGGGTGGAGCCGCTGTCGCGCTTCCCCATCCACGCTGTCTTCGGCAGCCTGGCGACCGACGGCGTGGACGGAAGGAGCGACGCAGCGGGGGCGATCGCCGACCAGGAGAGCCTGCTGCGTTCGCGAGCCCTGGGCCTGCCGCCTCCCGCCGCCTTCCTGGCGGAAAACGACTCGAACAGCTTCTTCGGGCCTCTGGGCGACCTTATCGTGACCGGGCCAACCGGCACCAACGTGGTCGATCTCACGGTCCTGCTGGCAGGCGCCTCCCGGCGGGGCGCGTCAAGAGCCGACTAACCCAACTCGCGTTCCTGCCTCGGCATGGGTCTATAATTCACAATGTTGGACAGGCCTTGACCTGGACCAGGGGGAGGACCGTTGCAGGACGAGCCGGCCGATGGGCCCGAGAGCCCCGCAGGGAGCGGCCCGGTAGAGCCGCCCCCGGGCCTGACTCCGAGTGAGGAGCCGGCCGAAGCTCTCCCCTCGGCGCTGACCGACGCCCTGGAGCCGGCACCGGCCGATGGCGCCGCCGAAGCCTATCAACAACGAGCACGTTTGGCGGAGGACCGCCTGGCCGAGGTGCTGGCCGCCTACCGCAAGCTCAAGATGGACAACGACGGCTTCCGGGATCGGACCGCCAAGAACGTCGAACGCCGCTTCGATCAGCGCCGCGAGCGATTGCTGCTCAAGTTCATCGAGATCCTGGACAACCTCGACCGCGCCCTGGAAGCGGCCGAGAGCACCCAGGCGGCAGAGCCCTTGATCGAGGGCCTGATCCTGGTCCGCACGCAACTGCTCCAAACCCTGCAAGACGAGGGGCTGGAGCGCATCCCGGTCCTGGGGATGGCTTTCGATCCAGCGGTCAGCGAGGCGGTGCAGACGCAGGCGGTGGAGGAATCCGAGCACCACCAGGTGGTGGTCAAGGAGCTGCTCCGCGGGTATCGCCTGAGGGGACGCATGGCCCGGGCCGCGCGGGTGGTGGTCGGCGTCTACGCTGGAGCCGACGCCGCGGTCCCGCCGCAGTGGGCCGGTCCGGTCCTCGAAGAGCCCCCCGAGGACCTGCAGGAGCTGCCGGACGAGGCCCTGGAGGACCCCGCCGAGAGCCAGTTCCTCGACGACCAGATCGACATCAGCCCGCCGCCGCCGAGTCCGCCGATGCCGGCGGCGGAGGGCGAGGGCGAGCTTTCCCTGGAGGAAATCGTCTCCCGGGCGGTGGCCCAAGAGGCGCTGTTCCCGGTTGCTCACTTCCCTGCCGCGGGCGACGAAGGCGA
>DATECU010000214.1:0-13196 GCA_035286745.1 Vicinamibacteria bacterium | reverse complement strand
CGCCAGCGTTCAGGTTCAGTCCTTACCGCAAGCGACGACCGGCGAATGCAGTGAAGCCTCAACTTACGAATGAGCTCAAAGCGTACCGTCGGTGACAGCAGCGGCGGCAAGAGATCTAGGAGTCGCATGGCTGTCTTCCCGCTAAGCATCACGGACCCGCTCTTCCACTTGCGGTAGGTGGCGCGTGCGTACGCCGCTGCGCTTTGGCCGTGACGTCGCTCGTATGCGGAGAAGAGCTGACGGAGGCGTGGGCGATCAAGACGCAGGAAAGCAGCTTCGACCTCCTGGTCGATCCCGCCGAACCGCTGGGTCACGGCGTCGCGCTTCCGGCGGTGATACTCCGCCCAGTTGGCACCCGACCAGCCCCATGAGGAGTAGGAACGGGACCTTCCGTAACCACGCCGTGGCATCGCTCCTGCGGCTCCTGTCCGCCTAACACCAAAAGCGGGGGCGGCGCTCCATCGCTTGCGCCGGCGCTGTCAGTCTGAGCTAAGCGTTAGGCTAGGCCCCCATTCTGCTCTGACTGCGCTCCAAAGTCCGGGAGGCCGACGCGGGCCAAGTACGCCGCAAAGCGCTGCGCGACGTCTTCCCGAAAGAGCGACGCCACCGAGCACACACACGCAGTTGGCTTGAGGTCTAGCAGGTAGTTCACCGTGGCAGAAAAGTAGTGCTTGAAGTCGATGACCGAAGGCACGATCGGGACGTCGTCCTCGAACTCGAGGTAGTGATAGCGCGGGCGTTCGTTGTTGCGGAGGAAGGCGCCTGCGCTGCGGTTCTTGGGGACCCGCTCCATCTGGACGCCGAGTTCGCTGAGGTGCTCGCCCTGGTAGACATGCTCCACGTTGTACAAGGGCGCCATGAGGACGGAGATTAGCCACTTGTCTTGGGTGGGGTGGGCCTCCGTTCGAAATCGGTGGTCCTGCTCCAGGTCGCAGTCCTGAGTCAAGACGATCGCGAGCGGGAACACAACCCGGGCGACCGCGATCTGGCCGGCCCCCTCAGCGACATACTCTACCCAGTGAACGTCGCGAAGGATGTCCCCCTGACAGAGCCTAGTCTTGTCTGCCTTCAGGACCTGTGTCCGCTGCAACTGTGCCCCTTACGATGATGCGGCGCGGTTTGCCGATGCCGTACTTGGCGCTTTCAACTTCGTCAGGTTCTGCGGCCTGACCGGCAGGAGGGGTTCCATTCGTCTGAGCCTCGGGAGCGTACTCGCCAAAGGGATCCTTCTCCTCAGGCGGCATTCATGATGCCCCGGAGAGTGTCCGTGATGCTCTGCTCAAAGTGACTCTGAATCGTTGCGTGAAAGTCGTCCAGCAGGGGGCCGATGTCTCTTTTGTCAACGGCCGACTGGGTATAGGCGTCAAGGTCGAGCACGAAAACTTTCTGGCGAATGCGGGCGGGATAGTCGGGGTTGTGCATTCCGAAGCGATAGCGAAGGTTGAAGGTCTCGAGCGCCAACTCCAGGTTATGGAAGACGCGAGACAGGGCTGGCCGGTCTGCCTCCGGCGGAAACTGAAATAGCGCAAGGAGCTGGGGAGCCAGGTAAGCCGACCAGTCGGCTGGGTTCGCCTCCGTCAGCTCGATCGTGTTTACGTAGCGGAGGCCTACACGCGACGGCTGAGCGCCAGGGAATAGCTCGGCGACTCGATCGAGAACCGCAAGAAACTCAGCCTTGACGAGCTCGTAGGTCTGGTAGGTCCGATGTTGGACGAGCACGACCTGCCGGCCGATGGTCAGCGTCTTCGTTCGCTCCTTGCCATGAAAGAGCCATTCCTTGAAACGCTCTTCACTTGACTGAACACCCTGCGGGCCGATTTCCACTGCACGCTGGACCGCCTCGCGTGGCTCCGGAATTGGGAAAGCGCCAACTGCGACCTCGGTAAGCCGTGGTGGAAGTGCTGCTTCTACGCCGGGCAGCGGGCTAAGGAAGTCAACTCTCGCGATGACCTCCTTGAGGAAGTTCCGTCGATAGCAGGTCCCCGCAAACGGGTCAGGCATGTTGCACCCTTTCCTCAGTCTCTCCCCTCTTTCCTCTTTCAATCAGCCCAGCAAGTGGGTAGGCCGGCCGGCCGGCTTGGTCCGCTGGTCGGCCCAGTTCCTGCTCGCTTGGGGGAGGATAGGCGCTAAGTCGCTGCGGGTCAAACGTTTTCCGCAACGCCCGAGGCGGGGTTTCGACTTGGGCCGACCACGCCGGGACGGCTGATCGCTGCCGCCCGCGCCCCCTCACGGGAACTCGAAGCGCTCCTCGACCGTGTCCCGCACCGCTGCGCCTACCAGGCCGTCGACGTCCAGGGCCTCCTCGGCTCGCAGCACCTCCTCCAGCTTGGCGGCGGTGGCCGGGCTCCTGGGCACGAAGAGCTGGCAGCAGTCCTGGTCGGGCTGGATGCTGATCTCGAAGCTCCCCAGGCGCTGGGCCTGCTCCGTGATTTCGTCCTTGTCCATGCCCACCAGGGGTCGGAGGATGGCTCCTTGCGCGGCGGCGTCGATCACGGTCATGTTGTCCAGGGTCTGCGAGGCCACCTGTCCCAGGCTCTCGCCGGTCACCAGGGCCTTGGCGTGGTAGCGCTGGGCCAGGGCTTCGGCGATGCGGATCATGAAGCGACGGTAGAGCACCACCCGGAGCGGAGCGGGGCAGGAGGCCACGATGGTCTGCTGGGCGACGCCGAAGGGCACCAGCAGCAACTGGCTCTTGAACTGGTAGCGGGTCAAGACCTTGGCCAGCTCTCTCGCCTTGTCGATGGTGGCATGGTCCTGGAGCGGGAAGGCGTGGAAGTGGGCGAAGAGGACCCGGCAGCCCCGCTTCATCAAACGGTAGGCAGCCACCGGGGAATCGATGCCTCCGGACAAGAGCGCCATGACCCGGCCCGAGCTGCCCACCGCAAAGCCGCCCGGCCCCGGCAGCTTCTCGAAGCTGAAGAAGATGCGATGGCGCAGCACCTCGACGTGGAGCGTAAGCTCCGGGTGGGTGAGGTCGACCTGGCCGCCCAACGCCGCCTTGATGGCCCCACCCACCTCGCGGTCGATCTCCATCGAGGTCTTGGGAAAGCCCTTGAAGGAGCGTTTGGTGAGAACGCGGAAAGACGCGAAGCTCCGGCCTTGCAGGCGCTCGATGGCGGCGGTCTTCAGGGCTTCGAGGTCCGGCTCGACGTCGTAGGCCGCCGAGAAGTTGGCGACGCCGAAGACGGAGCCCAGGCGCGCGCGCACCAGGGCCGGGTCGGCCGAATCGGGGACGCTAACGATCACCCGGGCCTCCCGGGGCTGCGCCGAGACGCCCTCGAGGTCGGAGAGCGCGCGGCGCAGGTTTTCGGCCAGCCGCTCGACGAAGAAGGGGCGGTTCTTCCCCTTGAGGGCGATCTCGTGATAGCGGACGATGAATCGCATAACGCGCGCACGCGCGGTCTCGGTGGCGCGCCCGCTGCGGGGTGCGTGTTCCCGGGCCGCCCTCTCTACGACTCCTTGATCGCCCCGATCAGCTCCAGCAGGGCCTTCTTCCCGTCGCCGAACATCATCAGGGTGTTGTGGGCGGCGAACAGCGGGTTGGGGATGCCGGCGAAGCCGGGGGAGAGGCTGCGCTTCACCACCACCACGGTCTTGGCCTTGTCCACGTCGAGGATGGGCATGCCGGCGATGGGGCTTCCGGGGTCGGTGCGGGCCAGGGGGTTCACCACGTCGTTGGCGCCGATCACGATGGCCACGTCGGTCTGGGGGAAGGACGAGTTGATCTCGTCCATCTCCTTCACCTGTTCGTAGGGGATGTCGGCTTCGGCGAGCAGCACGTTCATGTGGCCGGGCATGCGCCCCGCCACCGGGTGGACACCGAACTCCACCTCGATCCCCTTGGCCTCCAGCAGGCTGGTGAGGTCGCGGACCGTGTGCTGGGCCTGGGACACGGCCATGCCGTAGCCGGGCACGATCACCACCCGGCGGGCGGTGTCGAAGAGCATGGCCACCTCTTCGGGGGAGGCGGACTTGACCTTGCCCGCGTAGACCTGGTCGCTGGACTGCTGCTCGCCGCTGCCGGTCATCACGCCGAACAGGACGTTGGTGAGCGAGCGGTTCATGGCCTTGCACATGATCTGGCTGAGGATGATGCCGGAGGCGCCTACCAGTGAGCCGGCGATGATCAGCATGCTGTTGTCGAGCACGAAGCCGGTGGCGGCGGCGGCCAATCCGGAGTAGGAGTTGAGCAGGCAGATCACGACCGGCATGTCGGCGCCGCCGATAGGCATGACCGACAGCACGCCCAGGAGCGATGAAACCGCGACCAGCGCCCAGTACCAAACGGTGGCGGATGGATCGCGGACCACCTGCGCGCCGAGGCCCACGGCGATCAAGAGGAGGGCGGCGTTCAGGACCTGCTGGCCCTTGAAGCGGACGTCCTTCATGAAGGACCACTCTTCGAGCTTGGCGTAGGCGGTGAGGCTGCCCCAGAAGGTCACGGCGCCGATCAGGCCGGAGGCCACGGTGGCGACCGCCATCTGGGTCAGGCTGGCCCCGCTCATGACCTCGACTTCGATGAGCGCGGAGCCCGCGACCAGCACCGAGGCGCCGCCGCCAAAGCCGTTCAGGAGCGCGACCATCTGGGGCATGGCGGTCATCCGCACCTTGAGCGCCAACAGGGCGCCCAGCGCCGACCCCACCACCAGGCCGGCGATGATGGTCCCGAAGCTCACGATGTGCTTGTCGAACAGGGTGACCACCACCGCCAGCAACATGCCGAACGCGCCCAACTGATTCGAGCGGACGGCGGTTCGAGGGTGGGCCAGGCCCTTGAAGGTGAGGATGAAGCAGACGGCCGCGATCAGGTAGACGAGGTTGACGATCCAGGCCATGACCCTACGCCTTCCGCTTGAACATGTGGAGCATGCGGTGGGTGACCAGGAAGCCGCCCACCACGTTGATGGTGGCGACGACCACGGCCACGAAGCCGAGGATGGTGGTGAGCTGGTTCTCGGTGCCGGCCGAGACCAGGGCCCCCACCAGGGTGATGCCGGAGACGGCGTTGGAGCCCGAGGTCAGGGGCGTGTGCAGGGTGGGCGGTACCTTGCGAATGACCTCGAAGCCCACGAAGACGGCGAGCATGAAGACGGTGAGCGCGGCGACCAGGGATTCCATGCGTTCGTCTACCTCTTCTCGTTGCCGGCCTGAGCCAGGGCCTCGCGGACCCGAGGGTTCGTGATCTCGCCGGCGCGGGCGACCAGCGTCTCGCGGACGATGTCGTCGGTCTCGTTGAGCACGAAGCTCCCGTCCTTGACCAAGAGAGCCAGGAAGTTGGCCAGGTTCTTGGCGTACATCTGGCTGGCGTGGCCGGGGACCGCGGCCGCCGGGTTGAGCGGTCCCAGGATGGTGACCCCGTTGCGGGTCGACGTCTGGCCCGGCTTGGTCAGCTCGCAGTTGCCGCCCTGCTCCGCGGCCACATCCACGATCACCGAGCCCGCTTGCATGGCGTCCACCATGCCTGCGGTCACCAGCACCGGCGCCTTCTTGCCAGGAACGGCGGCGGTAGCGATGACCACGTCGCTCTCCGCCACCACCTTGGTCATCAGCTCGCGCTGGCGCCTCAGGAAGTCGTCGCCCATGGCTTTGGCGTAGCCCCCCGCGTCCTGGGCGTCCTGGGTTTCCAGGGGTAGCTCTACGAACTTGGCACCCAGGCTCTGGACCTGCTCCTTGACCGCGGGCCGGATGTCATAGGCCTGGACCACGGCGCCCAGACGGCGGGCGGTGGCGATGGCTTGCAGGCCGGCCACGCCCACGCCCATCACCAGCACCTTGGCGGGCGCCAGCGTCCCCCCGGCCGTCATCAGCATGCCGAACATGCGGGGCAGCGCGTCGGCCGCCAGCAGCACCGCTCGGTAGCCGACGATGGTGGCGGTCGAGGAGAGCGCGTCCATGACCTGGGCCCGGGTGGTGCGGGGCACCAGCTCCAGGGAGAAAGCGGTGACGCCGCGATCGGCCAAGGCCTTGGCTCCCCGGGGCGCGCCGAGAGGATCGAGGAAGCCGATGACCACCTGGTCCTTGCGCAGGCCGGAGAGGTCGGGATCGGGGGTGAAGCCGCTCGCGGCCAGAGAGCGCACGGCCAGCAAGACATCGGCCGCCAGCACGTCGCCGCGAGAGCCGAGGCGAGCCCCCTTCTCCCGGTAGGCGGAGTCGGTGAAGCCGGCGCTCACGCCGGCTCCCGTCTCCACCACCACCTCGAGGCCCAGCTTGCTGAGGGCGGGCAGGGTGGCGGGGATCATGGCCACCCGCCTCTCGCCCGGAAACGTCTCCTTCAGAACTCCAATGATCATGGTCTCTTGTCACCGAGGGCGCTTGGCCCCTTGCCGGACGGCTTGGAACAGCCCCCAAGAGTAGTCGTAACCAGGGCCGACGGCAAGGAACCACTTGCCGAAGGGCCGACCTATAATCTCCATATCCATGAGTCAGACCAGCCCGGACGAGTACCGCTTCTGCCCCCGTTGCGCGGGGGACTTGATCACGCGAACCGTGAAGCTCGGCGATCCCTCGCGCCTGGTGTGCGCGGACTGCGGTCTCGTGTTCTATCTCGATCCCAAGGTGGCCGCCTGCGCCATCTTTATGTATGACGGCGGCATCGTGCTGCTGAAGCGCGCCATCGAGCCCGAGATGGGCAAGTGGGTGTTCCCGGGCGGCTTCGTGGACCGGGGCGAGACGGTGACCGACGCGGCGGTGCGGGAGACCCTGGAGGAGGTGAACCTCAAGGTGAGCCTCACCGGGATCCTGGACGCCTACTCGTTCCCGGGGCAGCCCATCGTCGTGATCGTCTACGCCGCCGACGTGGTGGGCGGCGAGTTCAAGGCCGGCGACGAGTGCCAGGAGGTGCGGGCCTTCCCGCCGGAGGCCATCCCCTGGGACGAGTTGGCTTTCGACAGCACGCGGGAGGCGTTACGCGACTACGTCAGGCGTTTCTTCCCTCGCGTGCGCACACCCCGATGAGGCCGCAACCCGCCGCCGTCGACCTGGATCGGGCCCTGGCCCTCAGGGTCATGGGGCGGGACCAGGAGGCCATGGGGCTGGTCGCGGCGGCCTTGGCGGCGGACCCGGACGATCTGGAGGCGCTGCTGCTGGCGGCGACCCTTCGGCTCGACGCCCGCGATGATGAGGCGGCCTTGGATCTTCACCAGCGGGCGGTTCGGGCCTGGCCCGGCTCGGCGGCGGCACAGAACGGGTTGGCGCGCTGTCTTCACTCGCTGGGACGCAATGCCGAGGCGCTGGAGGTCGCCCGCTCCGCCCGGCGGCTGCTGACCGAGGGCGAAAACTGCCGGCACACCGCCTCCGTCTACCTGACGCTGGTCTGGTGCCTGCGCGACCTTCGCCGCTACCACGAGGCCCTCGATCTGGCGGAGGAGGGGCTTGCCAAGATGCCCGACGCCGTCCTCGCCGAATGGGCGACCACCCTGGAGCGGGAACTGGCCGAGGCGCAGAAGGAGCGCTGCTGATGGCAGGCCTCTTCCGGTTTCGTTTCCCCATCGAGGTTCGCTTCCGGGATCTGGACGCGCTGGGACACGTCAACAACGCCGCCTACCTCACCTACCTGGAGTCGGCGCGCCTCGCCTACTGGCAGCAGGCGACCGGCCGCTCCGGTCTGCCGGCTTTCGACATGATGCTGGCGCGGGCGGAGATCGACTATCGGGCACCGATTTCTCTCGGCGACCCTCTGGAGGTGGGGGTGCGCTGCGCCTCCATGCGCCGGTCGTCGTTCGTGCTCGAGTTCGAGGTCGTGCACCGGACCAGCGGCCGGCTGCTGGCGGAGGCGCGCAAGGTGCTGGTCCACTACGACCACCAGGCCGGCCGCTCGAAGGAACTGCCGCTGGACCTCAGAGAGCGCATCTTGGCCCAGGACCCGGAAGCCACGCAGGAATCATGAAGGGCTTGGTCCTCCTGGTGGAGGACGACGACGGGATCGCCGAGCTCTTGGAGCTGAACCTGGGTCGCGAGGGGCTCGAGGTCCGGCGCCAGCGTGACGCCGAGTCGGCGCTCTTGTTCCTGAAGCGCCGGGAACCCGACCTCATCCTGTTGGACTTGGGACTGCCCGGCATGGACGGCCTGGAGTTCTGCCGGATGGTGCGGGCGGAGCGGCGCACCCCGATCCTGATCGTGACCTCGCGGCGCGAGGAAGTGGACAAGGTGCTGGGCCTCGAACTGGGGGCCGACGACTACGTCACTAAGCCGTTCGGCGTGCGCGAGCTGCTGGCCCGGGTCAAGGCCCTGTTGCGGCGCGCCGAACCGGTCGCCGAACGCGTGAGGCGAGTCGGCGACTTCGCGCTGGACCCCGACGCCAAGAGCGTCACTCGATCCGGCCGGCCGGTGGATCTCACCGCCATGGAGTACCGAATCCTGGAGATCCTGGTGAACGCGCCGCGACGGGTCTTCTCGCGGGAGGAGATCCTGGCCCGGCTCCCGGAGTCCGGCGTGGGCTACGAGCGCACCATCGACAGCCATCTGGCCCGGCTGCGCCGGAAACTCGAAGACGATCCCAAGACCCCCCGCTACCTGGAGACGGTCCGCGGCCTCGGGTACCGGTTCAGCGGAGGGTCGTAAGCACCCTGCGGTGGAGGGGCTCCTCGTCGGCTTAGTGTGTATGGTACACTAATAAGAACGAGGGGAGAGACCATGCCCATCCTGCAAGGAATCCGAGACGGCGTCGCCGAGGTCAGCCGGCGAGCCCGCTTTGTGCGCATCAACCGGGAGTTCCTTCCCGAGTATGCGGCGTCGCTTCCCCTGGAGAAGGCGAAGGCGCCGGCCCTCGACCCATCCCGCCACTTCCTGGAGGGGGAGGCGGGAACGCTCGCCTACCTGGTCACCCTGGACGCCGTCAACTTCGGGTCCGGGTACTTCCCGCACCTCCAGAAGCGGCCCGGGATGTCGGGCTACTTCACGGTGGCGGCCTCCCTTGCCGACCACTTCCGCGCCCGGGGCCCGCTATCGGCCGAGGCTCTGGCCCGACTCGACAAGGGGGATTGCACTCGGATCTTCGGACAGGAGCCGGCGTCTGCGCCTATCGAAGAGCTGATGGGCCTCTTCGCCGACGCCCTCAATCGGTTGGGGCGCTTCCTGCTGGGCGAGTATCGCGGCAGCTTCCGGGCTCTGGTCGAGTCGGCCGGCGGTTCTGCCGAGCGCCTGGCCGAGACCCTGGGGCAGATGCTGCCGTTCCACGACGTGCAGGGCTATCAGGAGCTGGTGGTGCCGTTCTTCAAGCGGGCTCAGCTCACCGCGGCCGATCTGGCAGTGGCCTTTCGGGGCGAGGGGCCGGGCCGCTTCCGGGATCTCGAACGCCTCACCATCTTCGCCGACAACCTGGTGCCTCACGTGCTGCGGGTGGACGGCCTGCTGATCTACGACGAGGACCTGGCGGCTCGCATCGATCGCGGAGAGTTGATTCCCGCCGGCTCGGCGGAGGAGGTGGAGATCCGTGCCGCCGCCGTGCACGCGGTCGAGCTGCTGGTGGCTGCGCTCAACGGCTCGGGCCGGCCGGCGACGGCCATGGGCCTCGACTACCTGTTCTGGAATCGCGGCCAGGAGCCCCACTACAAGCAGGTGAAGCCGCGGCATCGGACCCGCACCGTGTTCTATTGAACCGGTAGGGGCGGGTTTGAAACCCGCCCCTACTCGGCGGGCGTCAGGTAGGTGTAGCCCTCCAGGGCTTCCTCGTAGCGCTTCATGAAGCGGCCCGACTCCGCAATGGTCAGGCGCTTCTCGCGCAGAGCAACCTCGGCCGCTCGGCGCACGCGGGAGACCAGGTCCTCCTTGTTGTACTGCACGTAGGAGAGGACCTCGGCCACCGAGTCACCCTCCACCACATGCTCGACCGTGTAGCTGTCGCCGGCGATCCTCACGTGGACGGCGTCGGTGTCGCCGAAGAGGTTGTGGAGGTCGCCCAGGATCTCCTGGTAGGCGCCCACCAGGAAGCTCGCGATCAGGTAGGGCTCGCCGTTCACCGGGTGCAGTTCCAGGAAGTGCTTGACGTCCCGGAGGTCGATGAACTCGTCCATCTTGCCGTCGCTGTCGCAGGTGAGGTCGGCCAAGACCGCCCGGCGCGAGGGAGCCTTGTTCAGCCGGTGGATGGGCAGGGTGGGGAAGAGCTGGCGCACCGCCCAGTGGTCGGGAAGGGACTGGAACAGCGAGAAGTTGCAGTAGTAGGTGTCGCTGAGCTGCTTCTCCAGGCCCTCCAGCTCGTCCGGGACGTAGGCCAGGTCGCGGACGATCTTCAGGATGCGCTCGCAGGTGGCCCAGAACAGCTCCTCGACCCGGGCCCGGGCCTTGAGGTCGAGCACGCCCAGGTTGAAGGCGGTGATCGCCTCCTCCTTGAACTGCAGCGCGTCGTGGTAGGCCTCCTGGAAGTTCTTCCGGGAGACGCCGGCGTAGGTCTCGTAGAGCTGCTGTATCACCGGGTGCTCGTCCTTGGCCAGAGAGTCCGGGATCTGGCCCATCAGCATCTCGTTGCTGCCCAGGACGTTGAAGACCAGGACCGAGTGATGGGCGACCAGCGCCCGGCCCGACTCGGTGACGATGTCGGGGTGCGGCACCCCGCGGGGATTGCAGGCCTGGGCCACCTGGCTCACGATGTCGGCCGCGTACTCCGCCAGCGTGTAGTTGACCGAGGAGTGGAAGTTGGTCTGGCTGCCGTCGTAGTCGACGCCTAACCCGCCACCGCAGTCCAGGTAGCGCATCTGGGCGCCCAGCTCGTGGAGCTCCACGTAGATGCGGCTGGCCTCTCGGAGCGCGTCCTTGATGGCCCGGATGTTGGTGATCTGGGAGCCGATGTGGAAGTGCAGGAGCTGCAGGCAGTCCAGCATGCCCTCGGCCCGGAGCCGCTCCACGGTGGCCACGATCTCCGCCGTGTTGAGGCCGAACTTGGAGCGATCGCCGGTCGACTCCACCCACTTGCCGGCGCCCCGGGTGGTCAGCCGGGCCCGAATGCCGATGGTGGGCCGGATGTCCAGCTCGCGGGCCGCGGTCAGGATGGTGTCCAGCTCGCCCAGGCGGTCCATGGTGATCACCACCTGGCGGTTCAGCTTGCGGGCGAGCAGGGCGGTTTCGATGAAGGCCTTGTCCTTGTAGCCGTTGCAGAGGATCAGGGCTTCCGGGTTCTCCTGGAGCGCCAGCGCCACCAGAAGCTCGGGTTTGGATCCGGCCTCGATCCCCAGGTTGAAGGGGCGGCCGTACTCCATCAGCTCCTCGACCACGTGCCGCTGCTGGTTGACCTTGATGGGGTAGACGCCGCGGTAGACGCCCTTGTAGTCGTTGTCCAGGATGGCCTGCTGGAAGGCTCCCGAGAGCTGCTCGACCCGAGCCTTCAGGATGTCGGAGAAGCGGATCAGGAGCGGCAGGTTCAGGCCCCGGTTACGGAGGTCGTCGACCAGCTCCTTGAGGTCGATGCGGGTCGAACCGGGCCCGGCGGGTGTCACCTCGACGTGGCCGAGGTCGTTGATGCTGAAGAAGTCTCGTCCCCACCCGTTGACGTTGTACAGCTCGAGAGAGTCCTTGATGGTCCAGGCCCTGAGCTCAGTCTGCAACTTGCCCCTGCACCTCCTTCGCGCATCCGCGCGAAAGGGGATTGTAGCGTCTCGCCTGAGCCAGGGGAAGAGAAATCTCCGCGCCCGCTCAGGGCGCGGCGGAAAGCTCGGCTTCGATGGCGGCGCGGAAGTCCTCGATCGGCCGCACGCCCACCAGCCGGCGCCCGTTGATGAAGAAGGTCGGGGTGCCGGTGATGCCCAACTGCAGACCGTAGTCCATGGTTTCCTGGACCTCGCGGGCGTAGCGGTCGGAGGCCAGGCAGCTCCCGAACTTGGCGGTCTCCAGGCGGAGCGAGGCGGCCCGGGTCTTCAGGTCCTGATCGCTCATGTCGCCCGGCACCGTGAGCAAGTTCTTGTGGTAGTCCCAGAAACGGTCCTGCTCACCCGCGCAGTGGGCGGCCCGGGAGGCCACCGCGGCCTGCGGGTGCATGTCTAACGGGAAATCGCGGTGCACGAAGCGAACCTTGCCCGCGTAGCGGCCCACGATCTCGTCCACCACCCCCTGCACCCGGTGGCAGTAGGGGCACTGGTAGTCGAGGAACTCCACCACCGTCACCTTGGCGTCCTTGGGGCCCAGGCTGGGGGCGTCGGCCGGGATGTTCACCGCGGTTCGGGGCTGGGGCAGGCTGACCTGCACGGCGGCTTTGGTCTTGAGATCGCTGTGGAATGCGGCCCGGCGCTCGGCAAGCCGCTGGGCCAGCATCTGCCGCTCGATCTGGGGGGCCACTTCGGCGAGCGAGCGCCCACCCACCCGGTCCTTGTTGATCGTGTAGAGGGTCTCGATTTCCGTCTTCTCCGGCTTCTTGACCTTGTCGTCGACCTCCGCCTTGAGGAGGGCCTCGCTGGTCATGCCCCGAGCCGCCGCCTCCTTGGCGACCAGCTTCTCGGCCACCAGCTCGTCGAGGGCCTGCTTGCGGGCCTCGTACTCTTCGTCGCGGACGCGGGCCAGGCGGCCGGCCGCCTTCCTGTCCACCTCGGCGAGCGTGATCTTGCCCCCCGCCACCTCCGCGACCACATCCTCCGCGGATGCGGTGGGAACGGCGACGGAGGCGGCCGCCGCGCCCGGAGGCGCCGCCGCCGAGGCCGCCTGGCCTCCCTGGCTGCAAGCGAGAGAGGCCGAACCGACGAGGAGGAAGGCGAGCGCTTGTTTCCGCATCCCTCCAGCGTAGCGGTCCCAAGGCCTCGGGTCAATCAGCCTCTCCCGCCTCACGTCCCCGGCCCACGCTGGCATCGCGGTACCGCTCCGCGCTCCGACGCTCGGCCATTGTCATTTGGATTACGATCTGGGCCTCGCGAGTCGCGCGTCGGGTACCGCGATGCGGCTGGGGCGGGCCAATCCTGATTGCGGTCCTGGCCGCGCTAGGTCTTTGGGGTGTTCTGTTCCTCGGCTCAGCCGGCCGGCACCGTCAACACCGCCAGGCACCCGCCCCCCGGCCGGTCGCCGACCGTGAGCGTGCCCCCATGCTGCTCGACCAGGTGGCGGGCGATGGCGAGACCCAGGCCGCTGCCACCCACCTCACCGTCGCCGCGGTGGAAGGGCTCGAAGAGCCGGGCCCGGGCCTGGGCCGAGAGGCCGGGCCCCTGGTCGCTCACCGCGACCCGGAAGCCCGCGTCCCCGGCCTCGAGGGAGATGGCGACCTGCTGGCCACGGCCGTGGCGGTA
>DATECU010000213.1:0-4905 GCA_035286745.1 Vicinamibacteria bacterium | reverse complement strand
TGCTGGAGCTCCTGGACGGCGGGGACCTGCGGCCAGCCGAGCGGGAGCGGCCGCGGATCGTCCCAGGAAGACCCGAGCGCCCGAAACAACCGCTCGTGCACGTCCAGCAGATCGAGGTGCTCGAAGTAGCCGGCCTGGTTGAACTCGTTGGCCGGATGCAGGTTGGAGCCCAGCTCCACGCCGAGCAGCCCCAGGAGCCCGGTCAGGGCGGAGGTGCCGCTCCGGTGCATGCCGAGAACGACGACGGCGACGCTGGTCGCTGGCTGGCTCAAGTCTCACCTGGAGGTTCGGAGTGTGACGATCACGCCTCGGGGCCCGAGCCGGCGCCGAGCCTCCTCCCCGGCGGGACCAATGATACCGTCTTCACAGCCTGAACCGCCTCCGGGCCGCCAGACGGTTCGCATCCTGATCGAGGCCGCCGACGCCGGCACCGCCAGCCTGCTGGAGGCGGCCGTCGACAACCTGCGGATCAGCCGGCAGTAGCACCACCAGGACACCAACGCAGAGAGTGCCGGGCGCAACGAACAGGTTCACCACAAAGACACCAAGGACACGAAGGACGGAAGCGGAACTCCAGCGGACAGTGATCGGCCCCGCGGGTTGAGCGCCGTTGGTGGAGCGGCGGAGAGGTGGGGAGGGCTTGACGTCTGCCCGCTGGCACTTCGCCTATCGCGAGCGAGCGTAGCGCGTTGCGCCGCCGCGCTTCAGCGCTCCGCGCGGCGGAGTTCGAGGGGGCCGGTGTCGCTGACGGCCAGCAGCAGCCGCCCCCCGCGGCCCAGTTGGCCGTGAGCCCGGCCCGGGGCCCGCTTGACCGGGAAGACGCTGGTCACCTGGCCGCCCGTCCGCAGATCGAGCGCGAGGTTGGCGGTGGGGGGCAGGGTGAGGGTGATAGGGCCGGTGGCCGACTGGAAGAAGTAGGGCCGAGGGGAGGTGCCGGGGTCGCCAGTCAGAAAGGCACTGATGGCGCCGCCCGAGGTCAGGGCCTGAATGGTTCCGCTGCTCGCCGCGAAGACGTTCCCCGCCAGGGTTCGGGCGCTCAGGTCGCTGCGCAGGCCGCGGGCCTCCACCATGCCGCGCAGCGTGGTCGCGCCTAGCGATAGCCCCTCGGGGATGAAGACCGTCAGGTCCAGGCGGTCGTAGCTGTCCTGGGGCGGGCTGGGATCCCGGTCTCGAGTTCGGCCGGGCGGGTAAGCTACGGTGAGGGCGATGGTGTCGCCGCGCCGTTCGACGGTGAAGCCGACGCCGCCCTCCGGGCCCGGGTCCAGCCGCTGGACCACCGCCCAGGCTCCCAGCTTGCGCTCCTCGGTGAAGCGAGCGCGGATGTCACCGTAGTCGTTGCGGACCTCCAGGTGACGAATGGGTGCCTCACCATCCACCTCCTTGCCCCAGGTCAGGCGGTCCATCTTCACCGCCTTGGCTTCCGAGGGCGGCGTCGGGTCTTGAGCGACGCCAGAGGCTGCGAGGATCCACAGCAGGTTGAGTGCGTAGAACGAGGCTCGTCCGGAGATCATCTTCACTCCCCTCGGTAGCGGGTTCGATGAGCGGCGACGGCAGAGGCTAGGTCGGGGATGCCGTTGCGTCAAGCGGTCTGTCCCGGCCGACAGTCGAGGGCGGTGCCGATCCGAGCGGTCGGTCGGGAAACGATGCTGACCCTGCGCCTCTTTTCTCTTGACGTTCACTTGTCATTTCTTGTAACGTCCCGCCAGCTTTTCCGACAAACCAGAGACCCGCGGAGACCGACCGCTCGGTCCGCCAGCGGGGAACTCACCAAACGTCTGGAGGTGTTTCGATGGCGCGAGCCTTTGTCACGCGACGGCTGGGGTCCGCTTGTGCGCTGGTCCTAGCCGCATCTCTCCCCGTGGCGGCGCAGACGATCCGTAAGGTCGGCGAAGAGCGACCCTACGAACTGAAGTCGCCAGCCGACTACCCGCCGGGCGACGCCTTTCGGGCCGCCACCTGGAGCGAGAAGATCGTCTCCCCGGGCGCGGCCTTCTTGAGAGTGCACTTCGAGCAGCTGGCCCTTCCTTCGGGTGACTACCTGACCATCTCCAGCCCGGATGGCTCCGACTTCTGGACCTACACGGACAAGGGCCCCCTGGGCACCGGCGAGTTCTGGTCCTTCTCGGTGGAGGGAGACACCGCTATCCTGGAGCTGCATAGCGGACCGGTCACCAGGTCCAGCGATCGCGACGTTAGTTACGGGTTCAGTGTCGACCGCATTGCCTACGGCTTCGAGTCCCTGGAACCCCCCGATGAGCCCGGTGCCAAGATCGTCTGCGGAACCGACGGGCGGCGCGACGCGGCCTGCTACAGCTCGGTCGGCACCCGCCCGGTAGCGCGCCTCTCCTTCCAGAAGAGCGGTTCCAGCTACGTCTGCACCGGCTGGCTGGTGGCGGGCTCCAACAGCAGCACCATGCTCACCAACAACCACTGTTTCACCAACCAGACGGTAGTGAACACCGTGCAGGCGCGATTCAACTACCAACGCACCTCCTGCGGTGGCTCCACCACCGCCACCACATCCACGTACGCCGGTGGCACCTTCCTGAGGACCAACTCCAGCCTCGACTACACCCTGTTCACCCTCAAGAACAACCCCGAGGCCACTTGGGGCGAGTACACCGCCACCTCCAAGGCCCCGTCGGTGGGCCTCACCATCAACTTCCCCCAGCACCCCGGCGGCGGCCTCAAGCGGGTCGGCTACTGGGAGGATTCGGCGGCCAGCGTTCGGTGCAAGATCAACGCGACCAACCAGAGCTACGGCTACGCCAGCGGCAGCCAGGTCGGCTACGGCTGCGACAGCGAGGGCGGGTCCTCGGGCTCTCCCATTCTGGACGCCGGGACCGGGCGGGTGATCGCGCTCCATCACCTGGGTGGCGTTTCCAGCTCGCCGTGCCTGAACGGCGGCACCGTCATGTCGCGGGTCTGCACCAGCGCCGGCTCGCTCCTCTCCTGCGCCAGCAACTGAAGTGAAGTCCGGCCGCCGGCCCGCGAGGCCGGCGGCTTTCGTCCTTGGTCGATCGTTCCACGTACAACGCGTGCATTGAATGAATAAGGAGACTCACGAATGAAGATCGGACATCGATCCCTCCAGGCCTGGCTGTGTAGAGGGGGCGCCCTGGCCTTGACCCTGGCCGTGGCGTCCCCCTTGGCCGCGCAAGAAGCCGAGTACAAGGTCGTGAAGGGCGCCGAGGTCAGCGCCCGTGCTCACGCCCGCAGCGTGGATGTCGACCTCAGGGACCTCCCGCTGGTGAAGGACTGGCAGCCCGGCGACCCCATCAAGGAGATCCCCCGCCGCCATCATGGCAAGCCGATGTCGCAGCAGCCAGCCGACTTGGCCGGCGAACCGCAAGATGATCCGCTGTTGGCCGTCCAGGAGGCTGCGCCCCCGTTGTCGGCGCTCGCCTTCACCACGCCCATCCTGAACTTCGCGGGACAGGGCTTCTCCGGTGTCAACCCTCCCGACACCGTGGGCGACGTGGGCTCCGGCCACTACGTGCAGGCGATCAACCACTCGAGCGGCGCCGCGGTGACCGTCTACTCCAAGACCAACGGAGCGGTGCTGGCCGGTCCGTTCTACATGGACTCGCTGGGCACCGGCGATTGCGCGACCGGCCTGGGCGATCCCATCGTGCTCTACGACGGCCTGGCCGATCGCTGGCTCCTCTCCGAGTTCTCGAATTCGGGGAACAAGCTCTGCGTGTACATCTCCAAGACCGCGAGCCCGGTGAGCGGCGGCTGGTGGGCATACGCCTTCCAGGCCCCCGGCTTCCCGGACTACCCCAAGTACGGGGTGTGGCCCGACGCCTACTACGTATCGTCGAACGAGAGCAGCCCGGCCGTCTACGCCCTCGACCGCCAGAAGATGCTGGCTGGCCAGGCCGCCACCTTCCAGCGCTTCACCGCCAGCAAGCTCGCCGGCTTCAGCTTCCAGGCCCTGACCCCAGCCGATCTCGACGGTGCCACGGCGCCGCCCTCCGGCGCCTCCGGCATCTTCGCGCGGCATCGGGACGATGAAGCCCACAACTCGGGATCCAACAACCCCAGCCAGGACTACGTCGAGCTGTTCGCGTTCCACGTCGACTGGACCACCCCGGGCAACTCCACCTTCAGCGGGCCCACCAGCCTGGCGATGGCGGAGTTCGACTCCGCTCTGTGCGGGCTCACCTCCTTCAACTGCTTCCCGCAGCCCGGCAGCTCGACCACGCTGGACCCGCTGCGTGAGGTGGTCATGTTCCGCCTCGCCTACCGCAACTTCGGCAGCTACGCTTCGCTGGTCGGCAACCTCGTGACCGACGTGAACGGCGCGGACCGCGGTGGCATCCGCTGGTTCGAGCTGCGCAAGACGGGTGCGGCCGCCTGGGCGCTCCAGCAGCAGGGCACCTATTCACCCGACGCCACCAACCGCTGGATGGGCTCGATCGCCCAGGACCAGGCGGGCAACATCGCGGTCGGCTACAGTGTCTCGGCTTCTTCCTCGGTCTATCCCGGTATCCGCTATGCGGGCCGCCTGGCCACGGATCCGGCCGGCACCCTGCCCCAGGGCGAGAGTACGCTCGTCTCCGGCAGCGCCGCCAACGGCAGCAACCGCTGGGGCGACTATTCGGCCATGAGCGTGGACCCCGCTGACGACTGCACCTTCTGGTTCACCACCGAGTACTCGCCGTCCTCCAGTTGGGCGACCCGTATCGGCAGCTTCAAGTTCGACTCCTGCGGCACCGCCACGCCTGACTTCAGCCTGTCGTGCAGCCCCTCGAGCCTCAGCGTCCAGCAGGGTTCGAGCGGGACCTCGACCTGTACCGTGACCTCGACCGGCGGCTTCAACTCCGCGGTCAGCCTGGCTTGCGCCAGCCTGCCCTCGGGCGTTGGCTGCTCCTACAACCCGGCCTCGGTCACCCCGCCGGC
>DATECU010000212.1:0-7795 GCA_035286745.1 Vicinamibacteria bacterium | reverse complement strand
GGAGTTCAGGAGCGCGACCCATCCTTCGGGCCGTGGGTCGCGTGACGCGTTTGCGGTCGCCGTTGGAGCAGACTCGCAGCGAGCACTCCGCTCCGCCCGAGCGGGATTCACTCCCGCGAGGGCGGAAGTTCCCTGGCGACGCGAGCGCGAGTCTGCGGAGTTCAGGAGCGCGACCCATCCTTCGGGCCGTGGGTCGCGCGACGCGTTTGCGGTCGCCGTTGGAGCAAACTCGCAGCGAGCACTCCGCTCCGCCCGAGCGGGATTCACTCCCGCGAGGGCGGAAGTCCCTTGACGGCGCGAGCGCGAGTCTGCGGAGTTCAGGAGCGCGACCCATCCTTCGGGCCGTGGGCCGCGCGACGCGTTTGCGGTCGCCGTTGGAGCAGACTCGCAGCGAGCACTCCGCTCCGCCCGAGCGGGATTCACTCCCGCGAGGGCGGAAGTCCCCTGGCGACGCGAGCGCGAGTCTGCGGAGTTCAGGAGCGCGACCCATCCTTCGGGCGGTGGTCGCGCGACGCGTTAACTAATCTATCGCCTCCAGGATCGCCAGGTAGTCGTTGCAGATGGTGAGCAGCTCGCGGATGGCGGGTTTGATCTGGGCGCGGCCGGCACGAAGGGTCTCCACCTCCATGGTCTTGAGCGCCTCCAGCAGGCCCTCCAGGGTGTCGAGCGGTGAGCGCTGGGCTTTGTGGGAGAGGTACTCGGCCTCCACCTTGGCCATGGGCCTAGCCCGCTCCGGCCGGTTGACGTCCAGGCGTTTGGCGAAGCCGGTCTTCATCTTCTCGTCGTAGCGAGCGAGGCGGGCCCAGGTCCGGATGTCGTCCGCCGAACGCAGGATGTTGGGGTTTTCCTCGGGCTCGCTGCCCCGTGGCCTGGCGAAAGCCCACTGAAACAGCACGTCCTCCAGGTCGGGGGCCAGCGTGAGGTCGGCGTCGCGGAAGGCGAACTGCTCGCGGGCGTAGCCGGGCTCCAGGATGGCGAGGAAGTAGGACTGGTCCTGGTCGCGAAAGCGCTCCCCTTCCGGCAGCCGGTCTTCGAAACGGGCCTTGAAGCGATTGAAGGCGACCACCACCTGGACCGCACGGCGGACCTTGTAGTGGGTCATGGTGACCAGCGAACCCGTCTTGCGCAGCAGATCGTCTTCGAGTTGCAGCCGGGTGTGGCCGTGGCTGTCTTCGAAGAGCTGCCGGTACAGGGAGTAGACGTACAGGTTGGTGGCGTAGGGCTTCCACTGCTGGGCATGGCTGATGTGGCGCACCCCCAGGAGCCGAGGCAGCGATCGAGACAGATCGCTAGGCGCGGAGGCAGCCACCGGAGCGACTTCGATCTCCCGGGTGTCCTCGAGCACCTGCTCGTATTGACGGACCGTGGCCTCCAGCTCCTCGATGGTCGCCGGGTCGACGACCGGCCGGGTCTTGGCCTTGGCCAGTCGATTCAGCTCCCGCTGGTGCTCGCGCCGGATCATGCGCAGGGCGGTGGTGCGGGCGTTGCCCTCCACCACCACGTAGTGCCCCTTGGCCTTGGGATGCTCCCAGACCAGCATCGCGTCCACCGGGATCCAGCCCATGCCGAGGATGGAGCCCATCAGGCCCTTGATGCCCTTGTAGCTCCGGCGCATGCGGATCTCGAGCTGGATTTGGATGTCGTCGTCGAAGAGCTTGTTGGGATCGGCGTAGCCGGGCTTTTCGGTCGCCGCCAGGCGGGGGTTGTTGGGGTCGAGAAAGAGGCGGTCGAGGCTCACGCGGATGGGGGCTTTCAACTCGGCAGGCATGCAGCTCCTCTGGAAGGGGACGCTTCAGTGTACACCGCCGGGGCGAGCGTGGATGGATCGTAGCGCGGCTCCACCGCAACCGAGAGCGGCGAAGCCGCGCGTCGAGAGTCGAGAGTTCAGAGTCGAGACACGACGGACTTCTTCGCGCGCCGCGACGATTCTCGGGAGTAGTAGATCAACGCGGGCCTCGGGCCGCGGTCACGCCCTCGGCTTGACGTGGACGATCGGGTAGGCGGCGAAGGGATCATCCCTGCGGGCCAGCTCTTCGAAGGCCTCCAGGAACTCCCCTGGCTTGGCCCACCTCGTGTGGGAACCGCCTGCCCCAGGCTGACCGCTGTTCGCTGACCGCTTGATCCCCTTGCCCCCTCGACCGCAGCCAGTTGACCCAGCCGGCGCCTGGCCTTATCGTGCGCCCCCATGGCCATCGCTCTCGGCGTCTTCCTGATCGCTTTCTCCGGCCTGCTGTTCGAGGTCGCGCTGACCCGCATCTTCTCCGCCACCATCTGGTACCACTTCGCCTTCGTGGCCATCTCGGTGGCGCTCCTGGGCTGGGGTCTGGGCGGCTTCGCCGTCCACCTGCTTCGGAAGGGAGCGCCTCCCACGGCGGGGCGGGCGGCCTTTCTGTCGCTCGTCTACGCCGCCACCATCCCGTTGTCGCTCTGGCTCATCGTGCGCATCCCGTTCCGCCCCGACTTGCTGTGGTTCTACTTCCTGGCCTCGCTGGTTCCCTTCTTCTTCGCGGGCATGGCGCTCTCCACCGTCTTCGCGCTTCACCGCGAGCGGGCGGGGACCCTCTACTTCGGCGATCTCCTCGGTGCGTCGCTAGGCGCGATCGCGGTGACCCTGCTCCTCTCCGGACTAGGGGGCGAAGGCGCCGTGGTGGCCGCGGCCCTGCCCCCGCTGGTGGCGGCGGCCTGCTTTTCGCGCCGCCTGCTGCCCGCCTCGCTGGCCGGCATCCTGCTCTTGGGGGCCGCCCTGGTGTTCCACTCGCGCACCGGCACCTTTTTGATCCGAAGCGCGCCGGCCAAGGGCATGTACCGGCACCTGGCCGCCCATCCGGAGGCCGAGATCGCGCTCACCGGCTGGAACGCCTACTCCCGCATCGACGCGGTTACCGGGTTAGGCGACGCGCTGGCACGGCTCTACATCGACTCCGACGCCTGGACCAACCTGCACGCCTGGGACGGGAAGGTGGAGAGCGTCGGCTACATGCGGGAGTGGTATCGAGCCCTTCCTTTTCGTTTGGCGCCGGGCGGGAACACGCTGGTGATCGGCCCCGGCGGCGGCTCCGACCTGCTGGTGGCCCTGGCGGCCGGCAGCCCGACCGTCACCGCGGTGGAGATGAACCCCCTGATGCTGCGCTTCGTGCGCCAGTTCGGGGCCCAGGCCGGCAACCTCTACGACCATCCCCAGGTTGAAACCATCCTGTCCGAGGGCCGCAACTACCTCTCCCGCAGCGACCGTCGCTTCGGGGTGGTCTTCCTCGGCTTCGTCGACTCCTGGGCCTCGGTGGCCTCGGGCGGGCTATCCCTGGCCGAGAACTACCTCTACACCACCGAGGCCTTCCGCGCCTACTACGATCACCTGACCGATGACGGACTGCTGGTGATCATGCGCTGGGACGTCGATGTGCCGCGACTGGTCACCAACTCGGTGGCGCTCCTGGGACCGGAGGCGGCGGCCCAGCGGGTGGCCGTGCTGATGGAGAAGCGCGGCACCCCGGAGGACCCGCCGCAGATGATCTTCATCCTCAAGAAGCGGCCTTTCACCGAAGCGGAGACGGCCATGATGGTCGATGGGTGGACGAGCGCTCGGCCGGTGATCGTCCCCGGTCGAGTGGCCGAGCCTCCCTACGACGCGCTCCTCTCCGGCCGCACCGGCCTCGAGGCCTGGGTGGCCGCCTCGCACCTGCGGGTCGATCCCGTCTTCGACGAGCGGCCGTTCTTCTTCGCCCGTCAGAAGCCGTGGGGCATCCCCAAGCCCATGGCCACCGGCCTGCTGTGGGTGCTGACACCGGTCCTCTGCCTGCTCGGCGGTTTCGCGCTCCTGGGCAAGCCGCGAGGGGAGAGGCCGGGGCCCTACCTGGCTTCGCTCGTCTACTTCGCGAGCCTCGGCTTCGGGTTCATCGCCGTGGAGCTGTGCCTGCTCCAGCGCCTGACGTTGCTCTTGGGCCACCCCATCTTCACGCTCTCCATTCTGCTCTTCACGCTCCTGGCGGCGAGCGGCCTGGGCAGCGCCTTCTCCGCTCGCTTCTCGGTTCGGCTGGCCTGCCTGGTGGTGGCGGGCCTGGGCGCGATCTACGCGGTGGCCCTGCCCGGCGTGGTGACCGCCCTGCTCCCGCTGTCGCTCGCCGCCCGCATCGCAGCGGCGATCCTGCTGGTGGCCCCCCTTGGCTTCGTGATGGGCATGCCCTTCCCCTCGGGCTTGCGTCGGGTGGGCCAGGGGCCCTTTCCGGCACCACCCTTCTACTGGGGCCTGAACGGAGTGCTCTCGGTGGTCGGGTCGGTGGTCACCGTGCTGCTGGCGGTCACCTGGGGCTTCAGGCTCGCCGCCTTGCTGGGTGCGGCCTGCTACCTGCTGGCGGCGGCCAGCTCCTCGGCCCTTGAGCGGCGGGCGGCTTCCGAGTAGTGTTCCGCCATGACCAACCGCAGGCGGCACCCCCGCTTTGTGGTCGAGAACCTGTTCGGGAAGATGGTCTCCGCCTCCCAGGTGGAGATCCTCAACATGAGCCTCTCCGGGGTAGCGGTGAAGGTGGATCGCCGCCTCAACATCGGCACCGAGTACGCGCTGCGGCTCGACCTGGAGGCCAAGACCAGCCACGTCAAGGGCATGGTGGTCTGGTCCATGCTGTCGGACATCAGGAAGGTGGGCGGTGAGGACGTCTCGTTCTACACCGCGGGCATCAGGTTCACCGACACCCTGACCCCTGCCCTCACCACCATCCTGGACTTCATTCAGCAGAACAAGTTGGTGCCCGAGCAGCGGGTCACCGGAATGCGCTTCCACATCCAGGCCCCGGGCAAGGCCATCCTCGACTACCCCGAGGGCTACCGCGTCAAGGTGCTCAGCCGCTCGGGAATGCTGATCGAAACCGAGCACGACGCGGACATCGAAGGCGTGGTGCCGATGGAGGTCAACCTGCCGGAGGGCTCACCCTTGAGGTTCGAGGGCCGGGTGGTGTCCTCCGAGGAGTCGCTAGACGGCGACACCCGCCACTTCGAGCTGGGGATCGAGTTTCTGAACCTGACGCCGCAGGACCTGGCGCGGCTGGGGAAGTACATCGACTCGCTCTGAGGGGTCCCCGACACCTATCGCTGGTCCAGGCCGAAGAAGTCGCGGATGCGGGCCAGCAGGTCCCCTTTGGCCGCCGCCAAACGCCGACTCTGGGCCTCCTGATCCAGGCCCTCGCGAACCGCCGCCAGCTCCAGCCGGCGCCGCGCCAGGATCTCGGCCACCGGTTCTGCGACCTCGGGGCGGCGGCGCAGGATCTCCTCGAAGGCGGGCTTGTCGAGGCGGAAGCACTCGACGCCGGCTTCCGCCACCACGGTGGCGCTGCGGCGCTCTCCGGTCATCAGCGACATCTCGCCGAAGAAATCCCCGGCCTTGAGCCGCGCCACCTCGCGCTCCAGGCCCCCGTTGGCGGTCACCCGCACCGAGACCTCGCCCTCCAGGATGAGATACAGGTAGTGGCCCTCGGCTCCCTGACGAGTCAGGACCTCGCCGGCGGCAAAGGGGGCGTAGTGGAGGCTCTCGGCCAGGAAGACCCTCTCTTCCTCGGGCAGCGGCCGCAGGATCTCCACCTTGCCCAGAGCCCTGAGCCTGCGTTCCCGCTCCTCGCGGAGCTTCCTTTCCTCCCGCTCGCTCGATTCCTCGGTCAGGAACACCGCGTGAGCCGGCAGGGAGAGGGGAATGCCGGCCCGCTTGAGAGCGAAGTAGACGCGGGTGCGCACGACGGAGTCGGTGGGGTCGTCGATCGCCAGATCGGTCAGCCAGTAGCGCACCGCATAACGAGCATAGCTTTCGTGGAGGTCCATGAGCACGCACTGGGGCGGGGGCTCCGCCGCCACGTTCTCGATCGGCACCTGGCTGAGCGCGTCCAGCGCCACCCGGATCACCTGGTTGGGAGGGTGGCGGAAGTCGACGTTGAAGTAGACCCAGCGCCGCCACTGCACGGGCTGGCCGGTCCGGCGCCCCAACACGTAGACCCGCTCCCCCAGGAGCACGCTGTTGGGGATGAGCAGGGTCTCCCAGTTGCGGGTCTCCACGGCGGTGAAGCGCCAGCGGATGTCCACCACCTTTCCGGAGACGTCGCCCACCTTGATCCAGTCCCCGATGCGGATCGACTTGTCGGTCTGGATCTGCAGGCCCCCGATGACGTTGCCCAGGGTGTCGTGCAGCGCAAAACCAATGACTCCGGTGAGCACGGCCGAAGTGGCAATGAGCCCGGAGAGGTTGACGCCGGAGTGGGAGGCCACGTAGAAGACGGCCACCACCGAAGCCCCCACGATCATGACGTCTTGCAGGATGCGTGAGGTGGAGAGGCGGAGCCAGGGCAGGAGGATGCGGAAGAGCAGCACCGCCAACGCCTTGACGGCGCAGACAGCGGCGACCACGCGAGCCAGCATCTGCAAGTCGCCGGCAGCCGCGGAGCCCAAGAACCGCAGCAGGCCGGCGGTGGCCACGAATCCCAGGTGGATGCCGAAGAGGACGGCCAAGCCGCGGCGCAAGCCCTTCTCGGCCGGCACCAGCAGGCGCGCCAGCAACAGCACGCCGGCGACGCCCCCGAACAGGGCGGCGGTGTGGTCGGCTCGGGCTTCGGCGAAGACCTGGGTCCAGAACATGGGTTGCCTCGGAGGCGCCCCATCATACGAGGGAGCCGAGAGGCGCTCAAGGCACCCATGAGCCAAACGGTCTAGAGCATCGAGGAGCGCCCTCCGCGCGTGCACTGTCGAGGGCCGCGAGCTACGATTGGTCGGCGGCGCCGTTTCGGGTGGGCCCGCGAGAAAGGGGCAACGGGTTGAGCATCAGCACGGTTGGGATCGTGGGCGGCGGAACCATGGGCCAGGGCATCGCCATCGCCTGCGCAACCGCCGGCATCGACGTCCTCCTCTATGAACGCACGCCGGAGCTGGCGCAGGCGGCCCTCGCCAGCGTCGCCGCCAGCCTGGACCGGGACATCGCCAAGTGGCGTCGAACCGAGGGTGAGAAGAGGGCGGCGCTCGCCCGTATCCGCAGCGTGCCCGACTTGGGCGCGCTGGAGGCGGCCCATCTGCTGGTCGAGGCGGTGCCGGAGGACCTCGATCTCAAGTGCGAGCTGTTCCGCGAGCTGGACCGCATTTGTCCTCCCGAAGACGTGCTCGCCACCAACACCTCCACCCTGTCCATCACCGAGATCGCCACCCACACCCACCGCCCGGATCGGGTGATCGGCCTGCACTTCTTGAACCCGGTGCCCCGGGTGCCGCTGGTCGAGGTGGTGCGCGGCCTGGCCACCTCGGACGCCACCTACCACGCCGCTCTGGAGTTCGTGCGGGTGCTGGGCAAGACCGGTATCGAGGTCTTCGAGTACCCGGGCTACGTGACCACGCGGGTGATGCTGCCCTTCCTGAACGAGGCCATGCACGTGGTGATGGAGGGGGTGGCCAGCGCCGAGGCGGTGGACACCTCGATGAAGCTGGGCTACGGCCTGCCCATGGGTCCGCTGGCGCTGGCCGACCGCATCGGCCTGGACGAGATCATGCGTTGGATGCAGTACCTCTTCGACGAGCTGGGCGACCTCAAGTACCGTCCCTGCCCGCTGCTGCGCAAGATGATCCGGGCCGGCCACCTGGGTCGCAAGTCAGGGCGCGGCTTCTTCGAATACGACGAGAAGGGTGTGGCGGTGACGGGAGGCAAACGGTGAAGGTCCTGGTCCTGAACTCGGGCAGTTCCTCCCTGAAGTTCCAGTTGGTCGAGACCGATGCCGACTCCGCCGCCAACGGCAGCGACCGCGCCCTGGCCAGGGGCCTGGTCGACAACATCGGCTCC
>DATECU010000211.1:0-11227 GCA_035286745.1 Vicinamibacteria bacterium | reverse complement strand
CATCGCCCTCTCCAAGCGCTACAAGTTCGTCACCCCCTACACCGCCTTCCTGGCCGCCCCCCGCTCCCTGCTCCGCCCCCGGCGCATCCAGCCCGGCGATCCGGTCCTGCGCGTGGAGTGCGATCCGGGCACCCTGTCCGCGACCGCGCTCTTCCCCTTCGGACTCAAGCTCGATCTTCGGCACCGGCCGGCCAGCAACTTGTGGGAAGGCCGCTTCCTGGTCCCGGAGGGCTTCCCCGATGGCCGTTATGCGGTCCGGATCCTGATCCGCGACTCGAGCGGGGCGCGCCTCTCCGAGACCAAGCACTTTGTCCTGGACGGGCGGGCTCCGCTGATTCGGCCGGATCTGCCGGGCGTAGCCCGGGCTGGTGAGGCGGTACGGGTGACCGTTCGCACCGATGAGGACGTGGTCCTGCTCACGGCTCGCGTCGGCGACGCTCCCCCCATCCCCCTCCGTTGGGACGCCTCCGCCAAACGGTCGGTGGGCTGGCTCCGCCTGCCGGGGAGGCTCTCCGGCGTTCAAGAGGTCCTGTTCGAGGCGGTGGACGGGGCCAAGAACCACGGCTTCGCCCGTGCCACCCTGGAGGTGCGGCAGTGACCAAGCGGCGCGCACTGGTCCTGGTCCCCCTGGCCCTGGTCAGCCTGGCGGCTTCCCACATCCCCTGGGAAGAGATGACCGAGGCCGACTGGATCTACTCCCTGGCCACCCGGTTCTCGTTGGTCGAGGGCCACCGGGTCCACTACCCGACGCCCCCGGCGGAGCTGGCCCAACTGCTCTCGGCCCGCAGCGAGACGGCGGCTCTCCGCCATCTGGCCGAGGTCAAGAGCGAGTTAGGCGATCGCAAGGGCGCGCTGGCGGCCCTGGAGCAGTGGGCGGAGAAGGAAGGGCCGGAGGCCTGGGCCGAGACCGCCCGCTGGGCTGCCTCCCGCCTGGAGATGGCGGCCGCGTTCCGCGCCGCCGAGCGAGCCCTGCCGGGGCTGCCGGCCGAGGCCAAGCGAGCGCTGGCCAACCAGCGCATCGTCTGGGCCGGCCAACACCCGGAGCAGGCCGACCCCCTGGCGCTTCGACAGGCTCGAGCCCGGATGTTCCCGGAGGATCCGCAGGCGGTCGAGGACTGGTTGCGGGAGCTGGTCCAGGCGGGCCGTTTGGCGGAAGCGGACCAAGGACTCGCCGCCAGCACGGCCATGACCCCGGAGCGGCGCCTGCTGCTGCGCTCCGACCTGCTGGCCGCCCACGGCGATCACCAGCAAGCCTACCGGGTCCTGGACGCGGCCGTCGCCGAACCCTGGAGCATCGACTTCCGGCGTGCCTACGCACAACGTGTGGATCGGGCCGCCGGCGGCTCGCCTGAGAGCTGGCGGGGAGTCCTCGACGCTGGCTTCGACCCGGCGGCTCTCTTGCGCCTGGCCACCTACTTCGAAGGTCAGGGCCGGGGCGACGCGGCGGCCGATCTGCTGCGCCAGATGGAGCGACGCTACGAGAGCGGCCTGGATCGTCAGGCTCACCGGTTGCTGGCACGTCTCTACGGGGAGATCGACGCGGTGCCGGAGGCGTTCCGCGCCGCGCTGGCCGCGGCCCACCTGGCGAGCCCCGCGGAGCAGGTCGCGGACCTGGCGGCACTCAGCCGTCTGGCCCTCAAGGCCGGCGGTCGCCCGCTGGCCTGGGGCACCTACAACGATGAAGCCTACCGCTGGGTGACCCAGTTGGACCGCACTCCCGGCTTCTGGACCGGCGGGGTCTCCTTCCTGCTCACGGGTCAAGACTGGCCGGACGCCCTGGCGCGACTGGAGAGCGAGTCGCTGCCCGACCGCACCTTCAAGACCGCCCGGGTCCTGGTCGACGAGCTGCTGCGCCGCTCGCCCCAGCATCAGGAGCTCCCGGAGCTTCGCGCCGCCATCATGGAGCGTTATGTGGAACGCGGCGAGGGGAAGGCCGCTCTGGCCCTGCTTCCCCTGATCGAGACCGGCTCGCCGGCGGCCGCCGATGAGGGTCGCCGGATCGCGCTGCTGGCGGCGCGTCAGGTCAGCGTTCCGATCGCGGAAGAGCTGCGCCTGTTCAAGGCCCGCCTGCGCTTCCGGGCCACGGACGGCAGCCAGCCCAAGCTGAGGCAGACCCCGACCTACTACTCGGCCTATGAGCCGGGCGAGGGGGAGGAAGGAGAGGCCCCGCAGCCTTGGACCCGCGTCCCACCCCGGCCCTCGGAGCCGACCTACGCCGACCTGATCGAGGATGCGCTGGCTCGCCTGGAGAGCCGCGATCCCTCGCACCGAACGTCCTTGGACCTGGTGCTCACCGAGATGGACCGCCTGCCCGACGCCGAGGAGCTGTGGCTGGAGCTGGCCGAGCGCCTCGAGCGCTGGAACCTCGACGACGAGCTGGGGCCCCGCTACGAGCGGGCGCTCAGCCGCTTCCCGGGGTCCGGCATCTGGGCTCGCAGCGCGCGATGGTACGCCAAGAGGAACCGCCATGCCGACCTGAGGCGCCTGGCGGAGGAGATCGCGGCCCGCTTCCGGGGAACCGCCTTGTTCGAGAAGGTCCTGAACGCGGGAGAGGTTCGACTGGAGATCCCGGAACAGCCGCCCCTGGGCAGCCGTGTGCGTTTGGTGGCCTGGAGCGACTGGGTGCGACTCAAGGCGCTCCAGCGTTTCCCCCACAGCTCGCTGGTCTTCCGCGAAGCCGGCCGCCTGGTCTCGGAAAGCTCCTGGAAGAGGAGCTTCAACCCCCAGAGCTACAAGCCGGATCAGGCAGCCCCGGTGATCGTCTCCGATTCGCTGCTGGAAGAGCGGCGCTTCGCCCTCCTCTTCGTGGATGCCTCGCTCCGTGAGGAGTACCTGGCGGGGACCATGAAGCGGGGCACTTTGGAGGCAAGCCTGGCCGAGCTGGAGAAGCGGAGCGACCGAACGCCGGTCGAGGAGCTGCTGCTGTTCGAGGGCTGGGCGCGCCTCTCGCGTTTCGAGCTAGCGGTAGGCGCAGCCGATCGGCTGGCTGCCAGCTACCCGGGCGACGGCCCGCTCGCCCAACGCGTGCTGTCCCTTCATCGCTCGCTGAACGGCCTCGACGGCTCTCAGGCTGCGAGCGCCCGCACCCTGGTGGAGCGCACGGCGCCCGCAGTGGTCGATCCCACGCCTCTGTGGACCGATCTGGGCGAGATGGAGGAAGACCGCGGCCGCTCTCAGGCGGCCATGGCGGCCTGGCGGCAAATGGTCGATCGCGAGCCCAGGAATCCCGAGCGCATCTCCCAGCTCGCCACCCTGCTCTGGGACTACAACCACGACGCCGAGGCGCTCAAGGTGGTGGAGGAGGGCCGCAAGAGCATGAACCGCCCTCGCTACTTCGCTTTCGAGACCGGCGTCTTGCGCGAGAACGTGAAGGACGTGGAGGGCGCGGTCCGCGAGTACCTGGACGCCGCCTGGCCCGAAGGCGGCGACTGCTTCTGTTCCTGGTTCGAGCGCGACCAGCGATCGCTCCGGCGTTTGGCGCAACTGCTGTCGCGGCCCCGCGTCTTCAGCATCGTGGAGAATCGCATCGGCCGTCTCACCCCCGGCGTCGCCGAGGACGAGAAGGCGCTCTCCGCCTTCTTCCCCCTGGCCGGCATCGATCCACCCGACCCCGGCCTGAGCTTCGACGCCGACGACTGGATCGACGCCATGGACATGCCCAACGATCCCAGGGGGCGCGCTGAGCGAGAGGCGCAGCGCGACCAGAGTCGGCCCCAGCAGTACGACGGCATCCGCCGCATCGGCGACGTGATGCTGGAGAAGACGCTGGCCATGGTGGTCAAGGCCACCGCGGTCGAGTTCCTGGACGCGGCCGAGAACTGGAGCCGTGGTCTCCTGGACGCCCGCTGGCAGCCGGAGCGGGTGATCGGCTTCCGGGCCGGCGTGCTGGCCCGGCGCGCCGAGCTGGCCCCCAGCGAGGAGGAGCGCATTCGTTTGGAGGTGGCCCGGGCCCGCTTCCTGGCCGAGAACGCTCGCGGTCCCGAGGCCGACGCGGTCTGGGCGGCCCTCGACACCCGGATCGCGGCCTTGCCCGAGGGGGTGCCCAAACTGCGGGCCGAGGCGGAACGGGCCAGCTACGTCGAGCGCACCCGCGGCGTCGAGGCCGCGGCGACCGAATGGGAGCGCATTGGAACCCGCTACCCCTGGAGCCTGGGCCTCTTGGAGGATCGTCTGGGGTTCCTGAGCCGGGTGGGTAGGGGCGGCGAGGCCCGCGCCCTGCTGGAGAGCGCGATTCCCAGGGCCGGCTCCGGCCATCGTCAGGCGCTTCTGGAGCGCCTGACTCGCGACGCGCTGGCGGCGTCGGACCTGCCCCGAGCCCGACGGGCGGTGGAGGGGCTGCTGGCCGAGGGGAGCCTGCGGGAGAGCAGCCGTCTGAACGCGGTCCACCTCTTGCTGCGGCTCTCCCTCAAGGAGAGCCCGTCCTTCGACCCCTTCCCGCTGGCCAAGACCGAGACTACCAAGTTCAAGGCCGATCTGCATGCCGATCTCTACCAGCAACTGGCGCGGGCCGCCGACCTGGAGCAGGCGTGGGGCACCGCCCTCAGCCTGTGGATCGAGGCCCTGAACCGGCGTACCGAACGCGACTGGCTGCAGGCGGCGTGCGGCTCCGCCTCCCGCGCCGACAAGAGGGACGTGCTGCTGGGCTTCTTCGAGAAGCAACACCAGCGCAGCCCTCGGGACGTGCGTTGGGCGGTCGCGGTACGCGACATCAAGCGCACCTTCCACCAGGTGGATGGCGCCATCGAGGCGGCCAAGGCGGCGGTTGCGGTGAGGCCCGACTGGGACCAGTTGTGGCGGGAGGCGGCGGACCTGATGGTACGAGCCGACCGCATCCGCGAGGCCGCGGACTACCTAGAGGGATGGAACCGACCGCGGCCTGCCGACGAGGGTGTCGCCGGCTGGCGGAGCGGTCTCTACGCCCGCGCCGGCGACGGCGTCCGCGCGCTGGAGGTCGAACGAGCGGCCCTCGCCGCCTACGCCAAGGAAGCGCCGCAGAACGCAGACGGCCAACGCGAGCAGCAGGATCGCAAGGCCCGGGCCGCCGAGCGGTTGCTCGGCTACGGCCACCCCGAGCTGGCTTTGAGCCTCTTCTCCGCCAAGGGCGACATCCGCGACCTGGCCGGCAGCCGGCTCGGCCCGGCGAAGCAGTGCGAGATCGCGCTCCTCAACAACCAGTTCCTGCGCCTGCTCAGTCACCGCGCCGGCGATTCCGACTTCCGCACCGCCGCCGCCCTCTTCTTCGAGGACCACGCCCGTCCAGAGAACAAGCAGGAGCTCCAGGCCTTCTTGCTGCGCCAGCTCTTCCCGGCCGGGGCCACCCAACCCAGTACTCCGGGTCTCGACCGCTGGTGGTCCTTCCTGACCCACGCCGGCCTGGAAACAGCGGTCCGGGTCGCGCTGGCCGAGCGCTGGCTGGCCATCACTCCCGGGCCCTGGCTCGGTTCACCACCCTTCGCCTTCCTGGACCGCGTCGGCAACGAGATGATCCAGCCGTCGGCGGTTGGTGGGGGACGGGTGGCCTTCCGGGCACCCGACCTCGATCGCTTGTGGGCGCAGGATCTGTTGCGACGGGATCGGGCCGACGACCTCCTGGCCTTCCTGGAGCCTCGATGGCAGGACCTGCTCAGCCGCATCAAAGGTTATGCACGGCTGAGCGCGTCCAGCGACCGGGTGAGCTGGGCCTCCTGGCTGGACGACCCCGCCGCCCTCGCCACCTGGGCTCGCGCCGCCGCCAGCCGGCCGGAGAAGGCGCAGGAGATGGTGGCGATCATGGGCGAGCGCCGGCTCTGGGATCGCTTCTGGGTGCTGGCTGCCCGCCGCTGGCAGGTCGAGCCGCTGGTCGCGCTCTTGCCCGCCGACACGCGCACCGCCTGGTTCCGCTTCTGGGAGCCGGCTCCCACCAGCGACCCCGTGCTCCTGGCCCGGCGGCAAGCGGTCGAGCAGGCGTCGAACGCGGTCGGCCGCTTGCTGCAGGGCACGGTCCAAGCGGCGGAGGATCCGCTGATCGCCCGCCTGCGGGGCCCGCGGAGCGTGGGCGAGGTCCTGAGCCAGGACGGTCGTTGGCGCTGGCCGGAGTTCGGGCTCCGGAAGGACGCGAAGGGCGAGTCGATCGAGGTGGGCGACGATCGGGTGATCGGTCAGGGAGTCGATCAGGGCCGCCTACCGGGTGCGCTGTGGGGCGACCGGCCGGGTCAGGCCTGGTACGTGCTGGAGGCGCTGGCCCGCTACCGGCAGCGGGACCGGACGGCGCCCTTCCTTTCCATCGAGACGCCGGAGCGCGGAGGGGAGACCGAGCGCCGACTGCTGGCCATTCGATTGGCGCAAGGGTTGGACGACTTGCCGCTGGCGCTGGGGCTGGCGGCGAGCTTCCCGGGGGCCGCGCAGGATCGAAGCTGGATCGAGGCTCACCTCCGTTTGCTGGTCGCTGCCGGCCAGAAAGAGAAGGCGCGCTCGATCTTCGAGAAGCACCTGAGGGGAATCCAGGCGACCTTGGGAGAAGACAGCTTCCGCAGCCTGAGCGCTCTGGCCGAGGAGTTGGGCCTGCCCACTCCCCTGGAGCTGCTGGACGCCAAACGCTCGGTGGGACCGGTGTTCCTAGCCTACCTTTACGATCGGCGCGGGGCTTTGGCTCCCCGCTTCTTCACCGCCGACCTGGTGGGCTTCCGCACCGCCCTTGCCAATCGTTGGGCGGGGCGGGAGCGCGAGCTTTCGCCCGAGCAGGTGCGCTACTGGCTGAGGGAGCTGTGGGCCTCGGACAGCGCCCCGCTGCCCCGGATTGGCCTGGCCAAGCTGGGGGGCCTGTGGCCGCACACCGCAGCCTGGCTCAGCGGCCGGCCCCTGCGGGATCGACTCACCACCCTGGAAGCTATCGAGCAGGCAGCGGTTCCCGGCGCGCTTCGCCCGCGACTGCTGGCGCTCCTCTCCTGGCAGGGCGGCGACCAGGCCGCCCGCCTGCTGGCAGTCCGCGTCCACCTGGCGCGCGGAGAGGACGATCAGGCCATCGCTTTGGTCGACGCGATGCTGGCGGAGACGCGTGGCGGTGAGGCGCTGACCCTGGATCTGGCGGAAACCGAGACACCCGAGACTGTCGCGACCGAGGAAGCGGATCCGGAATCGGAGGCGGCGCCAATGCCCCCTCCAGCCGGCGCTACCGGGGATGCCCTGGTCGGCCGCTTGCGAGTCTGGCTCAGGCCTTTCCGTGACGCCAAGAGGGCGTCCGGGGTCGAAGAGCGGTTCCGCAAGCTGCTCCAGGAGCAGCGCGAGGACGGCGCGACCTCACCCGCCGCCTGGCGGCTGGCCTTCGAGCTGACCCCGGTAGGCGAACGACCGGCCCTGGCCCAGGCCCTCGAAGAGGCCTGGTTCCGCGGCCAACTCGCTCTGGACGATCTTGGCGCGATCGGCGATCTGCTGGCCAGGCTGCTCCCCATCGAGGCCCCGCGCTGGCTCGCGCGCTGGCCGCAGACCTTCGGCCACGCCCACGCCCGGGAGCGAGCCGCGATTCTGGCCAAGCTGGGCGACGCGGCGGGAGCCGCCAGCGCGCTCTTCGCTGCCCGCCGCCGAGCGCTCTGGCCGAGCCCCGCGGAGGAGCAGGCCTTCGATGGCTGGCGCCAGTTGGGGGCGCCTGCCGCTCATGACGAGAAGACACCGGCGGTCTGGGCCGCCGCCCTCCCCTTCTGGAGGACCAAGCCCGAGGCGGTGCTGCCGGGCCTGGGCGATCACTTGAAGGCCCACCCCCACGACGTGCTGGCCGCGCGAGCCGCTTTCCGGAGCCCGGGGCCCGGGGACGAAGAGAGCGTGCTCCGGGTGGCCATGATTCGCGAGCAGGCCGCCTGGGACAACCGGCGCGACCCGGACCTCGCGTTCCTCAGGCTGCGAGCGGCTCGGGGCCTCTTGCCCCAGTCCCCCCGGGCGGGCCGGGTGGCCATGGGCGCGCTCGACAGCCGGGCGCTGGTCGGAGACCTGGTGGCGCGGCGTTTTCGGAGCCCCGCCATCGATGGCGCCCTGGCCGATCTGGCACGCCTCACGGCCAAGGCCGGCCAGGAGGACCAGCTCAAGGCCGTGCTGGCCTTACTTGACGACCGCAGCGCCCCGAACGCTGCCGCCTTGCGGGCCGAGCTGCTGCTTGAGCGACCCAAGAGCCTCGAGGCCTATCGCATGGTGAACGGCCAGCCGGCGCCGATCCGGCCGCGGGACCTCACCTGGTCGATGCTCGCCAACCTGCTTCAAGCGGAGGGAGTCCGATGACCGCTCGCGCGCTGCTTCTCTTCTTGGCGTGGCCGGTGGCCGCAAGCGCGGGTCCCCCGCTCCCGCTTCCCGAGGCCCCGGTCCGCGTGGTGATCCCCGACGCCACCGCCTTCGACGCTGCCCTCACCGGTGCCTATCGCAACGCCCTGACTGGAACCGCCAAGCCCGGCGATCCCCTGGTGGCCGCCTGGCGGCAGTCGCGCCTGGGCTCCAAGCTCGAGGATCAGTGGTCCAAGCTGGCGGGCGATCTGCCCTGGACCTGGCAGGAGATCCGCAAGCTGCAACCGCGCAGCGTCGGTTTGGCGCTGCTCGAGGTGGGCCACCTGGAAGCGGTCCTGGTGATCGAGACCCCCCTGGCCGCGCTGCCAGTCGAGCCGCCCGCGGGAACCGAGAAGACCCATGGCGGCGTGGCCTATGCGCTGGTGAGCCTCGGCGCGGCTGACGATTCCGAGGACGTCGAGCGCCGGATGGGGCTGGCCTGGGCGCGGTCGGGTGAGCGCCTCTTCCTGGCCACCAGCGAGCGGGCCCTCCTCCTCGCCCTCGACGAGGCGGCGGCGGGGCGTGGCCTCGAACCGCCCCTTGCCGGAGTGATCTCCATGGAGTTGAACCTCGAGGCGCTGCGCCAGGACCGCTTCTTCCGGCGCGAGTTCCTGTTCCCCGAGGGGCCGGAGACCGGGAAGCTGAGGGCCGCCCTGCGCCTGGAAGCCGGCCAACTGATCGAGGTCCGGGAGGGTACCGGCGAGGGCCGAGCCGAGGGCTTCACCTTCGACGCTCCGTCCGCGGCCGCCGCGGGCTGGGAGCCGGAGGGCGCGTCTTTCTGGGCGGCGCTGCGAGCGGGCCTGCTGGAGCCCATCCCCACGCCCGCCGATAAGCCGGTCCCGGCCCTGGTGGCGCTGCCGCCCTCGGCGCGTCAGGCAGCCGAGGATCGCTATGCGGTCAACTTCACTCGGCCCCTGGTCGCCCCCGGCGCCGCCGCCTGGGAGGAAGGCGAGCTTGGCACCTGGAAGACCCTCTTCGACGGCCAGCCCGTTGCCGGCTGGGGCTACTGGCTGGGCCCCGACGGCAGCCGGCGTTTGGTCTTTCCGTGGCCCGAGGCACGCGACCAGGAGCTGATCGAGTCGTGTCGCACCACCGCGGCCCGGCGTGCCGGGCGGGCCACCGTGGTCAAGGCTGGCGAGGCTCACGAGATCCGTGTCGGCCCCGGCCTGGCCGCGCTGGCGGTCAAGCGGACCGCCGGCTTCTTGTGGCTGGCCTCCACGGCGCAGGACCTGGCGTCGGTCCCGGCCCCGAGGGCCAGCCCCGACCTGGTGCGTTGGGCGCGCGTCGACCTGGCCGCTGTGCGCGCCGAGGGCGAACGCTGGGCCCGGATCGAAGGCCCCGCTCGACCCGAGCAGGTGCGCCCCCTCTCCGACCGCGTTCTCGGCCTGCTGGGCTGGATGCCCACCACGACCTCGCTATCCGTCGAGCGCCGGAAGACGGCCAACGGCTGGACCGAACGCGTGGTCTTCGGCACCACGGGGCAGTGACAAAGGGCTTTTCACGACAAAGGCACAAAGGGCACGAAGAAGGCCGGGGACCATCAGGCACGAGAGAGCATGACCACGGTCCCCTGCGGGACCTGGGCGAGGAACACGAGGAAGGCTCCGCGGGAAAGGCGGTGGCGATCCGAGATTCTCCCCGGCTGCTTCGACACGGCGACTTCGAAGACCGACTTTGCGATGTCCACGCCAACGACGGTATGCTCTCCCATATGGTCCTCCTGTCCTTTCCGAGCCGATCCTGGCACATCAGGGCCTGGCGCGGCGCAAGGAGGAGTCCATTGCATCATTGCACCTGACGAGGCCAGCGCACGCGATGGGGCCTGGCCGCTGAACTCAGTGTTAGCCCCGCCTTGCAGCGCCATCGAAGGAACGAGACAATAGGGCCATGGCGCACCCCGCCGTCAATCTTGACGACCTCAACCCAGAGGAGCAACTCCAGTTGCTGGAGGACCTTTGGGACCGGCTCAGCGAACGGCCAGCAAACATCCCGCTGTCTGACGAACAGCGGGCGGAACTGGATCGTCGCCTCGATGCGCTCGATGACGAGATCCGGGCAGGCCGATCCCTTGGGCGTCCGTGGTCTGAGGTTCGCGGCCGTCTGCGTTCTCGGTGAAGCCGGCTCTCTTCACGCCGGCTGCGGAAGCCTCGGCTCACGCGGTCATGAGTCCCGACGTTCCACGCCGTCGCTCGCTGTCTTCCGTTCTTGGTGTCCTTTGCGCCTTGTTGGTTGCCGCTACTTCGTTGGGAGTCGAGGCACGACTCACCACCTGGCGCCGGGGCGCCTCCGGGTACGAGGCCGACCCCGGCGCTCACGACCACCCGCTGTCCGTGGGCTCGCTCCAGAAGCCGTTCGTGGCCAAGGCCTGGGCGTCCACCCACCCGTCGGCGACGCCTCCCGGTGGCTTCTGCGATGGCTCGACGTGTTGGCTGCGCGCCGGCCACGGGGAGGTGGACCTGGTGCGGGCCCTCGCCGTTTCCTGCAACAGCTACTTCCGGCAGCTCGCCACCGACACCCCGCCGACAACGCTGGCCGCCATCCTGGGCAGCGAAGGCTTCGCGGTTCCCCAGACGCTGGCGCCCGACGCCGCTGTCGGCCTGCCTGACCGGGAGGGGGTGCTTCGCATCCGGCCCTCCGCCCTCCTCGAGTCGTACGCTCGTTTGGTGCGGACGCCGTGGCCGGCCGGCGAGCCCGTCCGCCGCCAGGTGCTGGCCGGACTTCGCGAAGCCGCCCGGCCGGGCGGTACGGCCGCCGGACTCAGCCGTCGGGGGTTCTGGGCCAAGACCGGGACCGTCCCCGCCCCGGGCGACCCGCTGCACACCTGGGGGTTGGCGCTCGCCGTCGACGACACCGGCTGGGCCATCCTGGGCAGGCTCGAGCCCGGCACGGGCCGAGAGGCGGCCGCAGCTCTGGCGGGTCCGCTGTCGCGCCTGCGACCGTGGAA
>DATECU010000210.1:0-10552 GCA_035286745.1 Vicinamibacteria bacterium | reverse complement strand
TCTCCCGCCTCCGTCTCCGTCCGGACCTCAACCTCGGGGTAGCCACGTTGCGCCAGCGCCCTCAGGATCCCGGCCGATGCAAGCTCGGCGCGGAGCGCGGCGAGCGAGAAGCGGCCCAGGAACAGGGCGGCGTCGTGGCTGGCCGCCCCCTCGATCTCGGTCTGCTTGAGGTCGAGGAAGAAGCGGCGGCGGCGCTTGGGCTTCATGGTCTCTCCGCCGGTTCCACATGGACCATCACGTCCACGATCACCGGATGGGCTTTCTTCAGCACCTGCTCGATGCGATCAGCCACCGCGTGGGCCGCCCGCAGGGTCATGTCTCCGTCGGCGTATACCGTTAGGTCCACGTAGACGGCATCGCCGCCGCCCCGGGTCCGCACCTCCCGGCAGTCGAGAACACCGGGCACCTGCCGAACCACGGCGACGATGCCCTCGGCGGGAAGCACGGCGCGGTCGGTCAGTACATGGAAGGCTGGGGTCAGGATCTTCACCGCCTGCACCGCAATCACCGCGGCAATGCTCACCGCCACCACGGCGTCGGCCCAGGACCAGCCGGCATGGGCACCGGCAAAGGAGATGATGACGCCCAGCGAGACGTAGAGATCCGAGCGGGTGTGAGCGGCATCCGCCACCAGGTAGCTGCTGCCCAGGCGACGCCCCTCGCGGGCCTCGTACCAGGAGACGAAGAAGTTCACACCCAGAGTGGCGATCATCACCGCCCAGTTGGAGAAGCCGATGCTGGGGAGCTGCTGGCGAGCGATGTGGGCAACGGCATTCTCCACCACGCGGTAGGCGAGGAGGAGCAGGGCGCCACCGATCACCAGGGTGGCCGCGGTCTCGAACTTGCGATGGCCGTAGGGATGGCCGGGGTCGGGAGGCGCGTAGGCGAAAGCCGCCACGATCAGGCCGATCACGTTGTTGGAGCCGTCGACCAGGCTGTGGTAGCCGTCGGCCACCATGGCCAGCGAACCGGTGAGGCTGCCCACCAGCACCTTGCCGGCGCTGACCGCGAGGTTCAGCAGAAGGGTGATCCAGAGCACCCGGCGGACGCCGGCCTGAATGACGGCGCTCTGCTCCCGCGTCATCAGCGAACCCCTCGGACGAGGCCTAGGATGCCACGGAATCGGGCGGGGCTGCGGCGGCGCGAGCAGCTCGTGCCGCCGGGCTCTCGCTCGCGCGCCCCCCGGATGACGTTCGGCGGGCGTGACGCAACCAGCGTCACTTCATCCGGGCGCCCTTCTCCTCGGTGGCGAAGATCCAGCCCACCAGCTTGCCCGGCTGGATGACGCCAAGGACGCCCCAGAACTGACGATCGCGCAGGAAACGGGATGAGCTGTCGGTCGCCGGAAGCTCGGCGATCTCGGCGGCGATGCGATCGAAGCGGTCCTTCCACAGGGCCAGGTTGGGCTCGCGAAGATCCACCCAGCCGGCGCGAGTCCAGGCTTCGATCTGCGCCGGCGTGATCTCATGGCTTTCCGCAGCCCAGGCCACCGGCGGGATCTTGCACTCCGGTCCGCGCAGCAGGCGGCCGTCGGGCAACAGGATGGGGATGCCGATGGAGACGATCTCCCGGCGATGCGCCGCGTCCTCGGCGATGTCCTCGGCCAGGCGGCGTGACAGCTCGGCAGGGGTGGCGGCACGCACCGCGTCCATGGTTTGGTAGCTGCGGCGAAGAAGGTCGGCCTCGTGGAGCAGCTTGGAAAGCCGCGGCGGGCCCAGGTTCTCGAAAGCCACACTGCGGACGCCGTGCGCCTTCTCCAGCGCCACCAACTTTTCGAGCGCCCAGTGACGCATCAGCCCGGCTCGGTAGGTGGGTCCCATGACGGCGTTGTCCAGGGCGTTGATCACGTCGTGGCCGGTGTTGCCGCCGATCAGCTCCTGGACCACCACCTCGGCGATCTCCTCCGGGGTCACGAACTCCATCTGCTCGCCGGTGGTGATGGCGGAGAACTCCTCGAGCGAGAAGATGCCGTTCTCCCCGGTGTCGATGAAGACGCTCTCCAGCGTCTGGCCGGTGGGACGCCCCTGGCTCGGGTCCACCGAATGGAAGCGCTGGCCTGGCACCAGGGCGCAAGCCGCGGCTAGGTCGACGTCGTGCAGCGCGACCGGCCGCCCGCCGCGGTGGATGGGACCGAAGCCAATGCGCTTCCAGGCGATGGCCGCCGCCGGCTTGATCTCCTTGGTGATGGGACCGCCGGGGGTGCGGGCCATCAGGAACAGGAGCAGGGTGTGCGCCCCCGCCATGGCGCTCTTGGAGAGCAGGACCCGCGAGGGTCGCTCCTCGGAGTGGGTATACGGGATGTTGAGGCCCATGCCACCGGTGCCCGAAGTGCCGATCTTGATGTAGGCGTGAGTTTGCGCCTTCACCATGGCCTGGTACAGCACCTGGACGTGGCGGATCATCTGGGGCACATAGTCGGTGAGCAGGAGGGTCTCCAGGCTCTCCCGGAGATCGGTTCCGTCCTTGAGCGCCTGGTAGGCGAGACGGCTGGTCTTGTAGATGTCCTGGTAGGCGATTCCGGTAGCGGTGTTGACGGAGTCGACGATCACGTCGGGCCGCTCGCGGGTCACCAACTGGTACAGGTAGTAGGCGCCGGCCGCCTGCTCGGAGAGGGTGTCGATCAGGCTCTCGATGTGACGGGACCTCTGTGCCGGGTCCTCGAACACCTCGCGCCGGGGCCGGTCCTTGACGTCGGCGAAAGCGAAGACGTCGCCCCAGGCGGCCGTGAGCTCCACCTGGCCCCGCTCCGGGCCCAGGGCGGCGACCGCGTCTTCCGCTTCCTCCCGCCGGAGCGAGAGCAGGACGATGCGCCGGGGTTGCTCTTTGATCAGACGGCGGGCCACGGCCTGACCAACCAGCCCGTAGCCGCCGAGGATCAGGACGCTCTTGCCTCTGATGTCCATGCGCCCCGCCTAGCGTGTAGGAACGTCAGGCCTCCTGCTCTTGGACCAGAGCCAGCTTGCCGACGTTCTGGAAGAGAGACATCGCCGCCGCATAGAGATAGCCGGCCTGGAACAGGAAGATGAAGGGCAGGGTGCCGTAGATCTCGTTGACGGCGGCGTAGTAGGCCATGAAGCTGAAGTAGACGCCGAGCAGCAGCTCCAGGAAGGGAACGAAGCTCAGGGCTCCCCGATAGCGCTTCTGCTTCCACTCGTCCTGAGCGCCTTCCACCCGGTACTTGGGGGTGCGAGTGAACTCCGACTCCATGCCGAACAGAGCTTCCAGCACCGCCTTGGCGTTGTTCACGGAGAGCCCGATGCCGACGGCCAGGACCATGGGGAGGTACTTGATTCGCGACTTCCAATTCTCGCCGAAGATCTCCCGCTGGCTCATCAGGTAGAAGGAGCAGACGCTCATGGTGGCGCCCAGGAACAGGGGCACGTCCACGATCATCATCTCGTACCAGCCCATGTTGTAGCGGATGACCATGGCCGGGAACATCAGGAGCGAGAGCAGGATCATCAGCGGGTAGGCGAAGTTCGCGGTCAGATGGAAAGCGGCCTCGATCTTGATGGGTCTCGGCAGGTCGGACGCCAGGATCGCCGGCAAGAGCTTCTTGCAGGTCTGGATGGAGCCCTTGGCCCAGCGGTGCTGCTGGCTCTTGAAGGCGTTCATCTCCACCGGGATCTCGGCCGGCGAGACCAGGTCCTGGACGAACACGAAGCGCCAGCCCCTCATCTGCGCCCGATAGGAGAGGTCGAGGTCCTCGGTCAAGGTGTCGTGCTGCCAGCCGCCGGCGTCGGCGATCACCGTCCGGCGCCAAATGCCTGCGGTGCCGTTGAAGTTGAAGAAGCGACCCGAGCGGTTGCGCCCGCCGTGCTCCAGGATGAAGTGACCGTCGAGGAGCACCGACTGCACCTGGGTGAGCAGGGAGTAGTCGCGGTTGACGTGGCCCCAGCGGGCCTGCACCATGCCCACCTGCGGATCCTGGAAATGCCCCAGCGTCTTCTCCAGGATGTCGGGAGGGGCCACGAAGTCGGCGTCGAAGATGAGGACGAACTCGCCCCGGGCCACCTGGAGCCCCGCATCCAGGGCGCCCGCCTTGTAGCCATGGCGGTCGTCGCGGTGCAGGTAGTGGATGTCGAAGCCCTGCTCCCGGTAGCGATCGATCGCCGCCGAGGCGATGGCCGTGGTCTCGTCGGTGGAATCGTCCAGGACCTGGATCTCCAGCAGTTCCTTGGGATAGCGGATCTTGGTGACCGATTCCAGCAGCCGGTCCACCACGTACATCTCGTTGTAGAGGGGGAGTTGGACGGTGACCCTGGGCAGCTCCGGGGGCAGGGGGGCCGGAAGCGCGCGGCGTTCCTTGTGGCGGAAGTACAGGTACACCATCACGTACCGGTGCAGCCCGAAAACGGAGAGGATGACGAGGGTCAGGAAATAGAGGCCGAGGACCAAAGACTCGATTGGGCTCATGATCGTTTCAGGACCGACCTCCTCAGCAAACGGCTCCCGTCAGAGCGCCCCCCGCCGACGGGCGGACCGACTCCCTTTTGACCCTTGGATGAGGGAAGAGCGGGCGCGGGTCGAGGCCTCGGGTGGCAGAGCCGGTTGTGCCGCGAGGGCGCGCGGCTATAGTCTATCCGACATCATTTCGGCGTCAACTTCGAGCAAGAAGGGGTCTTGGGTGGATCCGAGAGACGTCCTCAGCCTCCTGGAAGACGTGAGGGCAGGGCGGCTTTCGCCGTCCGACGCCGCCAGCCGACTGGCGACGCTGCCCTACGAGGACTTGGGCTTTGCGCGCCTCGATCACCATCGCGCGCTGCGCCGGGGCTTTCCGGAGGTGGTGTTCGGTGAGCGCAAGTCGCCGGAGCAAATCGCGATCATCGTGGAGCGGATCACCGGCCGCGCCCAGAACGCCCTGGTCACCCGCGCCAGCGCCGAGGCGGCGGCGGCGGTTCGGGCCCGGGTGCCCGCCGCCCGCTATCACCAAACGGCTCGAGTAATCACCGCCCGGGTGGCGGAGCCCCAAGCGCTCCCGGGCCGGGTGGCCGTGGTGTGCGCCGGCACCTCCGACATCCCGGTGGCCGAGGAGGCGGCGATCACCGCCGAGTTCCACGGCGCCCAGGTCGAGCGCATCCACGACGTGGGGGTGGCGGGGTTGCACCGGCTGCTGGACCGCACCGAAGCCATTCGTCAGGCGGAGGTGGTGATCGTGGTGGCGGGGATGGAGGGGGCTCTGCCCTCGGTGGTGGGCGGGTTGGTGGAAGCGCCGGTGATCGCGGTCCCCACCAGCGTGGGCTACGGGGCGGCCTTCCAGGGCCTGGCCGCGCTTCTGGCCATGCTCAACTCCTGCGCCTCGGGGGTGGCGGTGGTCAACATCGACAACGGTTTCGGAGCCGGCTACCTGGCGGCCACCATCCTGAGGCGCCGGCCCGCCTGAGGCTCTGCTCTTGAAACGCCACCGCGGTCTCCTCGGCACCATCCTGCTGGCCGGGGCCCTGGTGGCGGGAATCGCCTTCCACTACCGCGAGGTCCGCTACGATCGCTTCTACCTCCCAGCCTTCGACGGCCACGTCTACGCCCTGATGGCCGAGCGCCCGGCGTTCTTCACGGTGGCGCCCTGGGGGTACCGGGTGCTCACGCCCTGGCTGGTTTCCCTGGGGCCCGGTCGCGACCCGACGCGGGGCTTCTTTTGGCTGACCCATCTGGGAATGGTGGCCGCCGCCACCCTTCTCTTCCTGTACCTCCGACAGTTGGGCCACGGCGTGGGCATCTCGAGGCTGGCCCTGGCGGCCTTCCTCTTGTCCCCACCGAGCTTCGCCATCTTGCGCTACCAGGTCCTGGTCGAGCCGCTGAGCGTTGCCCTGGAGATCCTCTTTCTGCTCGCCCTGCAGGCCGGCGCGGGGTGGGCCTGCCTGGGTTTGGTGGCCATCCTGGGGGTGCTGAACAAGGAGTTCTTCCTGCTGCTCTTGCCCCTGGTGTACCTGACGAGGGCGCGCAGCCAGGGCCGGCGACGGGCTCTTCTGGCCACCGGCCTGGTGGCCTTGCCCGCGGTCTGGGTCCTTCTCAGCTTGTATCTCGGCTGGACCTCGGTGGCGGTGGCGTCCGGAGCCCCGAGCCGGCTCACGAACCTGCTGGCGCGCGGGCGACAGTTGGGTTCCGAACTGGGGGGACTCGGTGCGCTTCTAACGTTAGGCACGGTGGCTCTCTGGGGAGCGGTTCGCCACCGCTCTCGACCGGTTCGCCTGACCGCCGCCTGGACCCTCCTGGTGACGATCGTCCCGCCGCTGCTGAACCCGTTTCACTTCTCGGCCTCTGACTTGAAGCGCCTGCTCATCTACGCCCTTCCGCCGGCGCTGGCGCTCTGTTGCGCGGCCCTGGACCAGCCGAGGCCGAGGCACCCCTGGCCGAGGCGCCTGGGCCTGGAAGCCGCGGCTACGGGGCTGGTCATTGCCCTGTTGGCGCTGCCCCTGGCAATCCTGGACCCCTATCGGCGGATCGAGCTGCGCGGCGAGCAGAGCGCACCCACCCTGTGGGCGACCCTGCACGGCTCGCTGGCGGTGGCCGCCGAACTCGATCGGGGGCGGCCGGTGTCCTTTGGCTTCGAGCCGCGGGTGGCCCGCGAGAGCCTGCCCCCGCTGCTTCAGGCCGGGCGCAGCCGCTGGATCCTGCGCGAGGGCTTCGGTCCCGACCTGCGAAGCGGAACCGCGGAGGTCCTTCTGGTGGGGAAAGAGGGGCGAATCCTGCTGCCCTGCCTGCGGCCCCAAGGGCTCACCGCGTCCCTGGAAATGGCGGGGCGTCCCGGCCAGACGGTGTCGGTGTTCGTCAACGGGATCGCCCTGGGGACGCTGGTCCTGGGTGGGGAGCCGACGACTCAGCGCGTGTTCGTGCCCGCCCGGCTGCTGTTTCGAGGTGACAACCTACTGGCGTTGGCCCCCTCGACCCAGGGGCCGCCCCGGCCCCGCCTCTTTGCCGTCACGTTCGCGCCCGGGCCCTCTCGGCGCCCCGGTTTCTGAGCCGCCGACCTTGACAAAACCGTTGATTCTGCACATTTTGTCTTTAGTCCTGTCCTGACCCTGGGTCCGGAGGCGGGGCATGGCGGGTCAGGTACGGGGCGCCCTTTCCGTGTCCCCTCCCCTTAACTCACACACCGGCTTGGCTCTGTCTCGGGTGAATCCTGGGGCCAGGAGCTGTTTGGGTCGAAGGGGGGCTTCTCCCGTTGGAATCTGAGCGAGGGGCGTGAACGGCAATACTTTCCGAACCCTTGAGTTCGAGGCGATTCGCAACCTCCTGCTGAGCCATGCCGGCTCGGCGCTGGGAAAGGACCGCCTGCTTCGCCTGGCTCCGCTCACCGAGACGGAGGAGGTTCGAGCCGCCCTCGACCGCACCGGTCAGGCGGTGCTCCTGCTGCGGCATCTGGGTCGCCAGCCCTATCACGATCTTCCCGACCTTGACCGGATTCTGCCGGCGGCTGGGGTGCGCGGCGAGCACCTGGAGCCGCGAGCGCTGCTGGACGTGGCGTCTTTCATCGAAGGGGCCGGCGAGATCGCGCGGCGGGTGGCGGCCTTCGAGGCAGCTCCCTCCCTCGCCTACCGCGCCTCCCAGGTGAAGCACTGGGGCGATCTGGCCTCCACCATCCGCCGGGCGGTTCTGGCCTCGGGTGAGCTGGCCGATGAGGCCTCGCCGCGCCTGTCCACCCTACGCCGCAGCCTGCTCCGCCTGAAGGCCGAGCTCACCTCGGTGATGGAGTCGTTCCTGCGCTCCCGGGACAGCGAGCGGCTGCTCCAGGACAAGATCGTCACCACCCGCAATGACCGCTATGTGCTCTTGCTCAAGGCCGAGCACCGGGGCCAGCTCCCCGGGGTGATCCACGGCAGCTCGGGCTCGGGGTCGAGCCTGTTCGTGGAGCCGATGCCGGCGGTGGAGCTGAACAACGACATCGTCTCCCTGCAAGACGAAGAGCGCCGCGAGGTGATCCGCATCCTGAGCGAGTTCACCGGGCGGGTGGGCGACGTGGCCGGCGACCTGGGCTTCGAGGCCGAGGTGATGGGCGAGCTGGACTCGCTGCAAGCCATGGCCCTGGCGGCCCGAGACATGGACGCGGTGGCGCCGGAGCTGGCGGGGAGCCGCGCCGAGCTTGACCTCATCTCCGCCCGCCATCCGCTGCTCATGCCGGCGCTCGCCGAGCGCCTCGGCTTGCCCCGCCGGCCGGCTCAGGAGCCGGTGCCGGTCAGCCTGCGGGTGGGTGCCGCGGCGCCGGTCTTGGTGGTGAGCGGTCCCAACACCGGGGGCAAGACGGTGGCCCTCAAGACCCTGGGACTGCTGGCTCTCATGGCCCAATCCGGTCTTCATGTTCCCGCCGCCCGGGGCTCCCGGCTTCCGGTCTTCCAGCGGATCTACGCCGACATCGGCGACGACCAGTCCATCGCCGAGAACCTCTCCACCTTCTCCGCGCACCTGGCTTCTATCGTCGAGATGACCCGCGATCTGGCGCTGCCAGCGCTGGTGCTGCTCGACGAGGTGGGGGCCGGCACCGATCCCACCGAAGGCGGGGCGCTGGGAGTTGCCATCGTCGATCACTTCCGAGCCCGGGGAGCCATGGTGGTGGCCACCACCCACCACGGCTTGATGAAGGCCTACGCCCAGTCCACCCCCGGGGTGACCTGCGCCTCTTTCGGCTACCACCCCGACACCTACCAGCCCACCTTCCAGTTGACGTTAGGCGTGGCGGGTCGGAGCCTGGCGCTGGAGATGGCGGAGCGGCTGGGCTTGCCCGCCTCGGTGGTGGCCGACGCCCGCTCGCGGCGCGACGAGAAGGAGGCCCAGGCGGAAGCGCTGCTTGAGAAGCTGGAGCGGGACCAGGCGGCGCTTCAGCTCGATCGAGCCAAGCTGGCGGCGGAGCAAGCGGCGGGCCGAGCCGAAGAGGAGCGCCTGCGCGGGGAGGAGCGGGAGATCGAGGCCCGGCGGCGTTCCCTGGTTTCCGGCTTCGCCAGGGACCTGGCGCGCCGGGGCGAGGAGCTGGTGCGTCAGGCCGCCGACGCCATCGAGCAGGCCGTCAAACGCGTGGAGGCGGCCCCCAGGCTCACGCCGGCGGCGATTGCCACCGCCCGCACCGAGGCGGTGCGGGAGATCCGCCTGGCGCAGCAGGCGGGGCTTCAGGATCTGCCCGAGGCGGAGCCGGAGCCGGTGCTGGCCGAGGTCCCGCTCGCCGTCGGCATGCGGGCTCGAGTCAGAACCCTGGGCGTGGTCGGTGAGTTGATGAGTCTGGGTCACGGGGAAGCCGAGCTGGCGGTCGGTGGCAAGCGGCTGCGGGTGCCGGCGGCTGAGCTGTTGGCGGTGGCAGGCGGCGGCCAGGCCCGGCCGGCGCGACCCTCGCCGCTGGAACGCGTCAAAACCCCTGGAAGCGTTCCGGCCGAGCTGAACCTGGTAGGCCTCCGGGTGGAGGAGGCGCTGCCGCTCCTGGACAAGCTGCTCGACGACGCGGCGCTCTCCGATCGCCGGGAGATCCGCGTGATCCACGGGTTTGGTTCGGGTCGGCTTCGCAAGGCGGTGGTGGAGCTGCTGCACGGTCACCCTCACGTGGCTTCCTTTCGCAGCGGGGGCGCCAGCGAAGGCGGCGGCGGCGCCACCGTGGTCGAGATGAAGGAATAGAGGAGGGGATGGCGTTTCCCGATAGCTTCGTGGAGGAGGTGCGGCAGGCCGCGGACATCGTCCGTTTGGTGTCGGAACAGGTGTCCCTGAAGAAGATGGGGACCTCCTGGAAGGGCCTGTGCCCGTTTCATCAGGAGAAGACGCCCTCTTTCAACGTGCGCACCGAGCCGCCCCTGTTCCATTGCTTCGGCTGCGGGGCGGGCGGCGACGTGTTCAAGTTCGTGATGCTCCACGAGCGGGTCGCCTTCCCGGAGGCGATTGAGCTGGTGGCCCGGCGCTTCGGGGTTCCGGTGCCCGAGCGCAGCTCCGAGATGGGGCCCGACCGCAAGGAGCGCGAGGAGCTGCTGGCCCTGCTGGACGCCGCCGCCCAGCACTTCACCCGCAACCTGTGGAGCGGCCCAGGGGCCAGGGCTCGCGAGTACCTGCTGGGGCGTGGCTTCGAGAAGGAGACGCTGGAACGGATCCGCGCCGGAGCCGCGCCCGACTCCTGGACCGACCTCCTCGACACGCTCAGGAAGAGGTTTCCGCTGCCGGCGCTGTTGACGGCGGGACTGGTGCTGGAGAAGCAGGGCGGAGGCAGCCACTACGATCGCTTCCGGAACCGGGCGGTGTTCCCCATCCTGAACGAGGCGGGCAAGGTGGTTGCGTTTGGCGCCAGGAGCCTCGATGGCTCCGAGCCCAAGTACCTGAACTCCCCCGAGACCCCGGTCTACCAGAAGAGCCGCACTCTCTACGGCCTGTCCCTGGCCAAGGACGCGATCCGCCGCGAGGGCCATGCCCTGCTGATGGAGGGCTATCTCGACGTGGCCCGGGCGCTGCAAGCCGGCATCGGGCAGGCGGTGGCCACCTGCGGCACCGCCCTCACCCAGGCCCACGCCCGCCTGCTGCGTCGTTTCGGCGATCGAGTCGTAGTCAACTTCGACCAGGACGACGCCGGGCAGAAGGCCACCCGAAAGAG
>DATECU010000209.1:0-7013 GCA_035286745.1 Vicinamibacteria bacterium | reverse complement strand
CGCCCCTACCGACAGGTCGCCGCCCGACACCGCTTGAGCGCCGCTAGCCGCGAGGCGAGCGGCTGCAGGGTCGAGGCCGGCGCCTTGGCGTGCTGGCTGTCGAGCTGGTACTGGTCCTTCCCGAGATCGTAGAACTCGGTCTCCCGGGTCATCGGGTACTCGACGTAGATCTGGTCCTTGGTCCGCACCGCGAACCAATCGGGCAGACCTTCCGGCTGGTCGGTCCAGTGCTCCAAGAGGAAGTCGGTGCGCCAGGCGGCGGAAGCAGGCGGGTTGTAGTTCAGCAGCGGCAGCAGCGATTTGCCGTCCACGTCGCCGGGGACCGCCACCCGGGCCAGCTCGGCCACAGTGGGAGCGAAGTCGATGTTCAGGACCATGTGATCGAGGCTCTTGCCCTCGGGGACGCTGGGGCCCCTCACGACCCAGGGCGTCCGGATGGACTCCTCGTACACCGCATCCTTGCCCAGGTAGAGCCGGTGTCCACCGATCAGCAGGCCGTTGTCCGAAGTGAACATGACGTAGGTGTTGGCCAGCGCCTGGGACCTCTCCAGGGCCCTCACCAGGTTCCCGATCATGTCGTCTACCGAGAGCATGGAGCGCAGGCGCTGGCGTTGCTGGCCGTCGAGGCGGCCGATGGTCTCGTCGGAGAACTCCGGAAGGCTGCGGTACCAGGATGGCTTGTCGCTCATGTCGGGTTCGTTGAAGTTGGGCGTGCGGGGCGCGATCACGCCTTCCAACGACCCCTCGTGGCGGGGGGCCGGCACCATGGGCACGTGGGGCGCCGCCGTGTTGACCCAGATGAAGAAGGGCCGGGCGGGGTCTCCGCTCCAGCGGTCCACCAGATCGACCGCCCGGTTGTTGAGCACGTCGGTCAGGTAGTCCTCGGGCTGGTTGCCTCGTTCGACGAGGTTGCCGTTGTCGTTGATCGAGTACTTGTAGTAGGCGTTTCCGGTCTCGGAGAACTGGGCGAACCAGTCGTCCCATCCCGGCGGCACGTGGCGTTGGTTGGCTCCCGGCATGTCTCCCGGATAACGATTGAGGTACTTGCCCACGAAGCCGGTGCGATAGCCGCTGGGCTGAATCCAGGTGGCGACCGTCGAGGACTCCCCTCCTCGGTCGCGGAAGCGCTCGAAGCAGTTGGGCACCTGGCCCAGCGACCCCGCCGGGCGGTTGATCAGGATGTCGTGGTTGTGGGCGTACTGGCCGGTGAGCAAAGACGCCCGCGAGGGACAGCAAAGCGGCGTGGTGACGAAGGAGTTGGTGAAGCTGAGCCCTCGGTCGATGAGCAGAGAGCGCAGGTTCGGCATGTACGCGATGGAGGCGTTGTCGAGGTCGTCCGCGGTGATGACCACGATGTTGGGCCGCGCCGCCGGGGTCGGGACCGGCGTCGGAACCGGGCCCGGAGGCGACGGTTCGCTGGGCTGGGACGGCGTCGCCGGCCCCGAGCCACCGCACGACGTCGCCATCAGCATGGCCATGAGGGCCCGCGAGACACCACGCTCGCCCAGCCTCGATTTCGTGAGGTTCGTCCACCGCTTCATCGTCTGGTCCTTCCCGGCTCGTGGGCCTTGGAGACCCCACCGCCTCCTGCTCGAACAGTCGAGTTTATCTCAAGTCCCCGGCTAATCAGCGGTCCAAGACGACGGCCCCGGCGTGGCCGGCCAGGAGCCGGGCTTCCATCTCTTCGATCACCTTGGCGAACTGGGGGTCCTGAGCCAGGTTCCTGTACTCGTGGGGATCCGCTTCGAGATCGTAGAGCTCGGCCGCGTCGGGCCGCCAGCGGGTGAAGCGGTAGCGCTCGGTCCGGACGCTCCGCCCCAATTGCCGTCCCCGGTTGGTGACGGTGAAGACGGCGTCCTTCACGGTGCGACTGGGGTCCTCCAGGATGGGGACCAGGCTCTGGCCGTCCAGCCCCTGGGGCCGGGGCGTCCCGGCGAGGTCGCTGAGCGTCGGGTAGATATCGACCAGCTCCGCGAAGCTCCTGGTGGCGACGCCGGGCCGCTTCAGGCCCGGGGCGGCGACCAGCAGGGGCACCCGGGTCGACTCCTCGAACAGCACGTTCTTGCGCCAGAGCCCGTGTTCGCCGCGCTCGATGCCGTGGTCGCTGACCAGCACCACGACCGTGTTGTCCCACAGGCCTTGCCGATCCAGAGCGTCGAGGAGCACGCCGACCTGGGCATCCATGAAGCCGACGCACGCGTAATAGGCTGCCAGCGCCTCCGGCCACTTGTCCCGCGGGATGTCGGGCTCCGCACCCCGCTTCAGGACCACCCGCGGCACGTCGTCGAGATCGCCGGGGACCTGCTCCGGTAGGCGCACCTTGCCCGGCGGATAGAGGTCGAAGTACTTCTGGGGCGCGATCCAGGGACCGTGAGGACGCAGGAGCCCCACCGCCACAAAGAAGGGGCGATCCCGCTTCTCGGCCAGAAGCTCGGCGGCTCGCCGCACGGTTCGGCCATCGGGTTCGTCCTGGTCCTGGTTGGGAGTAGCCCTGAGCCTGGCGGAGATGTCGTCCTCGTCCGAGGGCCGGCTCTCCTCGGCCTCGGGCTCGCCGGGCGGATCCCAGGCCAGGTCCCAGCGGAACTCGTGCTCGAAGGGCGAGTGGTAGACCTTGCCCAGGCGGGCCGTGAAGTAGCCGTGAGCCCGGAAGTGCTCCTGCATGGGGGTAGCGCCTTCGAGATGGGCGCGCGGCGCGTCGGAGTTGCTCCAGACCCGGGTTCGCTCCGGCCGCCATCCGCTGAGCAGCGAGGTGCGGCTCGGGTTGCAGAGCGGGAACTGAACGTAGGCGCGGTCGAAGCGGCGCCCCTGGCGCGCCAAACGATCGAGGTTGGGGGTCGCCGGTCCCTCGCCGTAGACGCCGATCTTGGCGTAGAGGTCGTCCACGATCACCAGGAGCACGTTGGGACGCGGAAGGCTCGGGGCCGGCGGTGAGGTGGCCGGGCGAGGGGCCTCGGTGTTCGAACAGGCGGCCGTGAGCGCCAGGGCCAAGGGGCCCTTGCCGGCCCAATCGCGGATGCTGGTCATTGGCTGATGTTACCGTTCCGCAGCCGAAGGAGCCGAATCAGCCAGCCGGCGGCGACTCCCTGGACCGCCGCGACGCCGGCTACCCACAGGGCGCCCGCCAGCTCGCGGCTCACCAGGGCCTGAGCGGCCGGCAGCAGGACGCCCGGGGCCAGGAAGAGATAGAAGCCCACGAGGGCCAGACTCGCCACGGCGGCGTAGAACGCCTGGACCCGGGTTGCCTTGAGCAGGCCCAGGGGCACCACCCAGAGCAGATACTGCGCGGAGAGCGCACCGTAGCCCACAAGGAAGATGAGGGCCACGCCCAGGCAGGCGTCGGCCAGCGTGAGGCGAAGGCGACCGCGCCAGAGCAGGCTCAGGAAGGCCGCGTAGGCAGCGAGAAACAGGAACTTGGCGATCGCGACCGAAAGCGCCCAGTGCGCAGCCTCGCTCCTGGCCAGAACGCCGGCGGCCAACCACCCGAGCCCGCGCCCCAGGCCGATCCAGCCGAAGTCGGCCACGCCGCCGTAGCCCAGCAGCTCCCGGCGCAGGGCGGGCCAGTCGTGGAGGGCGTAGGGGAGGAGGCTCAGGGCCACCGGCAGGGTGGCGAGGAGCGCATAACGAAGCTTGCCCCCGATGCCGGCGCGATCCCGGAGCCAGAACAGCGGGAGTAGGAGCACCGGGAAGGACTTGAGGCCGATGGCGAGAGCCAGGGTCAGAGCACTTCGATCACGGTGTCCATCCTCGAAGGCGAAGACGGCGAGCAGGATGGCGAGGGCGGCCAGGGCGTCGAACTGGCCGTGAAAGCCGGTGATCAACAGGCTGACCGGGTGGAGCGCATAGAGCCAGGCAGCGCCTTCGCCGATTCGCCGGCCCAGCAGCAGGACGATCAACAGGTCGGCCGCCACCACCGGCAGCTTGATGAGGACGGGGAAGGACAGACCGGCATGGCGTGCCAGCCAGCCGGCACCCGCCTCCGCCCAGACCCAGACCGGTGGATACGGGTAAAGACGCGGAGCCTGGTAGGGGTTCCAGGAGACGTCGAGGACGTGGTCGGCCAGCTTGCGATAGCGCAAGACGTCGGCCACCTCGCGGGCGGAAACGAGGACGGCGGTCAAGCGCAGCAGGAGAGCCGCTGCCACCGCGAGCCGAAGACGCTTCCCGCTCACGGATGCGGTGGCCGGGCCGGCTGGGCCACGGCGGAGGGCTTTGCCGCGTCATCCTGGCGGACGGACTCGCCGCTCCAGGGCAGGACCTGATCCAGCTCCTTGAGCAGCCGGTTGGCCGCAATGCGGTGGGCGATCTCGTTAGGGTGCTCGTCATCGACCCCGTCCACCACCAGGATCTCCCACTTGAGGCCGCGGTAGGCGGGCAAGAGGTCCACCACCTTGGCACCGGCGGCGGCACCGGCGGCGGCCACTCTGGAGTGGATCTCGGAGAAGGGGTAGCTTTCGTCGAGCGGGTTCCCGAAGAGAGGGAAGACGGCGAGCAGCAGGGGAACCCCCCGCTCGCGGCAACGCGCGCCCAACGTCTTGAGGGCTTGCTGGCTGGCGATCCAGCCGGGAGCGGTCTCGGCGAACATCGAACGGTAGCCGTTGACCCGTCGCCGGTTCTCGGCGGTGGCCCAGAGCCGGCCCTGCACCAAGCGGAAGAGTGCCGAGCGGTTGAAAACGCCCCCCGGTGGGGCGCGCCGAGCGGCCAGCCAATCCTCGGCCCGCCGGGTTTCAGCCGCCGCCGCGTCCTCGCTGTCGTTCAGCACGTAGCCCAGGACGACTGCCTCCGGCTGGTAGGCCAGACCCTCGTCTGCCAGTTGGGCGGCCTGGTCCACCGTGTTCATGCCCGGCAGGGCCAGGTTCACCACCTCCCATGGCTCCTGGCGACGCCGGCTAAGGCCGCGCTCGAGCCTCTGGGGGTAGGCATCCTCGAACTCGACGCTGGCTCCCCAGGCGAAGGAGTCGCCCAAGCTCACGATCCGGCGCACGCCCGGTGGTTTGGGGATGGTCCGCTCCAGGTCGCGATAGCCGCGTAAGTTCTGTGGGCGCATGGCGCGGCGGTTGGTGTTGAGCGGGGCGTAGCCGGTGGGGCGCGGCCGGTCGCTCCCCAGCAGGCGGACCCCAACTTCCGCCATCAGGAGGAACAAGGCCCCGCTGGCCAGGAGCAGCGCGAGCTCCCCGCGCTTGCCGAGAAGCGACATGGGGCCTCATGATATGCGATGTGAGGGGAGTGGCCCGTCTGGCAGCGTGGTATGCTGGCCTCCGTTCAAGGCCGGAACCCTTGCCCATCGTTCATCAACAGCGGCGATATCTCGGCTTGGCCGCCACGCTCCTTGCCGTCCTGGGAGCCGACCTCGCGCGGGCCCAGGTTCCCGAGCCGACACCCCGGCCGGACATCCCAGCCGACGAGAAGGACTTCGAGGGCCTCTCCAGCCTGTCCCTCGGCTCGGGAGCCCGAGCCCTGGGCATGGGTGGCGCCTTCCTGGCCCGCGCTGACGACGCGACCGCGGCCTCCTGGAACCCGGCGGGCCTCAGCTACCTGAGGCGCACCGAGATCTCCCTGGTAGGCGCGCGCAGCGCGTTCTCCAAGCGGCGCTCCGGTGCCAGCGACCGCCTGACGGGCTACGCCCCGGACTTCGCGGCTGCGACCTTCCCCGTCGAGTCCGCGTCGGGGAACGTGTCGGGCGCGTTCCAAGTCAGCTTCCAGCGTGTCTTCTCCTTTTCGGGCGAACGGACCATCGAGAGGCGGGACGAGGGGGGGGCGCTCGCCTCGGTCTTCGAAACCACGAGTCGGGGCGGCTTCGACGTGCTGGCGATGGGCACCGGGCTCAAGCTACGGGGCAACCTGCGATTGGGTGTCACCGTGAACCACTGGTTCGCCGGCTACTCCCAGGAGCGTTCCAAGGAGGCGGGGCGCCGCATTCAGGTCCAGGACATCGACTACGACCTCTCGGCGCGGAACTACAACCTGGGTCTCATCTGGAGCCCGGTGGAGAGCATGAATCTGGGCGTGATCGGCAAGACAGCGTTCACCGGCAACTTGACGCTCACGCGGAACCGCATCAACTGCTTCGGCGATCCCTGCACCGAGGAAAACCGGACCCAGAACCAAGCGCGCGATTCGACCTTGAGGCTTCACATCCCCGGAGCGTTTGGCGCCGGTGTCTCCTGGCGACCCCGAAGCCCCCTCACGCTGTCCGCGGACTACACGGTCACCTTCTGGTCCAAGGGCCGGATCCACAACTTCTTCCTGATCGCCGCCCAGCTCCCAGGCCAGGCGGCCCCAGAGCCCGAGAGCTACGATAGCCTTCCCTATCCGACTCTCGGCGACGAGAAGGGCCAGTTGGACAGCCAGCAGCTTCGCTTGGGGGGCGAGTACGTGGTGATTCGCGGCCGCCTCAAGTTGCCGCTGCGGGTTGGCTACTTCACCGACCGGCAGTACTTCCGCTCCGCCGGCACACTCGATGCCGAAGGGAAGGACCAAGGAGACGGCAAGGCGCCCACGCTTCACGGCCTGACCGGCGGCATCGGCGTGTTGGTGGGACCGTTCTTGCTGGATGCGGCCTACGTGTACGAGCGCGGGACCTACGTGGACGCCGAGAGCCGCACCCAGGCCACCACCACCACCCAGCGGATCTTCCTGTCCGTGATCTACCGTCACGGCTCCAACTGACCTCGACCCTCCCGATGCCTCGGCTCCGATGACGGACAAGGCCCCCCTGGCCTCGGTCGAGGAGGTTCGGGCGGAGCTCAGACGGCTGGGCTATCTCGCCACCGGCCTGGACCGCTTCGTGTTGTCGGGCGCCGGGGCCGTCTCCCCGGTGGCTGCCTCGGCCCGAGCGGCGCTGCGGCTGGGCCTTCTCGGGGGGCCGGTCTTCGGCGTGGCGCTGTCCCTGGCGGCGGCCGGCTTGGAGCCCCGGCTGCTGGCGGCGCCTCAGGACCTGGCGGTGCTGGCTCTGTACCTAACTCTTGTTGCGGGCGGCGGGGTGGCCCTCCTCGGCTTCCTGGCGGGGCTGGCCG
>DATECU010000208.1:0-12666 GCA_035286745.1 Vicinamibacteria bacterium | reverse complement strand
AGCTGTTCTGAGCCAGGCCGACGGGCCGGCTCAGGCGAGGGGGTTCACCCAGCGCAGGCGCGGGAAGCGGCCGAAATCGCCGTCGTTGGAGTGGACTTCGCCCTGGTATTCGATGGCGAGGGCGGCGAGCTGGGCATCGGTCGTCAGGTTGGCGCCGGCACCCAGGTGTCGCAGCAACCCGAACGCGATCTTCAGGTGCTGCGGACCGGGCTGGACAAAGTGGACGTGAGGGCGCTCCAGCCACTCCTCGACGCGGGCCAGGGCGTGTTCAACGGCGAGCGGCTGATCGAGGACGCGTGGGTTCGAGACGATGCGCACGAACCCGAACAGCGCCAGCGCCGCCACGCCCACCTCCCGGCTTCCGTTCAGGAGGTCTTCCCACCACCGCCGGGCGGCTGCGTGCTCCGGGAAGGCCGCGACATGCGCGTACAGGAGGAGGTTGACATCAGGCACGATCATGAACGGCGCCGGCCGCGCGGCTTGACCATGATCGCGGCGTCCTCCAGCTCGTCGGCCAAGGCATTGAGCCGGCTGCGATCGACGCCCGGCAACAGCCTCGCGCTGTGTGGCTGGACCCGATATGCCTTCCGGGGGCGCCCATCGCTTGGGCCAGTGAGACCTCGGCGAAGCGCCTCGTTGACGACCTGTTTGACTCAGAAGCAAGCCACCGGCTCTGCCGGTGGACTCGCAGAGGCTCTGCCGGCCCGGCGTGAGAGGGTCTCCCTCCGTGGACCCAATCCGTCCACGGAAGGAGACCGAAGTGAGAGAGTGGCAGAGTCTATCGCACGTGAGATGGTACTGCAGATACCACGTGGTGTTCGTGCCGAAGTACCGGAAGAAGTCGATCTTCGGGCAGTTGCGCAGAGGGATCGGGAACGTGCTGCGCCAGCTGTGTGAGCAAGAGGGTGTGGAGCTGGTGGAGGGGCATGCTCTGGCGGACCACGTTCACCTGTGCCTGAGCATTCCGCCGAAGTACAGCGTCGCGCATACGGTTGGGTTCCTGAAGGGGAAGTCGGCGATCCGGATCCACCGCGAGTTTCTGGGGCGCGACCGGAACTTCACGGGCTTCCACTTTTGGGCGCGAGGATACTGCGTCAGCACGGTAGGTCTGGACGAGCAGCTGATTCGTGAGTACATCCGGAATCAGGAAGACGAGGAGAAGCGCGAGGAGCAGCAGCTCATGCTTGGGGGGCTTGAGCCCCCTTCCTTGCCGAAGAAGGGGCAGTAGCCCCTTTCATGAGTCGGACCGGGGCCTGAGCCCCGTTCTTGTCGTCGAAGGCCCCCTCTGGGGGCCTTCATCAAGCCACCGGCTCCGCCGGTGGCAGTTGACTGGCTTCCTGGCGCGGTGGGCCTCATCCCGGATCATCCTGACCACGTCCGGCTCCAGAGTGAGCGTCGTCCGCATGAGAGCATCATGATGCAGGGGAGTTACGGCGTCAAGACGCGCCAGGGGCCTGGACCCTCGGAAGCGCAGCCACGAAGGTGGGGACTGCTGTGCGAGAGGATGGTCGGGGTTCGCGCACGGAGCGGGGCTCCGCTGGCGGGGGCGGAGCCCCGTTAGGTCTCTTCCCGGAGGTCCAGTCCGAGCTGCTTGCACTTCTTGTACAGGTGGCTGCGCTCCAGGCCCAGGCTCTTGGCGGTGTTGGTGACGTGCCCACCCAGGTGGCGCAGGCGCTCCCGGATGGCCTCGCGTTCATAGGCGTCCACCAGGTCGCGCAGCTCGCCCTCGAGGGGGACGCCGCCAGCGCGTGGGGTGAAGGACGCGGGCAGCCCCGCTCGCACCTCCGCTTCATCGATGGGGTCGGCGTCGGAGAGGATGAGCACCCGCTCCACCACGTTCTTCAGCTCTCGCACGTTGCCCTTCCACGGCTGCTGCTTGAGGACGTCGATGGCCGATGCCGATAGGCGTCGGGACTTCCAGTGGTTGCGCCGGCAAGCCGCCTCCGCGAAGTGGCTGGCGAGAGTAGCCACGTCGCCGGGGTGTTCTCTTAGTGGGGGAGTGCGGAGGGTGAGGGTGCTGATTCGGTAGTAGAGGTCCTCGCGAAAACTGCCTTCGCGGAGCAGGGCGTCCACGTCGCGGTTGGTGGCGGAGATCACGCGCACGTCGACCTTGATCTCGGCGGTGGCTCCGACCCGGGTGATCTCGCCGTCTTGGAGCACCCGGAGCAGTTTGGCCTGCATGGCGGGGGGCATGTCGCCGATCTCGTCCAGGAAGAGGGTGCCGCCGTCGGCTTGCTCGAAGCGGCCCCGGCGTTGGCTGGCGGCGCCGGTGAAAGCACCCTTCTCGTGGCCGAACAGCTCGCTCTCCACCAACTCGGTCGGCACCGCCGCGCAGTTCATCTTGACGAAGGGCTGGCTCCGGCGGGGAGAGAGCTCGTGGATCGCCCGCGCCACCAGCTCCTTGCCGGTCCCGTTCTCGCCGACCACCAGGATGGGAACGTCGGAAGGGGCGGCCCGTTCCACCAGCTTGCGCAGGGCGGCCATGCTGGGGCTCTCGCCGATGAGCGCCAGCTCGTCTTGCCAGTAGCGCTGCAGCTCGCGGTTCTCGCGCTGCAACTGGTCCAGGCGTAAGGCGTTCCGGAGGGTGAGCAGCAGCCGATCCAGGCTGACGGGTTTCTCGACGAAGTCGAGGGCACCCAGACGGGTGGCCTTGACCGCGGTCTCGAAGCTGGCCTGGCCGCTCATCAAGATGACCGGGACGCCGGGGACTCGCTCTTGCAGGCGCTTCAGGAACTCGATGCCATCCATCTCTGGCATCACCACATCCGAGAGGACAGCGTCCACCGGCTCTTCCTGAATCCGCTCCAGGGCCCGAGCCGCCGAGGCCGCGGTGAGTGCGGTGTAGCCCTCGAGAGCGAAGGCCCGAGACAGCGACTCTCGAGTCCCCTGGTCGTCATCAACGATGAGGATGATGGGCTTCATGGCTGGCGCCTGCGTGCCCGGGCGTAGCCCTCCTCACGCCCCACGACGTCTTCGAGGGCGGTGATGAGGAGCCGCGAGACGGACGTGTGTCGCTCCGCGGCCAGCACCTTGACCTGGTGCAGGAGGGTCTTGGGCAGCGCCAGGGTCACGTTTCGGGAGTCGGGTGACCTCACGCAAGAGAGCGTACCACGTGGATGCGTGTCAGATGGGGAAGACCAACGTGAAGACCGTGCCCACGCCGGGTTCGCTCCTGACTTCCACCCGGCCCCCATGGTCGGAGACGACGCCCTGGACGATGGCGAGCCCGAGGCCGGTCCCGCCGCGTTTGGTGGTGAAGTACGGCGTGAAGAGGCGTGTCTTCTGCTCTTGGTCGAGCCCCGGCCCGGTGTCCTCGACCTCAATCAGCACCGCGTCTGGCCCAGCGAGACTGCGGAGCCGTAGCGTGCCGCCGTCAGGCATCGCCTCCATGGCGTTGGCCAGCAGGTTCCCGAGGGCGCGGCCCAGCAGGTCCGGGTCGGCTGGGATCGGCGGGAGACCCGGTGCCAGCATGGTCTCGATCCCCACCGGCCCGGCCCCCGGCCGGTAGAGGTCGAGGGCTCGAGTCGCGACCGCGTTGATGTCGGTCGGCGTGAGCCGGGGTCGCGGCATGCGGGCGAACTGGCTGAACTCGTCGATGATCTGGCGCAGCGAGCGCAGCTCGGCGAGGATCGTCTCGCTCGACTCGCGGAACAGAGAACGGAACCGCCCGTCCTTCCCCGAAGCGCCGCCTTCTTCTTGGTCCGAGACTCGCCGCAGGGTCTCGATGGAGAGCTGGATGGGGAAGATGGGGTTCTTGAGCTCGTGGGCCAGACGCCGGGCCATCTCGCGCCAGGCGGCCACTCGTTCGGCTTGCAGGAGACGCTCACGGGAAGTCCTCAGCTCGGCCGTCATGCCGTTGAAGGTGCGGGCCAGGTCGCCGATCTCGTCAGCGGTCGCGGTCCGGACCTCCCCGCTCAGGTCTCCGGCTGCCACTCGTGAGGCGGCCTGGGCCAGTTCGTGGACGGGTCGGGCGAGTCGTCCCGCCAGGAAGAAGGCGGTGGCCAAGGCGAGCAACAACGCCGCGCCGGCGATGGCGAAGCCCAGCCGCCGCACCTGGGAGGCCAGGATCTCCAGCCTGCCGGCGGGCATGGCAACCACCAGCAGCAGGGATGGGTTGACCGGCACGGAGGCCCAGCGGTAGGCCGCACCGCCTAACGAAACCGCAGGGGAGCGATAGCCGGCGGCGCGGGAATAGCCGGCGAGCGCGGGGTCGGCCCACAGGGCGAGGGGAGAGCGATCGGGGGCGATCCACTGTCTTTGGAGTTCGTCGCGAAGGGCGACCTCGACGCCGGCCAGATCGCCGAGGCGGGTCAAGAAGGCCGCGTCGAGGAAGCTCCCGCCCCGCACCATCACCGGCCGCCCGCGCCAGGAGGCCTCCCGCGAAGCCATCACCGCCAGGCGGGTGCTGAGGCCGTAGTCCTGGTCCACCTTCTCGATCCGTAGCTCCGGGTCGCCAGGGAAGGTCTGGTCCCGATCGGGCAGGCCGAAGCCGGCGGCCCAGTGGCGGGAGGAGATCACGCGTCCCCCGGCGTCCACCAACTCGAGCGCCGGCAGCTCGCGCCGTTCGGCCAAGCCCTTGCCGATGCCGGAGTCCGACCCTTCGGGCGTCGAGGCGAGCGCGGGCAGATCCTGCTCCACGATCCGCTGCACCTTCTCTCTCGCCTCGGAGCGGGTACGGTCGACCTCGGCGAGCGCCGAGCGGAGGGCGCTCGCCAAACGTTCCCGGGTGCTGGTCTCGAAGCTCCGGGACAAGAGTGTGCTGACCGCCACCGCCAGCACCAAGAGCGGGGGCACCGCCACCAGCACAAAGGCGGTGAGCAGTCGGCCGCGGAGGCTGCGCAGGCGGATCATGGATCGAGCCAGGCGTCCTCCAGCAGCAGGCGCCCCCGGGGGTCGAGGGCCACGCCGTGCAGGCCGGGCCGCGCCGCATAACTCAAGGGGACGGCGGCCAGCGGGATCAGCGTGAAGTCGCCGCGCAAGGCGGCCTCAGCCCGGTGCAGGTGGAGTTGGCGCCGGTCCAGGCTGAACTCACCCTCCGCCGCTAGCAACGCCTCCTGGGCCCCCGGGACCGGGGGGGCGAGGGAGGCGAGCTCGCCCAGGGCAAGGCCGGCTTCCGCGACCTCGGGTTTGGCCAGCACCAAACGGAGCTGGGCTCGGGCTCGCTCCGCCTCTCTGGGGGACTGGGGCCGGGCGGTGACCCTGAGGCCCGCCTCCAGCAGGTAGGCCACGACCCGCTGGCTGAGCAGCGGGGGCACCTCACGGCTCACCGCCATCACCGCCTCGCCGGCTAGCGGGCCCGGCGTGGGGAGCGCCGGAAGCCCCAAGGGCGGCAGCAGGGAGGGAGGCAACAAGGAGCGCGAGCCCGCGGCCCCGGGCAGGAGCTGCCCCAGCAGATCGGGAGTGGTGAGGGCGGCGGCCAGGGCGGATCGGGCCGGGAGCCGATCGAAAGGGGGTTGGGCCGGATCCACGATCAGCAACAAGCTGGCGAGCCACGCGTGAGGCGCAGGGCCCACCCGGGGATGGAGGCCGAGGCGCCCTGCCGAGAGAGCGGCCTCCAGACCCTGGGGCTCGGGAGCGGGGAGGAGCCGGAGCTGGTCCAGGTAGGGCCGCCCCGCCAGGTGGGCCGCGAAGGCGGTGAGCGAGCGGCTCTTGGCGGGCAAGAAGCTGGCGGGTGCGAAGGGGCCGGCGCCGGCTCCGCTGGAGCTGGTGATGGCGGCGGCGGTGGCGGAAAGCGGTGCCAGGGGAAGGGGGACCGGCTCCGCCAGCCGAAGCGTCAAGCGCGTGCCGTCCTGAATCGCAATGCCGGGTGTGTCCTCGGTGCTCCTGGCGCGATAGGCGGGTCCGCCTTCGAGGTGCCGCGCGAAGCGCGCGGCGGACGCGGAGTCCGCCCGCAGGAAGCGGCGCAGGGACCGGGCCGCCTCGATGGCGGTGACCGGCTTGCCATCGTGAAAGGCGGCGCCCTCGGCCAGGCGCAGCGTCCACTCCCGTCCGCCGGCGCCGGAAGCCCAACCGCGCGCCAAACGCGGCACCGGCACGCCGTCGGGGCCGCCGGCGACCAGGGTCTCGTGGACCAGAGCGGCCAGCAGCCCCTCGGCCGCCCCTCGGGGGACGCCGGGCTCCAGGGACTCGGGGAGTTCGGCTACCGCCACCGCAAGCTCGCCGCCGTAGCGCGGGCCGAGCGCGGCCCCGGCTGCCCAGGGAATCAGGGCCAGACCAAGAAGGGCGGGCAGGGCGAGGGTGCGTCGGTTCACGGTCGCACCAGGTCCAGTACCAGCAGGTAGTCGCCTTCGGCGGGGACCGTGATGGCGGCGACCAGCCGCGCCGCTCGCTGGTCGACCCGGCCGGCGAGGGCTCGCACGCCGCCATCGACGGGCACCCGAAGCCGGGTGTGAAGGCCGGCCTCCGTGTGCTCCAGCACGATCAGGGAATCCTGGGCCCCGGGGGGAGCCGGGGATGACACGGCCAGGAAGCCGGGCCACAGGCCCGCCAAACCCAGGCCCACGCGTTGGTCGCGACACCCAACGCAGAGGAGGCGCCCCTCGGCGCTGATGGCGGCGGCGCTATCCAAGTCGAGCACAGGCCCGGTGCCGAAGGGGGCTGGAGCGCCCTCAATGAGGTTGGTGCCGGGAAGGTAGCGCAGGCCCTGGGGCGCCGCCGGCCAGGGGACGGTGTCCGCCTGTTGCCGTTCGACCAGCCGGCTCCCTTCCACCGAGATGAAGGCGGCCCGGGCAGCGCGGCTGGTCAGGGCCCAAAACGAGTCCGGCTTGGCCGAGGTGACAAGGAGGCCGCCTGGGGTGCGAACAGGGGTCAGCGGGCCGGGCAAGGGGCGCCGGGCCAGCAGGCTCAGGCCGTCTCCCGTCCAGCGGTAGAGGCTCACTTCATCGGGGGAAAGGACCAACAGGCGGTCGGCGTCGAGGAAGGCCAGGTCCAGGATGCTGGTCGCCAGAACCGGCGTGCGAAGGGAGCCGGAGATCTCCAGGCTGGCATCGTTGGGTGCCGGCGGCCGCTGGGGCAGGAAGGTCAGATCGCCGCCACCCGCGGGGACGGAGACCGCGAGCAGGTCGACCAGGGTGCCCGCCGGCTCTTCGACCACACGCGCGGAGAACGAAAGCCGGCCTGGCGTCTCCGACACCACAGAAGCGATGCGCAGGCGAGGTCCGGAGCTGGCCAGAGGCACTCGACCCTTGAGGCGCGCCAGCACCAGAGCATGGAAGTCGGGGGCGAGGCCGCGGCCGGTGCGGTCCTCGGTCGCTTGCAGCTCGACCACCCCCCCTTTGGCGATGCGCGCGATCTCGTCGGCGGCGCTATCCGCCAGCCGGGCCAGTGGCGAGTCGGCCAGGGCGGCTGCCGCGAACAGCCAACCGCCCAGGGCGAGGGCCAGACCCGGCGCGGCTCTCTGCATGGCCCCGAGGATATCGCGAAGCCGGCGGGCTTCGGTATATCCTTGCAGGTCATGACCATGATCGAACGCATTGCCCAGGACCTGACGGCGGCCATGAAGGCCCAGGACGCAGCCCGGACGAGCGTCCTGCGCATGGCCAAGGCCGCCCTCAAGAACCGCGAGATCGACAAGAAGGCGCCGCTCGAGGAGGCGGAAGCGGCCAAGGTGCTGCAAAGCCTGGTCAAGCAGCGCGAGGACTCGATCGAGCAGTTCCAGAAGGCCGGGCGCCTGGAGCTCGTGGAGAAGGAAAGCGCTGAGATGGCGGTGCTCAAGGGCTACCTCCCACAGGAGGCCTCCCCCGAGGCCATCGCGGCTGCCGTCGAACAGGCGGTGGCGGAGACGGCTGCCACCTCTCCCAAGGACATGGGCAAGGTGATGAAGGCCGCGCTCGGCATCCTGCAGGCCGGAGGCAAGCCCGCCGACGGGAAGAAGGTGAGCGACACGGTCAAGAAGCGGCTGGGTGGCTGAGCCATGCGCGACCGGCAGCGCCTGATCGGCCAGCGCTTCATGGTGGGCTTCGACGGCCAGCAGGCCTCCTCCGACGTCAAACGCATGATTCGGGACTTCGGCGTGGGGCACGTCATCTTCTTCGCCCGCAACGTGGACGGCCCGGAGCAACTGGCGGAGCTTGCGCGGGAGCTGCAGTCGGTGGCTCGCGACGCCGGCCACGACATCCCGCTGCTGCTGGCGGTGGACCAGGAGGGTGGGCGGGTGGCGCGACTCCGTTCGCCTTGGACGAGCTGGCCGCCGCTGCGGGCGCTGGGGCGGTCCGGCTCGGAGGACCTGACGCGGCAGATGGGGCAAGCCCTGGCGGTGGAGCTTTCGGCCTGCGGCATCCGCCTCGACTTCGCGCCGGTCATGGACGTCGACAGCAACCCCAGAAACCCGATCATCGGCGAGCGGTCGTTTGGCGACGATCCCTCGCTGGTGGCGCGGCTGGGTGTGGCCATGATTCGCGGCCTGCAGGAGGGGGGCGTGGCGGCCTGCGCCAAGCACTTCCCGGGCCATGGCGACACCGATACCGACTCGCACCTGGAGTTGCCCGCCGTCGACCACTCCCGGTCTCGCCTCGAGGACGTGGAGCTTCGTCCCTTCCGAGCCGCGGTGGAGGCGGGCGTCGCCACCATCATGACCGCCCATGTGCTGGTGCGGGAGCTGGATGATCGGCTGCCGGCTTCGCTCTCGCCGCCGGTGATTGACATCCTGCGCCGGCAGTTGAAGTACGACGGCGTGGTGGTCGCCGACGACCTGGAGATGAAGGCGGTGGCGGCCCACTGGGCCCCCGGGCCGGCGGCGGCGCTGGCGGCGAAGGCGGGATGCGACATCCTCCCCGTCTGCGCCAGCCATGATGCCCAGGCGTCCGCCATCGAGGGCCTGATCCGGGCGGTGGAGGCGGAGGAGATCCCCTGGACGGAGGTGGACGCATCCGCTCTGCGCATTCGTCGGTTGAAGGAGAAGTACCTGCTGCCCTATCGCGACCCCAATCCCAAGCAGGCGCGGCTGGCGGCGGGCGCAGGGGAGCGCGTCGCCCTGGCTCAAGAGATCGCAGGCCGCGGCGGCATCGCGGTGTGATGAACTGGATCAAGCCGCGGGCGCTTCGGCCGGGTGACCTGGTGGGCGTATGCGCGCCGGGCGGGCCGGTGGAGCCCGCTGCCCTGGAGCGCGGAAGCCAAGCCCTGCGGGAGCTGGGTTTCGAGGTCCGAGTCGCTCCGGGAACCCTGGCGCGGGCCCGCTTCACGGCCGGCGAGGCTAACGTGAGGCGCGCGGACCTGGAGGAGCTGTTCGCCGACGATCGGGTGAAAGGCATCGTGTGCGCCCGGGGCGGGGCCGGAGCGCTGGGGATCCTGCGCGGGCTCGACCTCGACCTCTTGCGATCGCACCCCAAGGTCTTCGTCGGCTACAGCGACATCACCGCCCTCCATCTCCTCTTGAACCGGCTCGGCCTGGTGACCCTGCACGGCCCCATGGTCGGCCGCGAGCTGGCGACCGGTGCCTTCGACCGGTCCAGCCTGTTGGTGGCGCTGACGGGCCAAGGTGCGCTCCTCGCCGCGGAGCCGGGCGACCTGCTGCCTCTCCGGCCGGGCACGGCCGAGGGAGTATTGCGCGGGGGCTGCCTGTCGCTGCTGGCCGCGGCCTGTGGGACGCCGTGGGCGTTCGCAGCGGACCAGGACACCATCCTCTTCGTGGAGGATGTCGACGAGCCGCCGTACCGGGTGGACCGGATGCTGACTCAGCTTGGTGAGGCAGGGGCTCTTGACGGCGTGCGGGGCATCGTCTTCGGGGACATGAAGGGCTGCTCACCCTCCGTGAACGACGACTATGGCCTGGAGGAGGTCTTGCTCTCGGCCTTGGACCGGTGGGACGTCCCCATCGCCCTGGGGCTGTCCAGCGGCCACACCCCGAGCCCGCAGATCACGCTTCCGTTCGGCGTGCGGGCCCGCCTGGCCTGCGCGGAGACGGCCGAGTTCGAGGTCTTGGAGTCGGCGGTCTCGTGAAGATCCACCTCTCGGCCGTGTGCGGCACGGCCATGGCCTCCCTGGCCGGGCTGCTGAAGGAGAAGGGCCACCTGGTCTCGGGCTCGGATCAGGATGTCTACCCTCCGATGTCGACCCAGCTCGAGGCCATCGGAGTTCGCCTCCTCTCACCCTTCCGCGCCGAGAACGTGCCGGAAGACGCCGATCTGGTGGTGATCGGCAACGCGCTCTCCCGCGGCAACCCCGAGGTCGAGGTGGTCCTCGATCGCAAGCAGCGCATGACCAGCCTGCCTGCGCTCTTGGCCGAGGAGTTCATCCGCGGCCGCACCTCGCTGGTGGTGGCGGGCACCCACGGCAAGACCACCACCACCAGCTTGCTCGCCTACCTCTTGAATGCGGCGGGCCTCGATCCGTCTTTTCTGGTGGGCGGTGTGCCGGCCGACTTCGACCGCAGCTACCGGCTGGGGGCGGGACCCCACTTCGTGGTCGAGGGGGACGAGTACGACTGCGCCTTCTTCGACAAGCGCCCCAAGTTTGTGCACTACCTGCCGGACCTCGCCATCATCGGCAACCTCGAGTTCGACCATGCCGACATCTACCCCGATCTGCCGGCGGTCCAGACGGCCTTTGTCCGGCTGCTCAACGTGATCCCACGCCGGGGCATGGTGCTGGCCGGGATCGAGAGCCCGGCGCTTGGCGAGATCCTGCCCCAAGCCAAGAGCCGGGTGGAGACCTTCGGCGTGGGAGTGGAGGCCGACTGGAGCGCCGAGCAGGTGGTGCCCGCGCCTGAGGGATGGAGCTTTCGTCTGCGCCGGCGAGGGCAAGACCTGGGCCGCTTTCGGTCGTCGCTCCACGGCGAGCACAACGTGAGGAACGCGGTGGCCGCCCTCGCCGCCGCCGCCGCCGTCGGCGTCGAGCCGGAAGCGTTGCGAGAGGCGCTTTCCGCCTTTCGCGGCGTGAAGCGCCGCCTGGAGCTGCGGGGGCAGGCGCGAGGGGTGGCGGTCTTCGACGACTTCGCCCACCACCCCACGGCGGTCCGCGAGACCCTGAGCGCGCTCCGTCGTGGCCTGGAAGGCGCCGGGGCCGGCCGGCTGGTCGCGGTGTTCGAGCCTCGCTCCTACACCTCGCGAACCCGGATCTTTCAGGCGGACTTCGCGCGGGCGTTCAGGGGTGCGGACCAGGTGATCGTGGCGGCCGCCCATCTCCCCGGCAAGGTGCCGGCGGAGCAGCGACTGTCCGAGGCCGAGCTGGTCGAGGGCATTCGGGCTGGCGGCGGTTCGGCCCGCTTCATCCCCGGCGTAGAGGAGATCGTGGACACGCTTGGCGCAGAGCTGGTTGCCGGCGATCGGGTGGTCATCCTTTCTAATGGCGGCTTTGGGGGCATCCACGACCGGCTGCTGGCCGCCCTGGCCGCCGCCGTGCCAACTCCCGGGTGACGCGACGCGTCAGACAGCGGCCCCAGCCGTTGACAGGGCCCGGCTGGTGGTATAGCTTCCGCCGTAATTGCCAGCTTGCAATGGGTTTAGAGAGCGGGGCCCGTGGGGGCTCCGGGTGAGGCGTCTATCCAAACGAAGGAGGGCGGAATGAAGCGGTCTCTCCTGGCCGTGGTCGGTCTGGGCGCAATGATCGTTGCGACGCCGTCGGTGTCCCTCGGTCAGACCGGGCCGGCGGCAGAAGGGCAACAGGATCCGAAGAAGGAAACCGACGTCGTCAAACGCGAAGAGGTGGTGGTGGTGACCGCCTCCAAGGTGGAATCGACCCTGGTGAACGCCCCGGCCACCATGAGCGTGGTGACCAGCGAGAGCATCATGAACTCGCCGGCGCAGAACTACGGCGACCTGCTGCGCAGCGTGCCGGGTCTCAACATCATCCAGACCTCGGCCCGCGACATCAACATCACCAGCCGGCAGTCGACCGTCACCCTGTCCAACTCGCAGCTTGCGCTGCTCGACGGGCGGTCCATCTACCTCGACTTCTTCGGGCTGATCTTGTGGGACTTCGTGCCCGCGTCCGCCTCCGAGATCAAGCAGATCGAGGTGGTCAGAGGCCCGGCGTCGGCGGTGTGGGGAGCCAACGCGCTCACCGGTGTCGTCAACATCATCACCAAGTCGCCGCGCGAGGCCGCCGGCACCAGCCTGACCCTGCAGAGCGGGAGTATCGAGCGCGAGTGCGACCGCTGTTCCCAGACCGACATGGGCTATTCGTTCGGCGGGGCGCTGACCCACGCCCGGGCGGTGAGCGACCGCATCGCCTACAAGGTCTCGGCCGGCTACTTCAACTCCGACGCTTTCTCCCGCCCCGCCGGCACCATCCCCGTCATCGACGACCCCCGGGAGGCCGGCAAGAAGGTGGGAGGCGCCAGCTATCCGTCGGACAGCACCGCCGGTTCCTTCGGCACCCGTTTCGAGAACTCGGGGACCCGCCAGCCCAAGCTCGACCTTCGGCTGGACCAGGAGTTCGGAAACGGCGGGCGCCTGATCTACGGGGCGGGCGTCGCCGGCACCGAGGGCATCGTCCACACCGGCATCGGGCCCTTCGACATCCAGTCCGGATCCTACATGTACTACGGCAAGCTGAACTACAGCAAGGGCGCTCTCAAGGTGAACTTCTTCGCCAACCTGCTGGACGTGGAGGCGCCTAACCTTCTGCTGCCGGACCCCAACACCGGGGAGGGGGTGCAGCTCAACTTCAAGACCCAGACCTTCGACCTCGAGTTCGGCCACTCCCGGGTGTTTGCGGGCAAGCACGTGG